>CANQBX010000093.1 GCA_947589095.1 uncultured Lachnospiraceae bacterium
TAATGCCCATATCGGACAGCTTCCCGCGGATCTCGTCGGCCAGCGCGTAGTTCTTCGCCTTCCTGGCCTCCTGCCGCGCCTGGATCATGGCCTCGATCTCCGAATCCAGCGCCTCATGCTTCACTTCGGTGATGATGCCCATCACATCGCAGAGTTTCTCAATCGTCTCCTTCAGATACGACACATACGCCAGGCTGCTGTTCTCATCCGCCGTGGAGTTGCTGAGCTTCACCAGCTCAAAAATGGCGGAAACGGCATCGGCCGTATTGAAATCGTCGTCCATGGCGGCTTCGTATTTGGCGACCAGTTCCTTCGCCGCAGCCGCGTTCTCCTGCTCGGCCGCCGTCATGGAAGCCGCGCCGGAATCAACCGGCTGCTGTCCGGCTATCGCTGCCTGCCCATTATCCCCGGCGGCCATCTGACCGGCCGCTGCATACAGGTTGTCCCCCGCGGCACTCCCGGCAGCTGCCTGACTGCCCGCCGCCTGCGCCTTCTGCTGAAGCTCCTCCAGCTTCCCGACCGCCGTCCGGATCCGCTCCAGGCCGTTCTTCGACGCCTCCATCAGATCCGCGCTGAAATTCAGCGGGCTGCGGTAATGGGCGCTTAACATAAAGAAACGCAGCACCTGCAGGTCGTACTTCTCGCTGATCTCCCGAACCGTGAAGAAATTCCCCAGGGACTTGGACATCTTCTTATTGTCGATATTCAGAAATCCGTTGTGCATCCAGTACTTCGCGAAGGGCTTGCCGTTGGCGCACTCGCTCTGGGCGATCTCATTCTCATGATGGGGGAAGATCAGATCCTCGCCGCCGGCGTGGATGTCGATCTCGTCGCCCAGATAGCGCTTGGCCATGACCGAGCACTCGATATGCCAGCCGGGACGGCCCTCACACCAGGGAGACTCCCAGTAGGGCTCCCCCTCCTTCTTCGGCTTCCACAGGACGAAATCATTCGGATCCTCCTTGCCTTCCTCGCCGGTCACCTTGATCTCGCGGAAGCCGGACTGCAGCTCATCCAGGTTCTTATGGGAGAGCTTGCCGTATTCCGGAAAGGACGCCGTCCGGAAATACACGGTTCCGTCCGCGGCCACATAGGCGTGTCCCTTCTCGATCAGCGTATGGATCATGGCGAGCATCCCCTCGATCTCCTTCGTCGCCTGGGGATGGGTCGTGGCCGGCTTCACGTTCAGGCCTGCCATGTCCTTCCTGCACTCGGCGATGAACCGCTCGGAGATCACGGACGCGTCCACGCCCTCCTCCAGCGCCTTATTGATGATCTTGTCGTCCACATCCGTGAAATTGGATACGAAATTCACCTCGTAGCCTTTATACTCAAAATACCGCCGCACCGTGTCGAAAACGATCATGGGCCTGGCGTTGCCGATGTGGATATAGTTGTAGACCGTGGGGCCGCAGACATACATCTTGACTTTGCCCGGCTCCAGGGGCACAAATTCTTCTTTTCTTCTGCTTAACGTATTGAAAATCTTCATATCGGATCTAATTCCTCCCTGCACTCTGCTGCGTACTGCCGCCTTTTCTTTATTCCGACCGCCGCGCACCGGCTACATCTCCGCCCTCCGGCCGCAGCCGGGACAGCCCGCGCACTGCGGCTGCGCCGCGTTCATCCTGTCATCATAACAGTAATCCTCCACCGATGTCAACAGGCAGATGGCCTGAGCGGAAATTCCTTCGCCCATCCCGGTAAAGCCGAGCCCTTCCTCGGTGGTCGCCTTCACGCTGACGCGGCCCGCGTCGATACGCAGCGCCTCCGCCATATTCGCCGCCATCTGCGGCCGCCACGCCGCAAGCTTCGGCCGCTGGGCGATGACCGTAGCATCGATATTCTCGATCACATAACCACGCTCCTCTAAAAGCGCGCCCACGCGCTTCAGAAGCTCCATGCTGGATATCCCTTCGTAAGCCGGATCCGTATCCGGAAAATGCTGTCCGATATCGCCGAGGGCCGCCGCGCCCAGAAGCGCGTCCATGACCGCATGGATCAGCACATCCGCGTCCGAATGGCCCAAAAGCCCTTTCTCATAGGGGATCTTCACGCCCCCCAGTATCAGATCCCGCCCTTTTACCAGGCGGTGTACGTCATAGCCCTGTCCGATCCTCATACTGCAACTGTTCCTTTCCCGCCTTACACGATCATCCGGATCTTGCTTGAAATACACCGGACGTGCAGGTTCTTCTGCTTCCCGCCGCTCTCGCCGTCATAATGCACCGGCATCTCCCGCTCCAGATGGATCTCCGCCTCGCGGCAGCTGTACAGCCTGGAGCCCGGATAATTCCTCCGGCTCCCCAGAAGCGCCGCCAGAAGGATCGGAATCAGGCGGAGCTTCCGGTCCTGATGAACCACCCGCACATCCAGCCGCCCGTCGCAGGGATCCGCCCCCGGCGCGAACAGAAAACCGCCCCCTTCATAGGGATGAATATGGAACGACACGAAATAAATATGGTTGAATTCCACTCTCTTTGTGCTGTCCAGGATCAGGTACCCTTTAACCGGCTTCGCCAGGATCAGCTGCCGGATCCCCAGCACCAGATAATTCCATTTGCCAAGGAAAATCCCTTTCTTCCGCTGCTTCTCACGGACCTGCGCAATGTTGCCGCAGACCGCCGCGTCCATCCCGATCCCCGCGCTCACCATAAAGCGGCGGTGCTCCGACCTGCTGCCGTAGGACACCACGCCGTAATCCAGCAGCTTATAGGCTCCGGGATCTAAGATCTTCTCTAACGACTTCAAAGGCTTCTTCGGAAGCCTTAAGCTTCTGGCCAGGTCGTTGCCGGAACCGGCGGGAATGTATCCCAGGGTCACCGGGCCGCTGAACGCCAGCCCTCCGGCCACCTCTCCCACCGTACCGTCACCGCCGACCGCCACAAGGGTCCGCGGCTCCTTACAGCCGCTGGTCAGCTCTGCCGCAAACGCGGCGGCATCGCCCTTCTTCTCAGTCAGAAACGCCTGATATTCCGCTCCCCGGCGCTTCAGTGCCTTCTCCGCCTTCCGCCAGACTTTAAGGCCGCGCCCTCCGCTGGCGTTGGGATTTATAATAAAATGGTACATGCCGTCCTCCAGATACAGGCAAGCGCCGCGATCGGATCTCTTCCTCCCTTCGGACGCCGAACCTGTGCGATAGGATCTCTTTCGGGATTATATCACAGTTTATCGGATTTGACAAAAGAATTATATACAAAAACAGCCGCGGCCATGTATCCGTTACGGTCTGCCGGACTGCCGGCGGACTGCAGCGTATATTCGGCCGCGGCTGCATTCGCATACCGCCGCTCCTGTTCAGGCAGAGCGCTACGCCTTCTCCCCTGCTCCTGTACAGCCGTCCGCCGTCAGCTTATAGCCGAGGCGGCGCATGGTCACGATGGAGGCGTGAACCCCTAAAAGCTCCAGCTTTTTCCTGAGAAATGAGATATAGACCTCCACATTGTTGTCAACGGCGTCCGGCCTGCCTCCCCAGATCCGGTTCAGCATTGTCTCCTTGGATACGATGATATCCCGGTTGACCATCAAAAGCCGCATCACGTCGAACTCCCGCTTGCCCAGCTGGACCGTGCCGGCAGGCCCCGAAAGCGTGAAGGTGGACTGGTCCAGATACAGATCGCCGGCCGACAGCCGCTCCGGACGCAGGCTGCCCCTGCGCCTTTCGACCGCCTTCAGGACCGCCAGCAGCTCTCCCTCGTCCACAGGCATGTTCAGACAGTAATCCGCGCCGTTCTCCAGCGCGCGGATCCGCGCCTGGGCTCCAGAATCCCCGGAAAAAAGCACGATCGCCGGCGTCCTGCACCCGTCCCGGCGCACTTTTTCCAGGAACGCGGACCAGTCCATTCCCTCCAGGGCTTCTCCCAGGATCACCGCGTCATAATCATCCTGCTTCAGGGCGCAGTACCCCTGATCCGCCTCCGCGCAGACTTCCGTTTCGCACCAGACCTGGCGCAGCGTCTCTTCCGCATATACAGCCGTATGTTTTTCATTTCCCAAGATCAGTACACGCATATCCGTATTTTCCTTCTTTTTCTCCGCGAAATCAAGACCCGCGGCCTAAGTTTCACAAAACTTTCACAGGGCGCCGCCTGCGGAAACGTCAGCGGCTCCGTACCTCCCTGCGCATGAACCCGATATAGGAGCCGGCGAACATGACGGCGGTCAGCGCCGCAAGCCCGGTCAGGTGGGGCCAGACCAGCAGAACGCTCTGCCCCAGCGACAGATACCCGGTGATCGCGCCGGAAAGCTGCTGCGGCAGAATCAGATTGGTGGTACGCACCGTCGGATCCATGATCGTGGACACCGCCTCGCTGTATAGATAATACGGCGACAGCCGGTTAATCATAGTCTGGCACTCGTAATTGTCAAGCACCTGTCCCACCGTGGCCGTATCGTTGATCGGATACAGCGCGCCGGCCGCAATGGACGCCACCAGGCTCATGAACAGGGCGAAGAAGATCCAAAGCCCGATCCCCAGCATGGCCGACGTAGCCGCGTGGCGGCACAGCACGGAGAACAGGATCGACAGCGACAGCCAGAAGCAGATATACACCGCCGTGAACAGCAGAAATACCGCCGCCCGTCCCACTTCCTCCGCCGTAGGAGGGATCCCGGTCTTTAAGATCCCCACGGCTCCGATGAAGAGTCCCATAGACAGAACCATGACCAGGATGATCGTAGCGCCGGCCAGGAATTTGCCGTTGATCACCGCGTCCCGGTAGATCGGCTGGGAGATCAGGCGGTTTAAGGTTCCCTCCGACCGCTCGCTGTTGATGGCGTCAAAACCCAGCGTCAGCCCCACAAACGGCCCCAGCAGCGCAATAAACGTCGTAAAGGACGGGATCGTACTGCCACTCAGCGTAAACAGCTTCAGGAAAATGTAGTCGGAATCCGAAGCCACCGCATCCGACAGGTTGGACACCGCGCCGTACAGACTGGCGTAGCTGGTCAGCAGAATCAGCGCCAGTACGATCAGGAACCTTCCGCTGTGAAGATGGTCCGCCATCTCCTTGCGGTAGAGGGCGTAAAGACCGCTGCGGGCGCGGCTTCTCCCGGCAGCTCTGCCATTATGCGCGGCTTTTCCCCGGCTGCGCTCCCGCGTGCCCATATCATTTTCCGGCCTTGCCGAAGATTCCGAAACGCTTTGCTCTCTTACCGTCTCCGCTTTCATGCTCCTCACCTGCCTCCTCAAAATATCTGCGGTAGATCTCGTCCAGATCGTTCTCCCTCTGACGGATCAGGGAAAGCGTGTATCCGGCTTCCAGAGATCTGCGCAGCAGTTCTCTCTTCACATCATAGCGGGACCGGACCACATAGAAATCGCCTGTCCGTTCCACGCTGTCCACATTTCCAAGACTCTGAAGCAGCTCCCGAAAGCCCGTATCGTCCGGAAACGCCGCCGTCTCCAGGATACTGACGCCTTCCTGCCGCATACTGCGGGCCAGCTCGTCGATCCGGCCGCAGGCCACCAGCTGTCCCTCCACGAAGAGCCCCACCCGGTCGCAGATCTGCTGGATCTGGTACAGCTGGTGGGAGGAGATCAGGATCGTCCGGCCGTCGTCCGCCGCCAGACGCCGGATCAGTTCCATCAGCTCCCGCATGCCCTCCGGGTCGATGCCCAGGGTCGGCTCGTCCATGATGACCACCTTCGGATCCTTCATCAGCACATCCGCCACGCCCAGTCTCTGGCGCATACCGCGGGAATAGGTCCCGGTCTTCTGGTCCGCCGCCTCCGTCATGCCTACCTTTTCCAGAAGCTCATCGATCCGCTTCTCGATCAGGTCGTCGGGCAGTCCGTTCAGCCTTCCGGTAAAGCGCAGGTTCTCCCTGCCGGTCATATCGCTGTAGAAGCCTACGTTATCCGGCAGATAGCCGACGGTCCGCTTCACCGCGATCGGCTCTCGGGTGCAGTCCTTTCCGTCGATCCAGGCTTTGCCGGAGGTAGGTTCCGAAAGCCCCAGAAGCATTAACGTCGTCGTGGTCTTGCCTGCGCCGTTGGGTCCCAGCAGGCCAAAGATCTCCCCCGGATAAATGTCCAGGTTTAATTCGGATACCGCCACCTTGGAGCCGTATTTCTTGGTCAGGCCCTCCGTGTGAATAATCGGGTGACGGCCTGACGCATCTGTCAAGTCAGACGCCGTGTCCGTCCCGGCAGTCATGTCCATCCCGGCTGCAGCCGTCCCGGCCCCCGGACTCCTCTCTGTCACATCCATCGCAGTTCCTCCTCTCCGGCACCTCAGCGCCTGCCGAATTTGCGGAATACGTACTCCAGTCCCAGAGCCACGGCCACCACGATGGCCACGGCCACCACGCCCCACATGGTGCTGGTCTTCACCGACACGCGGAATTCCAGCTGGTCCGAGGACTGCTCGCTGCTGACGCTGAAGGAAGTCACATAGTCCCCGGTAATGGCGTCGTTGCCCGGCTTCACGCTGGCGACCACCTCCGAGGTGCTGCCCGCGGGCAGGGATTCGATGATATTGTCATCCAGGTTATAGGTTACCGTCCAGCCGCTTGGAGCGGAGGAATTCAGGGAGACATTCTCCAGATCCACATTGCCCGTATTGGTTATGTATAAAGTCACATCCGAGGCCTTGCCCGCGTTGGCGTCAAAGCTTAACCGGCCGTCCGGCGTGGACATCGCAAGCCCGTAGGTTCCGGTGATCGTCACGCTGAGATCCGTGGACAAGGTCTCCGCCGCCGACACGGCGCTGCAGGAAATCTGGTACTCGCCGGATTCCACTCTTTCCGGCGGCTTCACCGATACGGTGAGCGCCTGGCTGGCTCCCGCCTCCACATCGATGGCTGCCACCGCCGTGGTCTCGCCGGACGGCAGAAAGCTGACGGTCCAGCCCGCGGGCGCGTTGGAAGACAGGTTATAGGTCTGGGGCTTTAAGCTGTTATTGATCAGCGTCGCGCTGAAGCTGAAATCCGTTCCGGACGCGCCTTCCTGCTCCGGATATTCAGAGGTAAATGTGCCGCGGCCCGCCTCCTGGCTCGCCGCCCGGAAGCTGAATTCCACATCGTCGGCCGCCTCCAGGCCTACCGCCTGCGCATGGACCTTCACCGCGTAGTTCCCTTCTTCCAGTTCGCCGGGAACCGTAAGATGCAGCGTCATC
This sequence comes from uncultured Lachnospiraceae bacterium, assembly GCA_947589095.1. Taxonomy (GTDB): domain Bacteria; phylum Bacillota; class Clostridia; order Lachnospirales; family Lachnospiraceae; genus UBA3402. The sequence continues at coordinate 7,119 of CANQBX010000093.1, forward strand.
GTGGCGCTGTTCTCTCCGGCCGGCACATAGATCCGGCTGATCTCATAGCTTCCTCCCTGCAGATAACCGTCCCAGCCCTCCGGCATGGATGTGATGGACACATCCGCGTCCAGCGCCGATCCGGTCAGGTTGTCCATATTGACCGTCAGGCTCAGGCTGTCGCCGGGTTCCACCGACATTCCCGGATAACTGGTGTAAAGCGTAAGTCCCCCTTCCGCTCTGGCCGGAACAGCCCAGGCCGCGCACAGACAAAAGGCCGCCAGCAGCGCCAGAAACAGACGCGCCGTCCGCGGCCTCTTTAAAACAGCAACCGAATCTGATTCTCCGTTTCGATTCATGAAATATGACATAGTCTCCTCCTTTTGCCGTTTATGGAACACGGCTCTTATTTCTGAGACCCATCATAATGCAGAAACCTTTAGCGAATCTGAATCGTTTATGGAGATAATGTGAAATGTATTTTACGTAAGCACATGCTTCACATACGACCACACGCCCGCCGCGGCAAACAGCGGCAGCTCCAGCGCCGTCGCGGTCACCATGGCTCTCGGCAGCCATATGGCGAAGGACGCAGCATTTAAGAAGTCGTAATCCAACATCGTAAACAGCATACTGGTCTGCACGCCGGCCGCGCCGCTGGACGGGATCAACGCCCGCAGCCACAGCCCCACGCTCTCCGGCGCCGCGAAATAGACGAAAACCGGCAGGACACAGCTGAAAAGCGCCGCGGCCAGAGCCGCCGCCGTCGTCCGGATCCGGGACGACAGAAATACGATCAGACCGACGGCCGCCAGCAGCGAGAGCAGACCGGCTCCCGCCGTGAACCACTGGATCTCAAGTACCGTCATATCCGCCAGCATCGTGGCGGAATACAGCATCTGGACCGACGTCCCCACCGTCTCCCAGCCGAACAGGCTGTCCGTGATCAAAATAAACAGCGCCATGCAGACAGAAAATGTGACACCGCATACCAGAAGGGCCGCTCCCGTCTTCGACGCGCCCAGAACCAGCCGCCCGTGGCGCATGCAGCGCTGGATGTCATCCGCCCCGGTCTGATAGTCCGAGGAAAATACCGGCGCCGCGATGACCGCGGCAAAAAGCGTCAGCACAAATCCCAGAAGGATCTGATAATCCATTGCGTCCGTGCTAAAGCCCGGATAAAAATGATAGGGCGTTTCCACCTTTTCATAGAGCCGCATGGCCTCCGCCTGCGCCGCCGGGTGATCCTTCTGCTCCATGCGCATCAGGGACGCGAGCCGCGCACGGCAGGCGGCGTAATAATCGCCCAGCTCCACCGGATCGATATTCGCCAGTCCCGGACCGATTCCGGTATCCGGGTCGGCATAGACCTCGTTCACACCGTGGAGAATACCTGTCGCCGGCAGGATCTGCCGGGTGCGGACCCCGTCAGGAAGGTCGCGGACCGTTTCCGCGCCATATTCCCTCAGGCACTGCTGATAGGCGGTAAGCGCGGCCTGCAGTTTCTCAGGCGTGACCTCTCCGGCCGTGTCCGCCTGAAGTTCCTTGAGCCGCCGGACGGCCGCCAGCCCCTTCAGGCCGTCTACCTCCACAAATGTCGTCGGGAGCCACGCCATCAGAAGCGTCATCGCCAGGGACGCCAGGAGAAGGATCCAGGTGAGGCGGGTCTTTAAGATACGTTTCAATTCCAGATAGAATACTCTCATGCGTTTCCGCCTCCCTTCCTTTGGCCGGACGCACTGTCTTCGCTCCGGTCAGAAACGGTTTGTCCGTATGTTACGGTTGCGCCGGTTGTTCCCACCGAACTGCCTTCTAATGAAGCCGCCTTCGCCGCCGGTATCTGTCCGTATCCTGTGCCTGACACTGAAGGCCGATCCGTCTTCATTTTCCGCGATTCACCGGCCGCGTCATGCGCCGTATCCTGCGGAAACAGCCACAGATACAGATCTTCAAGCCTGGGAGCCGCCGGAACCGGCGCCGCATCCGCGTCCTCCTCCTCCCCGGCATCTGCCTTTCGCAAAGTCATTGCCGCCTCCGCATTCTCCGCCAGATACCGGACCGACACCCGGCCGTCCGCTTCATTCCGCAGGTTCACGACCCGCAGCCGCCGCTCGTATTCCGGCAGCCACACCGCCGGGATCACGCACTGCCAGACCTTTCCGTCCACCAGCTTCACCAGTTCCTCCGTCGTCCCCTCCGCGATCAGTCCCCCGTCCTTCATCACCGCGTTGCGGGTGGCGATGTACTCCACATCCGACACGATATGGGTGGAAATGAGCACGATCCGGTCCTTGGCGAATTCCGACAGCAGATTGCGGAAACGCACCCGTTCCCCCGGGTCCAGGCCGCTGGTAGGTTCGTCCAGGATCAGCAGCTCCGGCTCATTTAACAGGGCCTGGGCAATGCCAACGCGGCGCTTCATGCCGCCGGACAGCTTGACGATCTTCTTGCGGTACACATCCGAGAGGCTGAGCATTTCCAGAAGCTCCTTGATCCGCCGTTTCGTGTCCCGAACCGGCAGGCCCTTAAGCGCCGCCGCGTATTCCAGATAATCCTTCACCGTAAATTCCGGATAGAAGCCGAACTCCTGGGGGAGATACCCGAAGATCTCCCGGTATCTTCCCTTCAGCGTGCCGATGGGCAGGCCGTCGTAGCGGATCTGCCCCGCGTCCGGCTTCATGATCCCGGCGATCATGCGCATCAGCGTCGTCTTACCGGCGCCGTTGGCGCCCAGAAGCCCCCACACGCCGGGCGTAAGGGTCATGGACACATCGTCCACGGCCCGCTTATCCTTAAATGATTTCGTTATACGATCGATCTGCAGTTCCATTCTCTTATTGTCCTCCATATGCAGCCATAATCCAGCTATAAACCACACCATCCGTCCTCTGCGGGCATCAGCGCACAGCCCGCAGACGCATCAGAAGCCGACGCCGTTTCACTGTATTATGTCCCGCAGTCAATACCGGCGTGTCCGTTCACGCTATCTGCAGCTCCGGATACACCGCGTCCCGCACCGATCTCTTGGCCTGCCGGATACAGAGCAGCGTGATCAGCGCGCATACCGCCAGCCACCCCGGCGTAAGCGTCTGCAGATAGAACCCATCCCACAGTCGGCCCGCTATGCCTGCCGCCGCGAGAAGCACGGCGCCTGCCGCCATACACGCCGCCGGGAACACGGTCGCGGGGATCCTTCCCATCAAGCTCAGGCCCAGCCAGCTTGCCAGCAGAAACGGCAGCAGCAGATACAAAAAGGTGCTTCCAACCGACAGTCCCGTCCCCAGAACCGCCCCCAGAAAAACCACTCCCAGCAGCACGGCGTCCCCCATCGCGGTCATCAGCATTTTCGCCAGCAGAACTCCCGCGAAGGAATACCGGGAGGACGCTTCGGTCTCATGCATCCGGTACCGAAACGAGCGATAGATAAACGGCAGGGAGCTGACCGCCGCCGCCAGCGACAGCCTGCAGAGGAAGCGGGCCATGTAACGCTCCTCCTGCCAGAAGCCCCGGCCCATCAGGATCCACAGAACGCTTCCCAGGACGGTAAATAATACCGTCTGCACCGCCCACATCCGCAGACCGATGAACCGGATCTGAAGAAGCAGAAACTCCCGGAAGGAACTGCGCGGACCGGTTCCCCTCATGATTCCCGAACAGCCAGCGTACCTTCCGAAGCGCTCTTCCGCCTCCTGCCTGGTCAGGGCGGCAGTCCGGCGCATACGTACCGTTTCCCCGGGCAGCCGTTCCATACTTTTTTCCACTTGCCGCTTCCCACCGTTAAGCCGAATTTCCTGCTGTCGATTGCCAAACGGCTTCACTTGCTCTGCCAGTCCCCGCTTCTCACCGCCAGGCCGCTTCGTCCGCTCCGATTCGCCGCCCTTCACCGCCATGCGGAGACATTTCTCAAAGTCCCTGCTGCTTACCTTCCCGCTGCTCACCTTCCCGCCGCTCATCATTTCCCACCTCCGTCTTCCATCTGCTTCCGAAGTTCTTTCAGCGCGGCACGCAGCCGCGACTGCACGGTCCGAAGCGGCGTCTCCGTCACTGCGGCAATCTCCTGCAGGGTCAGCTCCTGTCCGAACCGCAGGATCACGATCTCCCGCTGCTGCGGAGGCAGTCCCGACACCATCTGTCGAAGCGCAAGAGCCGACTCTGCCTGGTCAAAACCTTCCTCCACGTATGAGAATTCTTCTGCCCCGCAGTCTCCCGATAATCTGCCTTCCATAGCCGGATCCTCTTTGCCATGCGGTCCTCCACTCAATTCTTCTCCGTCTAACGGCACCTCGGCGTTCCATCGCCTCCTGCACATGTCCGCGCAGACATTTCCCGCCACCTTATAAAGGAATGCCTTGAAATGTCCCCGGTGGACGTATCGGTCGAAATACCGGACGGCCTTCAGGAAGGTCTCCTGCGCGGCGTCCTCCGCAAGGGTCCTGTCCGGCACATGCCAGAGGCAGTACCGAAGGATCCGGCTGTAATACATTTCCACCAGTTCCTCCGCCGCGTCCCCGTCGCCGGACTCTATTCGTTTCATCAGTTCATCTTCGCGCGTCAATGTCATTTCCTCCGGAGGGCGTCCCCTCATATACTGTAACGTCCGGGATGTACGAAATGATTACTCAAACTTCCCACACCATTTGGTGTGATGCACATTGAAAAATCAATACTTTAACCGATAAAAATGGCATAAAT
>CANQBX010000094.1 GCA_947589095.1 uncultured Lachnospiraceae bacterium
CAAAGTGATGAATGATGTAGAGAAGCGGCAGCTTATGGAATCGCTGATTTCAGAGATACAGATTTTTGAGGACAGGCGGCCTAGTGGCCAATGGCTCAAATCCATGAAATTCAAGCTCCCCATTATTGAGGGGGATATGGAGTTGAGTTTGGACAATGATGAACATGTCGATACGCGTTATGGCCGATGGGAAGCTTCGGGAGGCGGTCATTACCTTCGTCGATTCCGGGATTCCGTTCGATCCGCTGAAGCGGAAGGATCCGGATGTGACGGCCGGGGCGGACGAGAGGGCCATCGGAGGACTGGGGATCTACCTGGCTAAGAAGCTGTCGGACGAGATCGGGTACGAGTATAAGGATCATAAGAATATTCTGACGGTGCGGAAGAAGTTTTAAGGCGCCGCGATCAATTATATAAGAGGAGGGAATGAAAATGCCATATCTGAGACCATATAAGGAACCCGTGCCGGGAGTTGACAGGCAGCGGAGCTTATTAGCTGAATACGGAGAGGTTGACCGGGAGTTTGACGAGCTGTATAACGCGTGGCGCGATCTCATGGAGGAGAACGGGATTCCGACGACGGACTGGGAGACCGTGTCGCAGGATCTGCCAAACACTCCGGAGGGGATGACGCCTGCGGATATCAATGAGTACCTGCGGGCAAACCCGCAGTATCTGGCTGCGGATCCGCTGCTTGTTCATCCGTTCCTGACTAAGGAAATTTTCGCCGCATACGCCGGAATGGAAGATACCGCTGAGAGTCTTCTCCAGAGAGAGGAATTTGTGCCGGAGGATATGCGGGAGGATTACCGCCGGCTGACGCAGGTCTGCCGCGATATCTTTCACGACATGGTTGAGGAGTTCCGTCGGAACGCGTGGCTTAAGACCATGGAAGATACGGAGCCTGTCAAGTCGCTGGTGTCCAGAAGGTCCGCGAACGGAGCGTCCCGGAAAGCAGCGCATTTCCATGAATTGTACTATAAGTACAGGGGTAACCGGTTAGATGAGGATATAATCATTAATAATTATGGCGGAACCAGATTCTCGGGATGGGCCCGACTGACAGATATGCTCCGGTACGCCTGGGGAGAGAGCTGGAAGCTGAACGGGGAGGATGTTGGGCTGACGCACGAGGACGGTGCGAGGCGAACGGATCTTCTTCGCGATTTCAGTTATCAGCGGGGAGGCATGGATGAGATGCCCGGCTATGTGTCCTATCTGTATTTCCGGCGGGCCGGGATCGATCCGGACAGCCTTCCCGGTTTTCTGCAGGCGATGCGGGACGCGAAGGTCCATGAGCGTGCGGAGAACCGTGAGCTTAGGGAAGCGGTCATGCATCTGGCCGCCTGGCGGGTAGAGGACGCGGCTGAGATCGCCCGGTTCGGGCAGGCCCTTATGGAGGACGCCGGCGCACGGCTTCCTTTGGACGAGAGGAACCGCCGCCGGCAGGAGAGGATTGCGGCCCTGACGGAGAACGCGGCGGATACCCTGATCGCGAATTTCGACAGAACCTTCGGGAAATATTTTACCCCTCAGCAGATGGAAGACGGCAGCGCCTTTTCCCATATAAGCGCAGGCGGGACCAGGCTGTCGGACATGATCCGTAATTACGGCGGCGAGGCGCCGCAGGCGGTACGGATGGCGAAGCTGGATGTGATGGCGCGGATCCTGGCCGGCGGAAATTCGGTCAGCGTGGCGCCTATGCTTCCCGACGGAACCGTAAAAGCTTCGGTGCCGCTGTGGCTGGAAACAAGCCAGCCCGCGTTCGAAGCGATCGCGGCAAACAGTCAGAACAACCGGATGCGGGAGGTGCTGAACCGGCAGTTTTACGGACAGCGGATGGCTGAAAGACAGGAGATCCTTCACCGGTGCTTTGAGGACATCTGCCGCCAGGGACAGCTGTGGATCCCGGATCCGGATCAGAACATGGCGGGGGCCGGAGCCGCCCCGGAGGCAGAGGACGCCGCCGGACTCCGCGAGGCGCTTCGCACGCTTCAGGGATATGAAGGATATCGGGCGTCGCTTCCCGCGCGCTTAAAAGAAGGGTATGACATTGGTCTGCGCCTTCTGCAGGATTGCGCGCAGAACCTGGAGCAGGTCCGGAGAGAACAGGAGTTCCTCAGAGCGCATCCGCAGCTGCAGGAAGTCGAAACCATGCAAAGGCCGCGCGGCCTGGTCCTGCGCGGCCGGTCGCTGGACGGAGAAATGATGGAAGCGGAAGCGTCAAGACTGCGCCGGGAGGGGACGGCGCTGGCGCAGGCGCTCCTTTACGGTATCGGCAGGATCGGTTCCGCGGACAGGGACAGGATCCTGAGCGGGGAAAACGGCAGCATTCTCCGGGGACTTCTGAATATGGAAGAGATCAACGACCGGATGTTTCTTGATATGGTGGAAGAACTCCACAGCTCGGTCCCGGAAGACGTCAGCCGGTTCGCGAACACGGAAGCGGTTCCCCTGGAGCTTACCGCGGCGGATGAAGAGACGGTGCGTTCATTCAGGCCGCGGCTGCGGGACGGGGAGAGAGAGGTGTATCTTGCCCGGCTGCAGCCGGAGCAGAGACAGTACGCCGCCCGGAACTTTGATCCCGTAATGGACCTGGTATTCGACAGGGCGGAGCGGGAACGGCTCGCTGCCCGGGGCATGGATATCTACGACCGTATCTTTGTGGAAGGGAGAAGTCTGAGCGATCTTTACCGGCAGGTACCGGAGCGGCGGCCCTATGAGCAGATGGAGTCCGATATGAAGTGTCGGTTCATGGAGAACATCCTGACCGGCAAGCGGATCGACGTGATGGTGCCGGGCGCAGAGGGCAGACCGGTCCTGAGGCGGCTGCTGCCCTATGAGAGCAGCGGCGTACTGCAGGCGAACGGGGAACTGGCCCGGGACGAGGTCTCCATTCCCAGGACCAGGACCGAACGGTACCGGGCCGACAGCCGGGAAGAAGAGGTCGTTCGGAGCGCGGCTGAGGAGTCGCGGCAGAGGCTTGAGCATACCCTGAATGATCCGGCGGCGCTCATGGACAGGAAGGAATACATCCGTTACGGACAGGGGAACGGGGCGCCCGCCCGTGAGGACTTCGCGGCGATGCCAGGCATCCCGTGGACGGAAAAAGTCTTTTCGATGAAGGCGCCGTTAAAAGATATAAGTGAGCTGAGCGCCGATCAGAGGACGGCCCTGGCTGACCTGCGGTCGATGCAGCTGCGTGTGCCGGGAGCCGCAGGCAGCGGTTCCCTGCAGAACCGCCTGCTCATTCAGGAGCCTGCCGAAGATGAGGACCGGCAGGCCCGGCGGGCACGGCTAGCTGCGGATCGGCGGACCCGGCAGGCGCGGATGCTTGCGGACACGATGTTTGAGAATCTGGTGAGGACGACCGGTGCCGATCAGGCGGATTCTGTAGTAATGCGGAAGATGGGCTTCCGGGTGCCGGAACAGCTCTTCCTGATAGGAGGGATCCCTGCGGAGGAGTATCTGGAAGGGATCGAGGAATATAAAGGTCTGACCCGCGATTACAGGCCGGATTCCGCCTATATGAGTATCCTGCGGGGAGAGATCATCAGCGCCTCCCTGGGAAATGTACCGGTGGATCTGATCATCCCGGAAGAAACGGGACTTAACATCCGAACCCGCATGCGGGAGATTTCCGTGGATTACAGCGATTACAGGGACGTGCTCACCGGGTGGAGGCCTGCTCCGGAAGAAGACCGCGAAGCGCGTCACGGACGGGCGCTCGATACGCTGAGAAAGAACCATCTGCCCCGGATCTGGCTCGGGGAAAATCCCGGGGAGGAACCGGCGCAGGATCTGCAGGAGCAGTATAAGGAACTGAGGCGTTACCGCTATACCGGAAATGAGCCGATGCCCGAACCGCTCAGGGACAGGGCGGACGCGCTCTTTGATAAGATCATGGGGCAGCTGGGGCTTAAGGAGCAGGAGAAGAACCTCCTTACGGATACGGGAGTAATGGCCTCCGAGGCGGAACTGTTCTACATCAACGGAATGCCCGCCCTGGATTTTGTCCGGCAGAATATCCCGTCCCTGCGGAATCTTCAGAGGGACTCGGAGAATTTTGACAGGATCCTGAAAGCGGAAGTGGCGGCGGCAGCTGTCAGCGGCCGCCGGATGGTGGAGGTCGGACGCGTGTATATGGACGCCGCGGGGAGCCTTAAGGCCGGCGTTTCGGACGTTCATGTGGATCTGAGTCACGTACGTATTCCCTCGGATTCGGATATTTCGGACCGGGAACTGAACGCTGTCCTGCGCGATCCCCTCTGGAACGTGGATCCGGACGAACGGCGCAGGGGTATCCGGGCCGATCTGCAGGCCAGGATCGACCGCGCAGAGACGATCCGCTACGCGGTGGGGAACAGTGTCGCTTACAGTGCGGCCGCGCGGCGGTTCGATCAGGGGCGGCCGGACATGGTCAGCGCGTATATTGGGGCGCCGTCCGGCACAGGAGAGATGCTTAAGCAGTATTCCGGCTTCCTGGGCGGAGATGAGGAAGCGAACCGGGCGATCAGTTCGATGGCGCAGATGTATCTGCTGTCCCAGAGGCCGGATATCCGCATGGCGGACCTGACGGATCCCGACAAATGGAAGGATGAGAAACGTGAGGCCGGCGGCGCCGTGCTCTCCGCGCTGCGCAAAGGCATGGAGGGCGGCGGCTGGGAGGCTTATGACGCGATCGCCGCCAGCGTGGCCCATATGATCAGCCCGCTGCCGGAACAGGGGCTCCCGCAGCAGCTTGGAGATGTGAAGCCCCTGGATATGAGAAAGGAACTGATCACGGTCATGGGACTGGATCCGGACCGGACGCCCGCCTATTCCCAGGCGGAATTGCTGCGGCTCATGGATTCCCGGGAGAATTCGCCGCGGGTCGGCGCCATGCTGGCTTACGCCGCGCAGGCCGCGGGGGACGCGAAGGCGCTTTGCCGGCCCAGGATGGAACAGACCGTCGGCAGGACCGGCGCCCTGGCTGTCTGGGACCGGGATCGGACCGCTGCGTTTAGCAATGCCGTAGACGGTCTGCAGCTTATAGGAAGAGCCGAAAGACAATGGCAGGACGCGGCCCGGAACTATCAGAGGATCGAGGACCGGAAAGACCCGGAGGAAATGGCGGCGGCCGGCGGAAACCGTATGAACGTGGAGAGCGCCAGGAGAGTCCTTGCCGCCGGAGGAACGCTGCCGGAGCGCTTCGAAGAGATCCAAAGAGTCCTGAACATCCCGCACCGGGATCATTTCAGGGAAATGTTCCGCCGTCAGGATCCGTCCGCTTCCTGGATCCGCGATATGGCGGAAAGGCCCTACGGCGAACTGAGGCTTAATGAAGCTGCGCCGGCCGTGGCGGTTTCCATCGAGATTTCGGAGCAGCAGCGGCGCATGCAGGAGCTGGATACGCTGGTAGAAGCCGCCGACAGGAACATGGATCTTCCGGTGAATATAAACCCCTTTGTCCGCGGATACGCGACGGATCTGTTTGAGCGGATGTTTGAGCGCGGCCCCGCCCCGGTCTTCGGCATGAAGCGGATGGAGGAGCTGTCGAAGTGCGGTCTGGATATGATGGACCGGATCTACATAGACGGCCGTTCCGTCAGGGATCTGTACGGCGCGAAATACAGCAGCCTTTCGTCCGGGGACGCGCTCAACAGCATGAAGACGGAATTCGTGGTGCAGATGCTTAAAGGCGCCCGGATCGACGTGGCCGCGGAGAGAAACGGCGTAGAGACCCTGGCCGCCCTGGCGGTGCAGACCGATATCCGGCGGATCAACCGGCGTGCCTGGTTTACGGATCCGGAGGGAGCGCTGCCTGCCGGGCAGGTGACCGATCCCGCGGAGCCGGTGAGAGGCGTTACGGTTCCGCCCATGTCCCCGGAGACGGCGGCAAGGATCTACGAATCCCAGTGGGTCGCCACGGAACGGGCGGTCCGCGAAAAGAACGGCCCCGTTTCCGAGGCGGAACAGGAAGGGCCGGAGACGCAGCGGGTCCGCGGCCGCTGGGATGAGATACGCAGCAGCCGGCGCCGCGACCGGCTGGCGGAGGACAGAAAGACCGGCGAGGTGGCGGACAGCAGCGCGCTGAGGCTGAAGATGACAGCCGACGCCGACGAGGCGGGCGGAGCCGAATTCCGGGATCAGCTGTTCCCGCTCTATGTGGATGCGGAGGGAGAGTTTAAGAGGATCTTCGGACAAAGCCATGCGCGGACGCAGGACGACAATAACCTGATCTATGCCGCTGCAGGCTGGATGGAGAAGATGATCAAGCGGGCGACTTATGATAACGCGCCGGGAGATGTGAATGAGACGGACAGGACGATCCCGACCCGGCTGCAGGAGATGATGGGATATGGCATCAGAAATATGACAGACATGTTCCGGATCGACGGTATGACCGTGAAAGAATACGCCGACGCGCACGGACTGTCGAATATGCTGGAGGGCGAGGATGCCGAGCGGAACCGGAAGGCGATCCTGGCGTCGGCGCTGTTGGGCGGCGAGCATCATGTGGATATGATCCGTAGCGGCCTGACGGCCAATGAACGGGGAGAAAATGTCGCATACAAGACCGGCGTCGCGGAGATCCAGATCGATCTGTCGCCGTTCGACGGGCTGGTGCGGTTTTATCAGACGCGGCCGTCCCGGAAGGCGGAGCGGCTTTACGGAGATGCGTCCGGCAGGAGTGAACGCCACCAGAAGCTCAAGCTGGCCGCGGACGAGCAGCTTTTCAAGGCGCTGACCGCGGAGCATCAGGCGGAAGAGGCGCAGGAGCGCCGGGAACTGGAGGACGCGATGACGCGTGACCGGATCGACCGGTACAGGAGCGCGCAGGCCGCGCAGATCGCAGCGGCGCAGCCGGTACAGCAACCGCAGGCGCAGCCAGGCCGTGCGCAGGCCATAGCAGCACAGCCGGGCCGTGCGCAGGCCACAGCGGCGCAGCCGGGCCGTGCGCAGGTCGCAGCAGCTCAGTCAGGCCGGCAGCCGCAGGCGCAGCAGAATGCACAGTCCCGGAAGCCCGCCCCGGTTCCGGCGCCGCGTCTGGTTCCGGCGCCTCAGGCCAAACCCGGCCTGCAGCGGGAGACGGACAAAGCAATTGCCGGGATGCTGCGGCAGGAGGGCTTCCAGGCGCTCTGCCACGATGAACGCAGCAAGGGCTTTATTGGCACCGTTTGGGGGCAGACGGACAAAGCCTGGTTCCGATTCGGGGAGATGAGGGGATCCCTGGCGGACGCAGCGGGGACGCAGGCGCCGCAGGACAGCCGTGTCCTGGAAGAGGAATATAAGGTGCTGGCAGGACTGTTTGACCGGATGGAATTGGAGAGGGTGTCAGACCCGGAACCGGCAATGTCTCCCGGAACCCCGGATACCATGAGGGTGTTCAGGCATAAAGAGTTCAGAAAATTCCTTGAAAATGTTGAAACCGTCCTGGCCGCCAGACAGGAAACGCTCATGCCGCGGGAAAGGCTTGAGAAGGCGCAGAGAAAGGCGGGCGATGCGCTGCGGCGTCTGACCGAAACGCTTGGAAACCTTCAGTTCCCACCGGCCGCGAGTTTCTCGGATCCGGAAAAGCTCGTTGCTTACAATCAGGAATTTGTCAATCTTGCGAACCTGACGGGCGTCATGGTCGAGATCGACAGGGCTATCCATCCGGAGGGCCGGAGGAACCCGGATCTTGAGGTAATGCACAATATTTTTGACGCGGCTTCCAAGGTCTATGATTTTGACCGGGCTAAGTTTTCGGAACGGTGCGCGGCCAGATATGTGCTGGACCGGTTCGACGCTATGGTCTCCGGGCCTGCTGCTAACGGTGCCTCGTTTAGGAGAATGATGGATGCCTTCAGGGCAGATCAGGAAGCCTATGAGCTTGCCGGAGACTCCGGCAGGGCCAGAGCGGCAGCCGACGCTGCCATAGCGAAAAACTGGGCGGCGATGCGAAGCTATTACCTCGGTCCCGAGAAGCCGGCGTCCGACAAAGAGCTGCCGCGGTATCCTGTGTGTCCGATCGACGGGAATATTTATGACCATGGAAGGGAACCGGATGAGGGAGCCGTGACCAATGCGCTGCTGCAGCAGGAAGATGCACGGATTCTCCGCGAAGAAGCGCAGCGCAGCGAGCGCCTTATGCGTCTGCAGCAGCGTCAGGCAGAGAAGGCGGAGAAAGCAAAGCAGAAACGCCAGGAAGCGCAGAAGGCGGAGAAAGCAGAGCAGAAAACTCAGGGAGCGCAGAAGGCGGAGACAGCAGAGCAGAAACTCCAGAAAGCGCAGAAGGCGGAGAAAGCAGAGCAGAAACCTCAGGAAACGCAGAAGCCGCAGGAGCAGGCTGACGGAGACGGAACAAGGAAGCTCCCGGAAGCGTCGGCTCCGACGCCGTCCGGAAATCCGAACCGCCATCTGGCTACGGATCTTCAGGAGGAGATCCGCGGAGACGTAAAGCAGAAGCCCGGGCAGACGGAGAAATCCGCGGACGCGAAGCAGAAGCCCGAACAGACGGAGAAGTCCCCGGGTACGGAGCAGAAATCCGGGCAGAAGAGCGAACCTGCACCGAAGCCGGAAGTGAACCCGAAACGGCGCCCGGCTGCGGATCTTCTGGAAGAGATCCGCGGAACGGAGAAGAAGCAGTCTGCGGAGAAGCACACGGGGACGCAGTCCGTGGAGCAGAACGGAAAAAAGCAGACAGAGGAAAAGTCTGTGGAGAAACAGCCGGAAGAGAGATTCGCGGAAAAGAAGTCCGGGGAGCAGTCTGCCCAGAAGAAGCAGCCCGTACTTGCCGGCCCGACGAAAGGATGATTGGAGGAGAACAGGATGAGCAGCACAGTTCATTTGACAGTCGATCCGAGAGACGGCGCCCGTATGGCCTACGGGCTGAATATCCGCGCCATGGCGCTTGGCACTGACAGAGATATCTCCGGGCCGGAGAGAACCTATATTGAGGAAATGAGCAATGAATTTAAGACTGTGTTCGGCAGTGCGGCAATACCGGGCGCAGGCCCGGTCGGTTCTCTTGCCTGGCTCCAGGCGCTCCTAAGCCGTCTGCGGCAGGACGACCGCACCCTGCCCATTTTCGAAAATGAGGACAGGATCGTGAATGTGGACGCCGCTATGGCCTACGCCATGATCCGGATCCGTACCGCGATGTTCTATGAAACGAACACCAGGAACACGGATCTGAAAAATCACATCTATCTGGCGGGACGGAACGGGGCGGAAAATATCCATTTGACCGACAGGCGGGAGTCGGATCTGGAACGGGGCGGCCCGGCGGAGGCCGCGGAGCTGGCGGCGGCAAGACGTTACCGGGATCTGTACGACCGGATCGATCCGGATCCGGACGTGGAGAGAGGCTTTAAGAATGAAGAGGCCGGTCGGTCGCGCAAGCTCTCCTTTAAGGATATGATCTCGGAGATGGACGGTTACGAATCCAATATGAGAAGCGGCAAGCTTCACTATGATTCCCGGCTGTACCGGAATATCACCGACGCCCTTAAGAAGGTCAACGACAACTGGGATAAGAATCCGGCGGATCATATCGACGAGATGCTGAAGGTCTATGACGAGCTTGGCGACGCCTGCCGGAGGTATATTCGGGAGCGGGAGGGCGCCGTTACCAAGCTGGGCCGGCACCGCTTAAGCGTTGTCTCCGACATTCTGCGTATGCAGGCGCAGGAGCGCAGGGCGCTGATCCTTTACAAGAACCGCATGGAGCGGGACAATCTGCCTGAGGAGGGGAAGAAGCCCACGCTTCTGGATATCGCCACGGAGGCGAGAACTGTCCGGATCCCGGCGGACGCCCCGGTCGTCGGCGGTGCCATGAGCGCCAGGTATCAGATCAAAGAGGGCCCGGACCAGGGGTTCTTTACCGAGAACAAACCGTTCCAGAAGACCCTGAAGGACAACTATCTGGCACAGCTGAACGCGGAAGCAGGCATTCCGCAGGAGATCAAGGATGCTGTCGCGCAGGCCCTTGATAAGGCCGAACTGTTTGAGGAATTCGAGTACGCGAGGAACGGCGAGGAATTTATGGATTTCCTTCGCAGGCATGATCAGATCAGCGAAAACTCCACGCCGGAGGAAATGGCCGCGTGGCAGGGGCTTGCCGACGAGATCGACAGCTACCTAAGCGACCGGGTCCCGAGATCAATCGCGCATTTAGACCTGCTGGGAATGCTTGACCATCATACGGATCTTCCTGAGGCGGGCAAGGCGTTTTTAGTGAGCACGACCCGTGCGAGCGCCTGGAGCTATAATCTCCGGCTGCCGCTGGATCCTAAGGCGGTGAATTCCAGGGCGCCGGGGAATAACCTCGTTTATTTTATTCCGGAGTCCCAGAGGGGGAATAAGAGGCTGGTGGAAACGTGCGTGAATTTTCAGAACAACTACCATAAGCTGACGTCAAATGAGTTCACGACGCGGTGGTTGGCTGGCGTCCCTTCGGAAAGCCTGCCCCGTCTCAACGAACGCTCGATCGCTACCTCGGTTATGGCGGGACTTCTTGGCTGCCCGGATCTGGTGGCCCAGGCGCAGAAGGCCCGGACCGGCACGGGCGCAGACGCGAAGGACGGCTTGTTCATGGAGACCGCCGGCGGGATTAACGGCAACAGCCTCCGAACGAAGCTTAAGGAGAGCGACTGGAAGACCAGAGGCTGCGCTCCGAATGTCAAGAGGCAGCTTGCGGATATGCAGATCCTGGATCTGATCTGCGGACAGTGCGACCGTCACGCGAACAATATCATGTGGGAGACGGACGCGAACGGCTATCCCATTTCCATCAAGGGGATTGACCACGATATGTCCTTCGGCGTTTTTGACGTGGAGGCCCGGGGGGAGAGCGCCAGTCATCTGGGGCTGGTCCGGGTAGTGGACCAGAAAACCTACGAATTTGTGGAGAATCTGGCGAAGCCGGAGAACCGGGCGCTGATCGAATATAAGTTTAAGGATCTGCTGGGTGAAAAGGAGATCGACGCTTTGTGGGGCCGGATCGATACGATGGCCCGGTGGCTTAAGCAGGACGCGGTCCGGAAGGTTCAGCCGGAAGAGTGGAGTACGCTGCAGTGGAAAGATCTGGCGCTGAAAACGACGAGGCCATCCGAAACCGGGAATAATAAGGAAGTGGACGCGGAAAATATCTTCAGCCGCGTTTCCTGGGCCCTGTTTAGGGAAAGGCCGGAGGAGATCGCCGCAACAGACAATGCGCGTCTGAAGTATGCGGAAGGGATCGATTTTGAGAAGGCGGTCCGCAGGCAGAGGGATCTGGAGGCGAGAAATCTGCGGGCGCAGCAGGCGCAGAACCAGGCCGCAGTGAATCCGCAGGCGCAGAAGCAGACCAGAGTGATTCGTTCTGGTCCGTAAGCGGGAATAAACGTTTTCATTTTTGTTGTACATTTGTTGTACCAGTATGTTATAATTCTTTAGGAAAGTATCAGATTCAGGGCAGACAAAAAGAGCAGCCTGTATAGAAATGAAAGCTGCCCTGAATGTGATTCTTTCCAATTGTACCAAGCCGCGGACGGGTTAGTCTCATCCTGTATGGGGATTGTATCCTTCCCGGGTGGCCCAAAAATTCAGGCCGCCATAAGGGACCCGCCGGAAAAACAGGGAAGAAAGCAGCTTTCCCACTGTCGCAGCGTAAATCCCGGCATGGCAAACAGACCTTCCGCATGGAAGGCTTTCAGCCCTATCCCCGTTTTCCGGATATTCAGCAGCGGCAGGCATAGGTCCGTCCCATGGGACGCATGCCGGCACAGCCGCAGGCAGGACAGACGCGGATGTCAACGTTCCAG
>CANQBX010000095.1 GCA_947589095.1 uncultured Lachnospiraceae bacterium
ATCCTTTCCTGCAACACTAACGGCAACTTTTTTGCCGGGGTCTTTAGAAGTGGAAGTTAACTTTTCACTTCACTGTTTTTTTAAATATAAGCGTTAAATTTATTGTACCTGAACCCCGCACAGAAAATCATTGCCATACGTCTCGAAATACGCGGTCCCGTCGCCAAGCCCAAGCTTATATCTTTCACCCGTATCCGGATTCAGTACATTCACATTATACGAATCGTAGCCGTACAGGATCAGGCCGGCTCCGCCTTCCGCATAGGCCAGCACAGGATACCCCCGGCTGATATAGTAAAGCGTCTCCCGAAGCGTCAGACCGCGCCCGTCCAGCAGCATCAGTCCGTCCGTTACCGCATTCATTCCTCCGTCCCCGATACGCCTTGTCAGCTCATAGGCAAGAGCCTGCGGATCCCCCAGCGAACGCAGGCTGCTCCGGTTCACACGGTCCCACAGGATCCGCTGATCCGCGTCGGTCACGATGCCCATTATGTCATAGACCGCGTGTACCGCGGGCGCCAGCTCCGTATAAATCCCCTGCAGCCTTCCGCGCCCGTACGCATAAAACAGGGTTCCCTGCCTCTGGCCGTCCGAGCGCAGCTCCAGACGTTCCGACTGGTCATAGGAAATATGGCTCGCAGCGGCGATCCGGACGCCCCGTCCTCCCCGGATATCCTTATCCAGCTGAATAAAATAGACCTTCCGCCGGTCCTCCGAAGCGTACCAGCCGATCCCCTCCATATAAGCCTGATCCGACGCCGTATTGCAGACGATCGTATCGCTGTCGCGGTACTCATAGGCGTCATCCCCCGTCTTCGTCAGACGGTCCAGATGGATGCGGGCCTCTTCGACCTTTACATTCGTGATAAACATCTCCGCCGGCGTGTAGCTGGACTGGTTCTCAAGCGTGTCGTCCACGATCTCAAGGCCGTACATGGGAGCCGCCTCCGACCGCCCGTTCCGCGTCCACCCGGCCCCTGCCTCCGCCTTCCCGTAGACAAAATCGCCCTGCACAAAGCCAAGCGTGCGCAGAAGCGTTCCCTCCGGCGCGGAGATCTCCTGCTTGACGCCGGTCTCCAGGCTCAGCAGGTGAATAATATTCGTTCCTTCCGGAGTCTGACTGTCCTGCCAGGCGAAGCATCTCTGATCGGCGCTGACGGCGTAGGCGCCTTCGATCAGGTTCTGCGCCACCACCATATACTCGTCGCTGGTCAGATCCACGGCAAACACCGCCCTGTCCAGAAACAGATAAAGCATGTTCTGGGCGCTCAGATGGCACAGACGCTCCACGTCCGTCCGCAGCTCGTCAAAGGATTCCGAAGAGGGTACAAAGAATTCCTCCTCGATGGCTCCCCGCCGGTCCGGATCGTAGCGGCAGATGCTGATCCCCTGGCTGCCCTCGTGAAGGCCCCGGTTCATATATCCATAGACCAGGAAATGCACGCCGCCTTCGTCGTCCACCGACAGGATCTCGATATCGTGCCGGTCGTAATCGCTGCGGCCCGTGTCGTCCGCCTCGGACCGGAAGGAAAATAATTTCACGGCCAAACTGTTGTCCTGATCATAAAGCCACAGATCCCGGTTGAACACAAACGCCAGATAACGGCCGCCGCTGCTTTTCATCCGCTTCACCGCATCGTCGGTGCCAATGCCCAGAAGGATACGCTTTCCGGAATAATCCTCCTGCCTCCCGGCGAACACCTGGCGCGTAGTCCGCTTGAAATCCATGAGATAGATCCGCTTCTCGTCCCACCTCATGGTATAATAATCTTCAACATCGTAAAGCTCCGCCGGGCCGTCCTCCGGCCGGCGGCTCACCTGATAGGTCACGCGGATCTGCCCCATCGTACCGTCCAGCTCGGTAAGCTCCGCCTGCATCTCACCTGCAGGCGTCATCTCAAGCCCGGCCCAGGTGATCTGGGAAAAGCTGGATTTCAGCGTGACATCGCCCAGGGACGAATTATCCGCGGTATCCGTGGTCTCCAGATACGTGACCAGAGACGCCGCCTCCGCCTCGTCAAAGGTCTTTGTGGAAAATTCTTTCGCGAGGGCGAGCATCTCCTCCGCGTAGTCCGTCTCCGGCCACAGGATCCTTGTATAATAATGGATCTGCCCGTGCAGCTCCGTCTCCAGCTGGATATGCAGCAGATATTCCGTTCCGCGGCTGATCAGGTTCTGGATCGGCAGCGTCACGCGGCTCACGCCGCCATCGCCGGACGGCTCCTCCGCCTGGCTGCGCTCCACCAGCCGCTGCCCGTCCAGGCTCCGGATATCGTAGCTGACGGAAAGCGGCGCCGCTCCGTATTCACGAATCTCCAGAGGAAGCTGCCGGTCCTCCGGCAGGATCACCAGACTGTCCCGGGCCGCGGACACATGCATCTCCTGCGTATAGCCGGCCAGGCGGTTCGCCTCCGAGCCATACATTTTCGCGTACACGACAGGCAGAGACGGCGCCTCCATCAAGGTGTACACCGTCTCTGACTCATCTGTCTGATTCCATGCTATGACCAGGTAAATCCCAACCGCAGCCAGGAATATCCCGGCCAGGATGGCAGCTCGCTTTACTAACTTCATCTTCTTACTCGAATAGTCTCTCCGGATAGACTCCGGCCGCGATCAGTGCGCGGAGAGAATCCACCACCGCCTGCTTGTCTTCCCTGTAGGTGACGCCGAACCATTTATCCGGCGTCTCAATGACCTTCACGCGGGCCCTGCCGCTCTCCACCAGCCGGTTTATAACCGAAGGAAGAAGGTATTCGGATTTGATATCCCCTTCCTTTAAAGAGGCCAGAAACTCCGGGAAGCCGGTCTCCAGCTCTTTCAAAAACGCGGCCGGCAGTCCCCACATATTCATCGATACATGGCAGCCGGACGGTACGTAAACCGGCTCGCCGGACGCATCCTTCGCGTCGAGGCCCCCTGCCGTCTTCCGGATATCATAGGTTTCGACCACTGTCTCCAGATAACCGTCGCCGCTCACGCTGCAGACGCCGCGGGTAACGCCGCCGTTCTCGCTTAAGGTATTCTCCAGGAGGAATCCGCCCATGCACATGTCATAGACACCGGCAGACTCGTCCATCCGGTTCACCATATAGTCGTGAAGGCGCTTAAAGCCTTCCTTTCCGTAATAATCATCCGCGTTGATGACCATAAACGGCTCATTCACCAGATCCTTAACGCTTAAGACCGCCTGCCCCGTTCCCCAGGGCTTCCTGCGTCCCTCCGGCACGGTAAAGCCCTCCGGCAGATCCCCGATCTCCTGGTAAGCGTATTCCACATGAACCTGCCTCTCGATGCGGCTGCCGATGATCTCCTTAAAGTCTTTCTCCAGATCCCTGCGAATGATGAAGACGACTTTATTGAACCCGGCCTGCAGCGCGTCGTAGATCGAATAATCCATAATGATCTCGCCGCCGGGGCCTACCGGCTCCAGCTGCTTGATACCGCCGCCGAACCGGCTGCCGATGCCGGCCGCCATGATCACTAATGTCGTGTCTTTCATAATAGAATTCCCCCACGATCCTGATTGATTTATCCTTTGTATCCGGCGCCGTCCGGTCTTCCCGTACCGGCGCGGTCCGCCGTCCGAATCCGCGGCTTACTTCGCCTTCGTCTCCAGACGGACGATCGCCCTCTTAAGAGCCAGCTCCGCGCGCATCACATCGGTACCCGGATACCGATCCTTTAAGCGCCTCTCGGCGCGGATCCGGGCCTCCTCGGCGCGCTTCACATCGATATCCTCCGGCCACTCGGCCACCTCCGCCATGACCGTCACCTGATCCTGCAGAATCTCGATGAATCCGGCCATCAGCGCGGCCTTCTGCACCTGTCCGCCTTCCTCATGGATCTTCAGAAGTCCCGGAGCCACGATGGCGGTGGAAGGAATGTGGTTGGCGTATACGCCGATGTCGCCTTCGGTGGTGGTCAGTTCGACCATGGAGACATTTCCGTCGTAGAAAATGCGGTCAGGGGTGACCACTTTTAATTTAAATAGATCAGCCATTCTGAATCCTCCTGTCTGCCGCTTTCATCCGCCTGCTGCAGGCCGCCTGTCCTTTACCGCAGACAACCGGCTGCGTCCACAGTGCCCACAGACTGCATTGTCCAGCCTTCATCAGGCAGTAATCCTCTCCTTACGGACTGCATGCCTCATAGCCTGCTCTATACGTCACGCACATTTCCATCCAGTAAGACTCTCTCGCGGCTCATGCGTCAGTCCGGCTGCGCTCAGCCCTTCACCTTCGCCAGCACGTCGTCGATGTTGCCGGCGTTGAGGAAATATCCCTCCGGCACGTCGTCGTGCTTGCCGTCCAGGATCTCCTTGAAGCCCTGGATCGTCTCGCTGATGGGCACGTAGCGGCCTTCCAGGCCGGTGAACTGCCCGGCCACGAAGAACGGCTGGGACAGGAATCTCTGCACCTTTCTGGCGCGGGCCACGGTCAGCTTATCCTCCTCGGACAGCTCATCCATGCCCAGCATGGCGATGATATCCTGCAGCTCCTTATACTTCTGCAGCACCTGGATGACTCTCTGCGCCACCTCGTAATGCTCCTCGCCCACGATACGCGGATCCAGGATGCGGGAGGTAGACTCCAGCGGATCCACCGCCGGGTAGATGCCCAGCTCCACGATGGAACGGCTCAGAACCGTCGTCGCGTCCAGATGGGCAAATGTATTGGCCGGGGCCGGGTCCGTCAGGTCGTCGGCCGGCACGTACACGGCCTGGACCGATGTAATGGAACCGTTCCGCGTGGAGGTGATGCGCTCCTGCAGGGCGCCCATCTCCGTCTGCAGCGTAGGCTGGTAGCCCACGGCGGAAGGCATACGTCCCAGAAGCGCGGACACCTCGGAACCAGCCTGAGTGAAACGGAAGATATTGTCGATGAACAGCAGCACGTCCTTGCCGCCCTCATCGCGGAAATACTCGGCCATGGTCAGACCCGTCAGACCCACGCGCATACGCGCCCCCGGCGGCTCGTTCATCTGGCCGAATACCATTGTAGTCTTATTGATAACGCCGGACTCGGTCATCTCGTGATAGAGGTCGTTGCCCTCACGGGTCCGCTCGCCGACGCCGGTGAACACGGAGTAGCCGCCGTGCTCGGTAGCGATGTTGCGGATCAGCTCCTGGATCAGCACCGTCTTGCCGACGCCGGCGCCTCCGAAGAGTCCGATCTTGCCGCCCTTCTGGTACGGGCACAGAAGATCCACGACCTTGATGCCGGTCTCCAGGATCTCCGTCTCCGTGGACTGCTGCTCGAAGGTAGGCGCCGGGCGGTGGATCGGAAGATAGGTGTCCACGTCCGGTTTCTCCTTATTATCAATCGGCTCCCCCAGGACATTGAAGATACGTCCCAGGGTCTTCTCCCCCACAGGCACCGTGATCGGATGCCCTGTCGCCACGGCTTCCATGCCGCGGGTCAGACCGTCGGTGCTGCCCATGGCGATGCAGCGCACCGTATCGTCGCCCAGATGCTGGGAGACCTCCGCCACCAGACGTCCCCCGTCCTTCGTGGCGATGGTCACGGCCTCGTTAATGTCCGGCAGCTTGCCCTGGCTGAACTTGATGTCCAGCACGGCGCTGATGACCTGTGTGATCTTGCCTGCATTTTGCTCTGCCATCTTGTTTCTCCTTATTCATGTTACAGGACCCGCTTCGCGCGTCCTGCAGCCAGATTGACGGCACACGAATGCGCCATTTATTTTTCCAGCCAAAACGATTCAGCCCGGCCGTTCCCGGCCCGTAAGCCGCAACTGCCGGCGGCTCGGATCTTCGGCTTTCTCAGCCTCCGATCGCGTTCGCTCCGGCGACGATCTCGGTCAGCTCCTGCGTGATCGCGCCCTGGCGCGCCCGGTTGTACTGGAGGCTCAGATCCTCGATCATCTCCTCCGCGTTGCTGGTCGCCGAATCCATAGCCGTCATACGGGCCCCGTTCTCGCTGGCCAGCGACTCCAGAAGAGCGCCGTAGATCAGGCTGCTCATATATTTCGGGACAATGGCGTCCAGCACGGTCTCATCGTCCGGCTCGTAGTCCATAATGGCCCGCGCCTTCGGTTCCTGCGCTTCCGCCGCCTGTCCCCGCTCCGGCAGTTCCACCGGCAGAAGCTTTAAAAGCCTCGGCGTATGCACCACCGTATTCTTAAACATCGTAAACGCCAGATAGATCTCCCCGATCTCCCCGCGCGCAAACGCCTCCAGAAGCACCTGCGTCAGTTCCGCCGCGTCCTGGTAGAGCGGATCGTTGATGACCTCCGAATAATCGCCCTGGATCTTGAATCCCCGCCGCGCCAGTCCGTCACGGCCCTTGCGGCCGATGGCGTATACCAGCGTGTCCGCCGCCGGAAGCTCCGAATTCACCAGCTTTACGATATTATTGTTATAGCCGCCCGCCAGACCGCGGTTGGACGTGATCGTGATGACCGCCTTCTTCGGCGACGCGCCGGGCCGCAGGTATCTGTGCCGGACCGCGCCGGAACGGCTGATGATGGAACTCATCGTGTCATACATCAGGTTAAAATACGGCTTCGCCGCCTCCGCCTTCGCCCTGGACTTCTGCAGCTTCACAGTCGCCACCAGCTTCATCGCCTTCGTGATCTGCTCCGTGCTCTGGATACTGTCGCGCCGGCGCTTGATATCTCTCATGGTTGCCATGATCTGTCACCTGTTCTTTCTTTACAGTCCGCTGTCCCCCGCTCAAACGATGCTTAACTCTTTCTTCGCCCGGCGGACATCCTGCGCCGCGTCTCACCCCTGCGTCTTGCACTCCTCGATCGCCTTCGCCAGGAGCGCGTCCATCTCATCCGAGATCATGCGGGTCTTCTTAATCTCCGCCGGGATCTCCGGATACTTGGTGTCGATGAACTTGAACAGCTTCTCCTGGAAATCCAGGATCTGGTCCGTCGGAATATCCAGCAGGTGCTTGCGGGTCACCGCGTAAATGATGATGACCTGGTATTCCACCGGCATAGGCGTATACTGGGGCTGCTTTAACACCTCGCGGATGCGTTCGCCCTGGGCCAGCTGCTGGGTGGTCGCCGCGTCCAGCTCGGAGCCGAACTGGGCAAAGGACGCCAGCTCCCGGTACTGGGCCAGCTCCACACGGATCGGAGCCGCGATCTTCTTCATGGCCTTGATCTGAGCCGCGCCGCCGACACGGGACACGGACAGACCGGCGTTGATCGCCGGACGGAAACCGGAATTGAACATCTCGGTCTCCAGATAGATCTGGCCGTCGGTGATGGAAATGACATTAGTCGGAATGTACGCGGACACGTCGCCCGCCTGGGTCTCGATGATCGGCAGGGCCGTCAGCGACCCGCCGCCCAGCTCATCCGACAGCCGGGACGCCCGCTCCAGAAGCCTGGAATGCAGATAGAACACGTCGCCGGGATACGCCTCGCGCCCCGGGGGACGCTTCAGCAGCAGGGAAAGCGTACGATACGCCGCCGCGTGCTTGCTCAGGTCGTCATAAATGACCAGCACGTCCTCGCCGTTCTCCATCCACTCCTCGCCGATCGCGCATCCGGCGTAGGGCGCGATGTACTGCAGCGGGGCCAGGTCGGACGCGGTGGACACCACGATCGTGGTATAATCCATAGCGCCGAATTCTTCCAGTGTCTTCACAATATTCGCCACCGTCGACGCCTTCTGGCCGATGGCTACATAGATACAGTGGACGTTCTCGCCCTTCTGGTTAATGATCGTGTCGATAGCCAGAGCCGTCTTGCCGGTCTGGCGGTCGCCGATGATCAGCTCACGCTGTCCGCGGCCAATCGGGATCATGGCGTCGATGGCCTTGATGCCGGTCTGCAGCGGCGTGTCTACGGATTTCCTCTCGATGACGCCGTGCGCCACCCGCTCGATGCGGCGGAATTTGTCCGTCTCGATGGGGCCCTTGCCGTCGATGGGCTGCCCCAGGGAATTGACGACGCGCCCGGTCAGGGCGTCGCCCACGGGAACCTCCACCACGCGGCCGGTAGTCTTCACCGTATCGCCTTCGCGGATCTTACTGGTATCGCCCAGCAGAACCGCGCCCACATTGTCCTCCTCCAGGTTCAGCACCATGCCGAAGATCTCTCCCGGGAATTCCAGCAGCTCTCCCTGCATGGCGTTCTCAAGACCGTGGATACGGGCAATGCCGTCGGCCACCTGGATGACGGTTCCTACATTGGACACGTCAAGCCGGGTCGAATATTTCTCAATCTGCTCCTTGATCACAGAGCTGATCTCTTCCGGTCTCAAATTCATAATTGCACCTCCAACAGCTGCTTTCTCAGATCATTCAGCCTGTTCTTAATACTGCTGTCCACGACCCGGTCCCCGATGCGGATCACCATACCGCCGATCAGCGACGGATCCACCCGGTAGTCCATCTCAAAGGATCTGTATGAAGTAGTCGCAAGGAGCTTCTCCTCCACCTGCGCCTTCTGCGCTTCGGACAGCTCCACCGCCGTACTCACCGTGGCGATGCCGATCCCCTTCATCTCCTTCACACAGCCGATGAAATAACGGAAAATAGCGGGAATCTCCGTCTGTCTCCCTTTATCCACCGCCGTGGTCAGAAGTCCCAGCAGCTCCGGCGAGACCCGTCCGGCAAAGACATTCTCCACGATCTGAAGCTTCTCCTCCTTCACCACCTGCGGGTGGTTCAGAAGCTGGATCAGATCCGTATGCTCCGTGAAAACAGTAAGAAGCGCACAGACCTCTTCATAGACCGCGTCCAGCGTCCCCTTCTCCTGAGCCGCCTCCAGAAGCGCGTCGCCATATACCTTCGAAACTAACTTTGCCATGTGCTCTCACCCATTTCCTTCAGAGTTTCCTCGATCAGGGAATCCTGCACCGTGGTATCGATGGACGCGGAGACGACCTTACCCGCCATAAGCGACGCGATGGATACGATCTCCTGCTTCATATCGTCTAACGCTTTCCTGCGCTCCAGTTCCACCTCGCGGCTGCCCCGCGCGATGATCCTGGCGGCCTCCGCCTTCGCTTCCTCGATGATCTCCGCCTCTCTGGCCTTGCCCTTCCTGCGGGCCTCCTCCAGGATCGCGTCGGCCTCCTTATCGACGTCGCGGAGCTTCGCCTCATACCGCGCTTTCAGCTCCTCCGCCGTCTTCCAGTCCTCAGCCGCGTTCTTGAGTTCATCGGCCACCTTCCGGCGCCGTTTCTCCAGAATATTGCGCACCGGATTGAACAGCAGATAGGACAGCCCGAAGAACAGGACGAAAATATTGATCGCAGTGAAAAACATCTCGGAAAGCAGCTGCGGATCAAAACCTATTAATCTGTTAAGTCCTTCCAATGTATCAGAGCCTCCTTCCTGTTCCTGTCAGACTCCTCCGATCAACCGAAGGGCTTCACGAACATCAGAATGATGGCTACGACCAGACCGTACAGACCGGTGGTCTCCGCGACCGCCTGGCCTAAAAGCATGGTGGATGTAATGTCAGACTTGGCCCCCGGATTGCGGCCGACTGCAGCCGCGCCCTGACCGGCCGCGATCCCCTGGCCTACGCCAGGGCCGATACCTGCGATCAGCGCCAGACCGGCGCCGATGGCGGAACAACCATAGATGAAATCCTGTCCTGAAATGTTCATTTGCTAACCTCCTAAATTATTTTTGTTATTCCATTTTGTCGTTAATATAAACCATAGTCAGCATACAGAAAACGTATGTCTGTATCGCTCCCGAGAACAGATCGCAGTACACATGCAGAGCCGCAGGCAGTACAATCTTCATAAACCACGGCATCATGCCGTACCACAGTCCGATGATGATCACGCCGGAAAGCAGGTTCGCGAAAAGACGCAGCGAGATCGAGATCGGGTTGGCGAATTCGCCGATCACATTGATCGGGAACAGCACCGGGATCGGTTCGAACAGGCTGGTAAAATGCCGCACTCCCCTGTTCTTGAGCCCCTGGTAGTTCACGATAAAGAACGTGAACAGTCCCAGCAAAAATGTGACGCCGAAATCCGCCGTCGGAGCCCTGAGGCCCACGAGTCCGCTCAGATTGCAGAGCAGTATGAATAAAAATATGGTTCCGATGTAGTTCATGAACCGCCGGTTGTTGGCTCCCAGGATGCCCGCGGTCATATTCTCCAGGGCCTCCATGGCGATCTCCAGTCCGCTCTGCAGAAGCCCCGGCGTGTCGCTCTCGCTGACATGCTTTAGCTTCCGGCTCACGATAAAGCCGAACAGCAGAAGCACCGCCGTGATGATCCATGCGCCCACCGTCGTGTCCGAGATCCAGAGTTCCTGACCGAAGGCGTGGTACTTAAGCACGCCGTGGATCATAAAATCCGGCTCATGCGCGATCATCGGAATCTTCATCATTCCCATACTCCTTCCTCCTTTCCCTAAGGATAACGGCACGGCCGCATCACGGTTCCGCCGCGCCGCAGCCGCACGCTTCCGAACGCTTCAATATCATCGCGTTTCATCTTTCGAATTACCGGGATCCGTCCCTTCCGGGGGATTTCCCTCCAATACCGCCGATCCATCCGGGATCTCCGTATCAGACGCATTATTTCCTGCGATGGCCCGATGCACCGCCGGCTGTAAAAATGCGCCCATCTTCAGCCCCAGCGCCCCGATGATCATCGCCACCGCGTCAACCTGCGGCCGGCTTCCCAGAAAGAACAGAACCACCACAAATACTGCTTTGCGAAGCACCGACTGCACCACCGTGATGCGGTTCGCATAGGCCTCGTCCCGGCTGTCCGTCGCCCGCTCCGCCACAACTGCCATATGAATAAGCATCGCCACATCGGCGAGAAATCCTGCCAGGAGTCCCACGATCACCGGCCCCAGGGCAAATCCCATACCGGCCAGTCCGCGCCGAAAGATCACGGCCAGGATTCCCAGCACCAGCACATAGAGGAACATCCCCACGCACATCTCCGCCACCAGGCGTCTGATCTCCTTCGTCATGCGGAATCCTCCCCACGCGGCGCTGCCCGGTCTGCCGGCCCATTCTCAGCCGAATCTGCCGTAAGAATACGGCTGGGCCGCTTCGGCCTGTCCGCGGAATTCCCGGCGTCCGCCAGTACCTCCCGCAGCTGCCGCTCCCGCTCCGTCTTCTCCTCACGGGCTTCCTGCTCGACGATCCGCTTCGCCGTCAGATAAGCGCCGCGGCCGCCGCCAAGCACACCCAGAATCAGCAGGATCAGGGTTACCTTCGTCCCGAACCGGGCGTCAAGGAAGCTTCCCGCCGCAATCCCCAGGATCGTCGGCGTCAGCACGCACAACCCGAGCTGCGTCACCATGGCAAGGCTTCGGAATACCGATTTCTTATATCGCATAGCGTCTCCTTCCCGGAAAACCTTTGTCCCGCCATGCAGCAAGGCAGTCAGAAAAGTCGGCCTGACCGCCAACCATTTTCCATTATAACCAATCTTTCCCGATTTGTCCACATCTCATGAAAGTTTCCTCGGAAAATACTCATTAAAATTTAATAAATGCGCAGGCCGACAGAGCATACCAATGATACTCCGCGGCGCAAACGCTTTCCCGGGCAGAAATACTTCAGGGGAACGCCAGACCTTCCGGCGTTCCCCTTTCACATTCAACTCTCTCTTCCATTCATGCCTGCCAGGCTTCATCCTGCGGGCCGGCCGGCGGCCGGCCCGCAAATTCTTCCGCAGCTCTACGGCACTTCCCGAATGCAGCCTTCGCAGCTTTCGCTTATCCTTCTTCCTCGTCCTTCTTGAAGGCCTTGATTCCGAAGGCTCCCATCATTCCCAGGGCCAGCAGGCCGAAC
>CANQBX010000096.1 GCA_947589095.1 uncultured Lachnospiraceae bacterium
CATGACAGGAGGAATCATTTTCAATGACGATCTTACAGGTAACGAATCTGAAGAAAATCTATACGCCCCGCTTCGGCGGCTCCAAGGTGGAAGCCCTGAAAAACGTCAGCTTCTCCGTGGAGCAGGGAGAATACGTGGCCGTCATGGGCGAGTCCGGCTCCGGCAAGACAACGCTTCTGAACATTCTGGCGGCCCTGGTACGGCCTACCGCCGGCATGGTGGTCCTCGACGGCCAGGATCTGGCGAAGATCAGGGAGTCCCAGGTAGCGACCTTCCGCCGGGACAATCTGGGCTTCGTCTTTCAGGAATTCAATCTTCTGGACACCTTTTCCATCGAGGATAATATCTATCTTCCGCTGGTGCTCGCCGGAAAGCCTCATGAAGAGATGGAGACCCGCTTAAAGCCCATCGCCGAACAGCTTGGCATTACCGGGATCCTGAAGAAATACCCTTACGAGGTGTCCGGCGGCCAGAAGCAGCGTGCCGCCGTCGCCAGGGCGCTGATCCCCGGACCGAAGCTGATCCTGGCCGACGAGCCGACCGGGGCCCTGGACTCCCGTTCCACCGACGAGCTTCTGGCCCTGTTCGGACAGATCAATGCATCCGGACAGACCATCGTCATGGTCACCCATTCGGTCAAGGCCGCCAGCCACGCGGGACGTGTGCTGTTCATCAAGGACGGGGAAGTGTTCCATCAGATTTACCGCGGCGGCGCCACCGAAAGCCAGATGTACGAGAAGATCTCCGATACGCTGATCATGCTGCAGACGGGCGGTGATCGCCGATGAAGCTTCATTTATATCGAAGGCTGGCCGCTGAGGGCATTCGCAAGAACCGCAGGCTCTATCTGCCTTACATGATGGCCGGAAGCGTCATGGTGATGATCCATTATCTGCTGCATTTTCTGGAGAGCTCGCCCATTATCGCTGAAGTGCGGGGAGGGGATTTCGCGCAGCTGTTCATGGGGCTTGGCGGAATCGTGATCCGGTTTTTCGCGCTGTTGTTCCTTTTCTATACAAACTCCTTCCTGATCCGCCAGAGGAGCCGGGAGTTCGGCCTCTACAATGTGCTCGGCATGGATAAGAGGAACCTGACCCGCATCATGATCTGGGAAAGTGTGTTTTCCACGGCTATCTCCATAGGCAGCGGGCTGCTTTTCGGCATTCTTTTCTCGAAGCTGGCGGAACTGGGATTCTTCTATATCCTGGAGCTGGACGCCGGCTACGCGATGACCGTCAGCGTCCGGTCCCTGGTCCTGACCCTGCGGTTTTTCCTGGAAATCTATCTGTTCCTGCTGCTCTGCACCATATGGCGGGTCTGGCGGCTGGATCCGCTGGAGCTTCTGCAGAGTACGCAGGTGGGAGAGAAGCCGCCGAAGGCGCAGCGCCTGACGGCTCTGTTCGGACTTCTGCTTCTGGGAAGCGCTTACTATCTGGCGGTCACGATCAAGGAACCGCTGCAGGCGATCCTGGTCTTCGTGGCGGCGGTGCTGATGGTGATCGCGGCGACCTATATCCTGTTTGTCGCCGGTTCGGTTACATTCTGCAGGCTGCTGCAGAAGAACAGGCGGTACTATTATAAGCCGAACCATTTCGTATCGGTGTCGTCCATGGTCTACCGGATGAAGAGAAATGGTGCCGGTCTGGCTTCCATCTGTATCTTAAGCACCATGATCCTGGTCATGCTGTCCTGTACGGTGGCGCTCTATGTGGGGGATGAGACGTCGGTACAGGAGCGGTTTCCGCGGCAGATCGATATGGATGTGGAGCTGAACGGAAGCGAGGGGCTTAGGCGGGAATTTACGGATCAGCTGGAAGACGCGATGATGGTAAATGTGGGGGCTGTTGCTTTGGCGGGAGCGGAGGATGAAGCTGCGGCGGAGACGGGGATGGGCGCCGATGCGGAAGCAGCCGCCGTGGAACCGTCCGCCGCAGAACCGTCCGGGGACGCTGCGAAAGGATCCGGGACCGCGGCTCCGGTCCGGCGCAACATCCGGACCTACCGCAAGGTGGAAACGTATGGTCTTCCTCTGGACGGCGGATATTCGATCGATATGGACCGATGGGTCATGGGCGCCGCGGATCCGACGGGACGGGTGATCCAGTTCTTCTCGCTGGAGGATTTCAACGAGCTGATGGGAACGGACGCGGATCTGGCGGACGACGAGTGTCTGATCTACTGCTATGGAGAGAAGTACGGCCGGGATACATTTGCGATTGCAGAGGGCGGAAACTGGCGCGTGAAAGCGGAGCTGGATGCTTTCTTCGAGAGTGGGTTCCGTTCCGAGTTAAGCGCCATGTCCCTGATGGATGTGGTGGTAAAGGATCTGGACGCCGCTGTCGGCGCTTTCTGCGATCGGATGTGCCAAAACGGGCAGCCATGGGCGTATCCGGAGTGGATCTGCGAATACGACATTGACGGCGGAGACAAGGAGGAGACGGCCAGGACCGAGGCGTCGCGGGCCCGGGATACGATCGAGTCGATCCGTCTGGCGGCCGGCGCGAAGATCCGGGGCGCGGACATCAATATGCGCGTCGTGGAACGGCGGTACAGTCTGATGCTGGACGGCGGGCTGCTGTTTCTGGGGCTGCTTTTAAGCATTGTGTTCGTCATCGCGTCGGTGCTGATCATTTACTATAAGCAGATCTCCGAGGGC
This sequence comes from uncultured Lachnospiraceae bacterium, assembly GCA_947589095.1. Taxonomy (GTDB): domain Bacteria; phylum Bacillota; class Clostridia; order Lachnospirales; family Lachnospiraceae; genus UBA3402. Next base: position 2,657 of record CANQBX010000096.1, read on the forward strand.
TACGAGGACCAGGCGCGTTTCGGCATCATGCAGAGCGTAGGCATGACGAAGCGGGAGATCCGAAGGAGCATCAATTCCCAGATCCTGACGGTGTTCTTCCTGCCGCTCGTCTTCGCCGGGATCCATCTCATCTTCGCGTTCCCGCTGCTGTGGCAGCTTCTGCGGCTGTTCGGAAGCGTGGATCTGCGGCTCTTCGTGCGGATGGCCCAGCTGTGCTTTCTGCTGTACGGCGTATGCTACGCGGCGGTGTATAAACTGACGGCGGGAGCGTATTACGGGATTGTGAGCGGGGCGAAGGAGTGATGCGGATCGGGCCGGGCGGAGGCCGCGAAGGATGGCCTTGCGGGCAGTAAGGGAAGATTTGTACGTAAAGATTTAAGGAAAACTGTCTTGCAAATTTATACAGAATGTGTTATTGTGTAATTAAGCGAAGCAACCGCCCACAAAGTGGTTGGCCTCCGTGGATGGTTTATAATAAGCCTACCTAGAACGGTCAAGTACAAGGTAGGCTTATTTTTATCGCTTGTTGGTCCTATCTATGTAGGCAAGCAATGCAATCAGGAAAGTACCGCCCAAAAACAACAGGCTTAAAGTTTCGTACGAATCCATCTGCACCACCTCCCTTCTCTTGCGCCCGGGAGGCTTACCACCTTGTAACACGGTTACTTCTTAGCCCTATCATATCACACTCCGCATGGAAACTCAATAACAAATTATGTCGGAACGGTTGTGGATGCGCGGCAGGATTCTGAGCCCGAAATTGCGGCTCAGATTGCGAATTCAGATGACATCCCGGCGGTTCTGCTATATAATAATGGCAGATTACAGAAAAGGAGAAATCCGCCATGTATGAATTGATTCCGGTAACCGATCGGTCCTTCTATATCCGGTGCCCCGCCCGCATCGGCGTCGTCAGGGTTTCGGATACCGACGTCTGCCTGATCGACAGCGGCAGCGACAAGGACGCCGGGCGCAAGGCGCGTCAGATCCTGGATAAGAACGGCTGGCGCCTGACGGCCATTTACTGCACCCATTCCCACGCCGACCACATCGGCGGCTGCAAGTATCTGCAGGCGCAGACCGGCTGTAAGGTCTATGCGCCGGGGATCGAGCTGGATTTTACCAGGCATCCGGTGCTGGAGCCGTCGCTTCTGTACGGCGGATACCCGTTTCAGGAGCTGCGCAATAAATTTCTGATGGCGCAGGAGAGCCGCGCGGAGGAACTGACGCGGGAGGTGCTGCCGGATGGCCTTACGATCATCCCGCTTCCCGGCCATGCGTTCGATATGGTGGGATTCCGCACGGATGACGACGTGGTGTATCTGGCGGACTGCCTCTCCGGCCGGGAAACTCTGGACAAATACAGGATCGGCTATCTGTACGATGTGGGCGCCTATCTTAAGACCCTGGAAATGGTGAAGACCATGACGGCCAGAATGTTCATACCTGCCCATGCGGAGGCGGCGGAGGATATTGCGCCGCTTGCCCAGTACAATATCGACCGGACTCTGGAGGCGGCAGAGAAGATCGTGGAGATCTGCGCTGAGCCGCTCTGTTTTGAGAATATCCTTAAGAAGCTTTTCGACAGTTACGGTCTGGTCATGAATTACCAGCAGTATGTGCTGGTTGGCAGCACAGTACGGTCGTATCTGTCGTGGCTGAAAGATACCGGGCGCGTTGCGGCGCGGGTCGAGGACAATCTGCTTGTGTGGGAGAGTGTTTCCTGAAAGACGGCCGCGCGGTGGCCTGCGGCGGCTGTTTGCGTCAGTGCGGAGAAGGTTTGCGGACGATGCTTTTGGACACCGCGGAGAAAGCTTGCCGGCGATGCATCCTGGGTACCGCAGGCAGAGAGATTGTTTGTCCGACGCGTGATTTGAGGGCAAAAACTCTTGCATGACAGCAGTATTTTATCTATACTATAGGCAGGATTATGGTGATGATCAAAACGATGACATATGAAACCGAGATCAATGGAATCAAAAGCCGGGTATGGTTCAGCGAGGAGAACATTTCCGGGCTTTTCCTGCCGCTGCTTCGAACGCTTACGCGGCTGAAGGAGCAGAAAGGCAGGCGGATCCTGGCGTTTCTGGCGGCTCCGCCGGGTGCGGGCAAGAGCACGCTGTCCGGTTTCCTGAAAGAGCTGTCGGAGAGGACGGAAGGCTGCGCGCCGGTCACCGCGATCGGGATGGACGGATTCCACCGTTATCAGGATTATCTCCTGACTCATACCACGATCCGCGGCGGCGAGGAGATCCCTATGGTGAAGGTAAAGGGCGCGCCGGAGACCTTCGACCTGAAGCGCCTTACCGAACGGGTCCGCCGTGTGGCGGCCGGGGAGGCGTGCGGATGGCCGGAATATGACCGCCTGTTCCACAATCCGCGGGAGGACGCGGTCCGCGTTGAGGGAGACCTGGTCCTGTTGGAAGGAAATTACCTGCTCCTAAACCGGCCGGGCTGGAAGGATCTGAAGGCTTACGCGGATTACACCATCCGGCTGGAGGCGGACGAAGACTTTCTGCGGCAGCGGCTCATCGGCCGGCGGATCCAGACAGGCGTGGGCGCGGAAGAAGCGGCCCGTTTTGTGGATTACAGCGATATGGCGAATGTGCGCGCATGCCTGCGGGAGTCGCTGGACGCAGATCAGGTGTGGCGTGTGGATAAAGACGGATTTGCGGCGATCGCTGAAACCGGCGGTGAAAGCACTGGCTGAGAGGACTCCGACACGGAGAACTCTGGTGATAGAGACTCTAACGGAGAGAACACGGACAGTGAGAGTTCTGACGGTGAAACTCCGACAGAGAGGGTTCAGGCAGTGAGAATGCCGTCCGTGCAGAACACGGCAGGAAGATCAGGAGTAACCATACCGGCTGCCTGTCCGGCACGGAAGGCGGACCGGAACAATATACTACACTTCAAACTGAGCAATGCAGCGAAAGGAGCTAACGTATGCAGGAGTATCTGAAAACGATCAATGAGGTTATTGCGAACGGCCGCTACAAGGACACCTGGGAGTCCCTGCAGCAGTATCATGTCCCGCAGTGGTATGAGAAGGTCAAATTCGGCATCTTCATCCACTGGGGCATTTACTCGGTGCCTGCCTTCGGAAGCGAGTGGTATTCCCGCAACATGTATATCCAGGGTACCCGCGAATTTGAGCATCATGTGGCGACTTACGGCCCGCACAAGGATTTCGGCTACAAGGATTTCATTCCCATGTTCAAGGCGGAGAACTTCAGCGCGGAGGAGTGGGTCAGCCTTTTCAAGGAAGCCGGGGCCCAGTATGTGGTGCCGGTGGCCGAGCATCACGACGGCTTCCAGATGTACGACAGTGACATTTCCGAATGGAATGCCGTGAAAATGGGGCCGCACCGCAACGTCCTGGGCGAGATCCATGACGCCTGCCGCAAGGCGGGGCTGTACCCCTGCGCCTCCTCGCACCGCGTCGAGCACTGGTTCTTTATGGGCCACGGCAAGGATTTTGATTCCGACATCAGGGAGCCCTTAAAGCGCGGAGACCTCTACTGGCCTTCGATGAAGGAGCCGGAGGATCATTTCGACCTGTATTCCGAGCCGACGCCTACGGAGGAGTTCTTAAATGACTGGCTCTGCCGCTGCTGCGAGCTGGTGGACCGGTACCGGCCGAAGATCATTTATTTCGACTGGTGGATCCAGCACAGCAGCGTAAAGCCGTATCTGCGCAAATTCCTCGCCTACTACTACGACCGCGCGGACGAATGGGGCGAAGAAGTGGTCGTCAATTACAAGCACGACGCATGCCCGTTCGGCACCGCCGTCATCGATGTGGAGCGAGGCCAGTTCGCCGAAGCCAAGCCTTATGTCTGGCAGACGGACACCTCTGTCGCCAATAATTCCTGGGGCTACACCGAGGGCAATGTCTACAAGACGCCGCATCAGATCGTCCGTGACCTGGTGGACATCGTCAGCAAGAACGGCCGCCTGCTGCTGAATATCGGACCGAAAGCGGACGGTACGATCCCGGACGAGGACCGTCATATCCTGGAAGAGATCGGCAGATGGATGAAGGTCAACGGCGAGGCCATTTACGGTTCCAAGATCTGGAGGAAATCCGCGGAAGGACCTACGAAGATCGTGGAGGGCCAGTTCGCGGATTCGGAGGACAAGGGCTATACAGCGGAGGATATCCGCTTTACCGTTAACGGGGACCACCTCTACGCGATATGCCTGAATATGAAGGATAAGGATACGGTCTGCATTCGTTCGCTGGCGGAAGCGGACGCTTCCCACGCGCCGAATTTCCACGGGATCATACGGTCGGTGGAGGTGCTGGGACACGATAAGGCGCCGGAATGGACAAGGGATCCGAACGGTCTTACGGTCAGGACGCAGAAGATTACGGGCGAGATGCCGGTCGTGTTTAAGATCCGGATCGATTAAGGCTCCGCCAACAGAATGTTTGCATTTTTCCTCCATATATGGTATGCTAAAAGGAGGTTATGCCGAATAAACCACTTAAAGGCGGTATCCTATGATCCGATTAGAGAGAACAAGCGTCATGAACCTTGAGAATGCCATGCGGGGCGCGCGGAACCCGATGAACAGCTGGGCGCGGATGGACAGCCATTGCGATGAGGACGGCAATTATATTCTGGGACCTAACGATCTGGATCTCGCGTGTCGCCTGCGCAGGGCCGGCAGCGACCATCGCAAGTTTATCCGCCAGATCTTTGTGTCTGTGGATATTACGGCGCCGTTATACTGGTGGAAGGAGTACGATACCTATAAGGTCGCGACGGTGGCGAATTCCACCAGCACGATGCATAAGATCCACAGCAGGCCTTTTTCCATCGATGATTTCAGCCACGACCATCTGACGCCGGAGGGACTGGCCATTATGGAACGGCTGGTAGAGGAGCTGGAGCGGATCCGCCTGCGGTATGTGGACGGGAAGGATAAGGCGGACTGGTATGATCTGATCCAGCTGCTTCCGTCCAGTTATAACCAGTTGCGGACGTGTACGCTGAATTATGAGACGCTGGTGAACATTTATTATGCCAGGCGCAGCCATAAGCTGGAGGAATGGCATACCTTCTGTGAATGGATCGAGACGCTGCCCTACGCGAAGGAGCTGATCGTGGCGGAGGATGCGGCCTTATGAATCTGATAGCGGCGGTCGACAGAAACTGGGCGATCGGACGGGAGGGCCGTCTTCTGGTGTCGATCCCTTCCGACAGGGAGACCTTTCGGAGGGAGACGGTGGGCAAGGCGGTCATAATGGGGCGGAAGACCCTGGAGAGCCTGCCGGGCGGACAGCCGTTTGCAAAGCGGACGAACATCGTTCTTTCCAGGAATCCGGATTACCGGCTTAAGAACGCCGTTGTGTGCGGCGGCGTGGACGAGGCGCTTGCGGCCGTTTCGGAATTTGCGCCGGAGGATGTGTTTGTGATCGGTGGGCAGGAGGTCTACGAGGCGTTTCTGCCCTATTGCGATACGGCATATATTACTTACATCGATTACGCGTACCAGGCGGATACATTTCTCCGCGATCTGGACAGGGATCCGGATTGGATCATGGAGACGGAGTCTGACGAACAGACCTATTTTAATCTGTGCTATACGTTCCGGCGGTATGTAAGGAGCCGCGGGCCGGCGCTGTGAGCTGCGCTGCCGTGTACGGCAGAGACGCGGCGGACGGGCGGACGGCCGGATACGGCGGCACGGATCTGAGGGAAGATGAATATCCGGGAAAGGATTGATATACATGTGCAGGATATGGAAGAACAGGCGGATCTGCATATTGCGGCGCGGGGCGTTCTGCATGGCGCTGGCCGCCGTTATGGCGGCGGAACTGCCGCTTCCGGTTCTGGCTACGGCCAGCCGGCAGCAGATGGAGCAGGAACGCGATCAAGCCCAGCAGGGCCTGAATGAGGCGAACGAGGATGCGCGGGAGGCGCAGGAGAATCTGAATCAGGCCCAGGGGGTCGTTTCGGGGCTGAATTCGGAACTGACGGATCTGCTGGCCGAGATCGCTCTTCTGGAGGCGGATATGGACGCGAAGGAGGTCCAGATCGAACAGGCCCAGGCGGATTACGATGCCGCCAGGGAGAGGGAGCGGGAACAGTATGAGGCTATGAAGAAGCGCATCAAATATATGTACGAGAAGGGCGATACGGAATTTCTGGACGTTCTTCTGAAGGTGCGCAGTATGTCGGAGCTTCTGAATAAGAGCGAATACATAGAGAATATATACCGGTATGACAGGGCGAAGCTTCTGGAGTATCAGGAGACCAAGCAGCAGGTCCAGGAGTACCAGGAACAGCTGGATAACGAGATGAATGAGATGGAGGGCATGAAGCAGGAGTACCAGGAGCAGCAGGATAACCTGGAAACTACGATTGCCCAGAAACGCAGGGAGATCGCCAATTTCGACGCGCAGCTGGCGCAGGCAAAGGCGGCGGCGGAGCAGTACACGAAGACCATCGCCCAGAAGAACGAGCAGATCCGCAAGGCGGAGGAAGAGGAACGCAGGCGGCAGGAGGAGGAACGGCGCAGGCAGGAAGAGGAGCAGCGCAGGCGCGAGGAGGAATCCAGGGCGGCCGCTTCGCAGCAGTCCGCTTCCGCAAACGTGTCTTCCGGCAGCGGGCCATCCGCAAGCAGCGGCCCGCTGGCGCCCACGGCTTCCAAAGGCACGACCACCAGAAGCTCCGGGGGTACCGCGGCCGGACGCGAGATCGCGGATTACGCGCTGCAGTTTGTGGGCAATCCTTACGTTTATGGCGGAACCAGCCTGACGAACGGAACGGATTGTTCGGGCTTCACCCAGAGCGTCTATAAGCATTTCGGATACAGTCTGCCGCGGACATCGACGGAGCAGCGTTCGGCTGGATACGCGGTGGATTACAGCGATGCCCAGCCGGGAGACCTGATCTGTTACGCGGGCCATGTGGCTCTGTATATCGGCAACGGCCAGATCGTACACGCCAGCAATTCCAGGGTGGGAATCGTCGTAGGATCCGCGACCTACCGGAGCATCATGGCGGTGAGGAGAATCATTCAGTAAGGAATAGAGGCCTGTCCCTCCGGCGGGAGTGGGCAGGCCGTTTAGCGCCGCCGGCGCGCTTTCTGCATTGGAACGATAAACGGAGGAGAGAGTGGCGGGATGAGGAATATGGACAGACGGAACAGGATCCGGGTATTTCTTCCGGCGTTCCTTTGTATGGTGAGCATTGCCGCGGGGCCAGTGTATGCCGCGCCGGTGTGGCCGGCGGATACGGGCATTATGGCGGAGGCCGGCATCGCGATGGATGAGAATTCCGGCGCGGTTCTGTTCGGGCAGAACATTCATGTGGCCTATGCGCCGGCCAGCATTACGAAGCTTTTAACGGCCCTGGTGGTGGCGGAGAACGCATCGCTGGACGAGAACGTTACATTTTCCCATGACGCGGTTTATGACGTGGAGTCCGGCAGCGGCAATTCCCTCGCGCTGGAGGAGGGGGATGTCCTGACGGTCCGCGACTGCCTGCACGCCCTGCTGCTCAGGTCCAGCAACCAGGCGGCCAACGCCCTTGCGGAGCATGTGGCGGGCAGCCGCGATGCCTTTGTGGAGATGATGAATGAGAGGATCGCCGAGATCGGCTGTACGGAGAGCCATTTTGCCAATCCCTCGGGCCTTAATGACGAGGAGCAGTATGTGACGGCCTATGATATGGCGCTGATCGCCCGGGCGGCGTTCGCCAATGAGACCGTGCTTTCCGTAGATTCCGCCGGAAGCTGGAAGCTGCCTGCCACGATCAAGAATCCGGAGGGGCTGACGATCGCCATGGAGCACAAGATCCTGGCAGCGCGGGATAATCCTTCGAGCCAGTACTATCTGGAGGGCGCTCTGGCAGGAAAGACCGGCTATACCTCCATTGCGGGGAATACGCTGGTGACCTATGCGGTAAGAGACGGAAGAGGCGTGATCTCCGTGGTCTTAAAGGGTACCCAGCCCCAGTACTATCTGGACGGGAAGACGCTGATTGAATTCGGCTTTCATTCCTTCCAGAACATCCGGATCGCGGAGCAGGAATCGTTTCCCGCGGAAAGCGACGGAATCGACAGGGACGGCGATCATTATGAGCCGTCGGAGCTGTACCTGGAGGAAGGGGCCTGCGTCACGGTCCCGGACGGCGCTTCCTTTGCGGATGTGACGAGGACCGTGACATCGGAACTGGGGAGCGGCCACCCGAAGACGGCGGTGGCCAGGCTGGTCTATACCTATAATGACCGGCAGGTCGGAAGCGCTTACGTCTGCGCCAGGAACCTGCATATTTCCACCGAGCCGCTGTCTGTATCGCTTCTGGATACGGAAGAAGCCGGAGACGGGACGGAAGCGGCCGGAAGGATGACGGACGGGGCGGACGTGCCGGAAGCGGCTGGCGGAAGCGGCTGGACGGTCGCGCTGGGAGCGGTACTGCTGCTTGGAACGGTGTCCGCTGCCGTATTCTGGCTCTGGTACCGCAGACAGAAAGCGCTTGAGGAGGCGGCCCGCCGCAGAGCAAGGCGGATGCAGAGGATCCGCGAACTGGGCTACAGTGAAGAGGATTTTGAGAAAATGGTGCGGGAACGGATGAAAACGGGCGGCGGAAAGGGCCGGAGATAGGCGGCTTTCGGAAAGCCCCGGAGCGGATCATACAAAAAATGTTAAAAGCATAAAAATTTACCAAATAGTACTAGACGAATGACGATTTTTGTGAGAAAATAAAAAGCAAGTATGATGTGATATTTTTAACAAAGTACTTCACAATTATTACTTATCGAAAGGAGTCTTAACATGACCTATTCACATGAAGTTGAGAAAATGTGCAACGTCGCACAGGGCGTTCATCACGGCGC
>CANQBX010000097.1 GCA_947589095.1 uncultured Lachnospiraceae bacterium
ATTTCAAGTGGAGGTTGGAGAAAGACTAATTTCTACTTGGGCCCCTCAGAAGTGGAAGTTAACTTTTCACTTCACCTATTTAAAAAAACGGTAAGAGTTTCTTTACATTTTCTTCATATTTTGGTATGATATAGTCGTACGGGCGTAAAAACGCGATTTTTGGCAGTTTTTGTCGCCTCGGGGAGAGTCTCATGGAACAGTTTATTATGAAGGGCGGGAACCCGCTGGTCGGAGATGTCGCAATCAGCGGCGCGAAGAACGCGGCGCTTGGGATCCTGGCAGCGTCCATCATGACCGATGAGGATGTGCTGATCGAGAACCTGCCGGATGTGAACGATATTAATGTAATGCTGGAAGCGATCCAGGCCATCGGAGCGGCGGTGGACCGCATTGACCGTCATACAGTGAAGATCAACGCCGAGGGCATCAGTGATGTGTCCATCGAGGATGAATATATGCGCAGGATCCGCGCGTCGTATTATTTTATCGGCGCGCTTCTTGGCAAGTACAAAAGCGCCAGGGTGCCGCTTCCCGGCGGCTGCAATATCGGCAGCCGTCCGATCGATCTGCATCTGAAGGGGTTCCGCGCGCTGGGAGCCAGAGTGGATATTGAGCGCGGCGCGGTTTCCGCCCACGCGATCGACCTGGTAGGCTGCCATATCTATCTGGACAAGGTGTCGGTCGGCGCAACGATCAATATCATGATGGCGGCGGCGCTGGCCGAAGGACAGACGATTATCGAGAATGTGGCCAAGGAGCCGCATGTGGTCGACGTGGCCAACTTCCTTAACAGCATGGGGGCGAATATCCGCGGAGCCGGTACGGATGTGATCCGTATCAAGGGCGTGCGGCGGCTTCATGGAACGGAGTACGCGGTGATCCCGGATCAGATCGAGGCCGGTACATTTATGTGCGCCGCGGCCGTGACCCGCGGAGACGTGACCGTGCGCAATGTGATCCCGAAGCATCTGGAATCGATTTCCGCCAAGCTGAAGGAGATCGGCTGCGAGGTGGTGGAATCCGACGACGCGGTGCGCGTGATCGGCAAGTCCCGCCAGACCCGCACGAATGTCAATACCCAGGTCTATCCCGGATTCCCGACGGATATGCAGCCGCAGATCACGGTGACGCTGGCTTTGGCCGAGGGGACCAGCATCGTGACAGAGAGTATTTTCGAGAACCGTTTCAAATATGTGGATGAATTGTCGCGCATGGGCGGCGCCGTGAAGGTGGTAGAAGGCAATGTGGCCATCGTTACCGGCGTGGATAAGCTGACCGGCGCGCAGGTTTCTGCTCCGGATCTTCGCGCCGGCGCGGCGCTGGTGATCGCCGGACTGGCCGCCGAAGGCTATACGGTGGTGGACGATATCGAGTACATACAGCGCGGATACGAGAAATTTGAGCAGAAGCTGGCGGGACTCGGAGCCATGATCGAGAAGGTGGATTCGGAGAAGGAAGCCCGGAAGTTCCAGCTGAAGGTCGGCTGAGGACGCCGCGGGGAAGCCGGCGGAAGAGAACGGCCGCCGGCGGAGACACCGGCGGATGGAAGGAAGAAACCGCTTGACAGGAGCAGGCGTTTTCGATAGAATCAGTAACGTAACAATTGAATAGAAAAGTGCGTATATCCCTTATTCAGAGTGATGGAGATACATAGGATCTGTGAAGTCACGGCAACCCCGGACACGCGCCTTTGCAGGGCGAGGATGGGCGGAAGGTGCCAACCTGAGCGAGTAATCGAACAATAAGAGGATTTGATGGGTGAAATGTGTTTATCAAGTCCGGAGTTCGCTGCGGACTTTTCTTTTTGCCGGATCGCGGGCGGCGCGGTCAGAAACGCGCCGCGCTGCGGCATTCGCAGGCTGCGCAGGCGGCCGTCCCGCGTCCGAGAATCTCCGAGGAGGATAGTTTGATGGAGAAACGTTTATTTACGTCCGAGTCCGTAACGGAAGGACATCCGGACAAAATGTGCGACCAGATATCGGACGCGATCCTGGACGAGCTTCTTAAGCAGGATCCGATGAGCCGGGTGGCCTGCGAGACAGCGGTGATGACAGGGCTGGTGCTGGTCATGGGAGAGATCACGACCAGCGCCTATGTGGATATCCAGAAGGTAGTCCGCGAGACGGTCCGCGAGATCGGCTATGACCGGGCCAAGTATGGATTTGACTGCGATACCTGCGGCGTGATCACCGCGATCGACGAACAGTCATCGGATATCGCCATGGGCGTGGACAAAGCCCTGGAGGCCAAAGAAGCGTCGGACGAAGAGATCGACGCCATCGGCGCCGGCGATCAGGGTATGATGTTCGGCTACGCGACGGATGAGACGGAGGAATATATGCCGTATCCCATTGCGCTGGCCCATAAGCTGGCCCGCCGGCTTTCAAAGGTCCGCAAGGACGGTACCCTGCCGTATCTGCGCCCCGACGGCAAGACCCAGGTAACGGTTGAGTATGACGAGAACGGAAGACCGTTCCGCCTGGAGGCGGTGGTTCTGTCCACGCAGCACGACGACGCGGTCACGCAAAAGCAGATCCGCGCCGATATTAAAAAACATGTGTTTGACGCGATCCTTCCGGCGGATATGGTGGATGAGCGGACCCGGTTCTTTATCAATCCCACGGGCCGTTTCGTGATCGGCGGTCCCCGCGGCGACAGCGGCCTGACGGGACGGAAGATCATTGTGGATACCTACGGCGGTTACGCGCGCCACGGCGGCGGGGCGTTCTCCGGTAAAGACTGCACGAAGGTGGACCGGTCGGCGGCTTACGCGGCCAGGTACGTGGCGAAGAACATCGTGGCGGCGGGACTGGCGGACAAATGCGAGCTCCAGCTGTCCTACGCGATCGGCGTGGCCCATCCGACGTCCGTCGGCATAGACACCTTTGGAACCGGGCGGCTCAGCGACGAGCGTCTGGTAGAGATCGTGCGCGAGAATTTCGATCTGCGGCCCGCCGGTATCATCCGGATGCTGGATCTGCGGCGGCCGATCTATAAGCAGACGGCGGCATACGGCCATTTCGGCAGAAATGATCTGGATCTGCCATGGGAGAGACTGGATATGGTGCAGACGCTCCGGAGATACCTGCTGTTCGGAGCGTAGGAGAGAATGCTTATGCCTGTGCGTGAGACGGACACGCGCGGATTTACAGCCATGCAAGGACAGCGCCTGCCAGGTTTATCCCCGCGCAGAGGAGGATTCCTGTCACAGTCGGCAGAGCGGCGGCGAGCGCGGTCCATTTCCAGCTGCCGGTTTCCCTGCGGATGGTCAGGCAGGTGGTGGAGCAGGGCCAGTGGAAGAGGCAGAAGATCATCATGCAGAGTGCGGTCTTCGCTGTCCAGCCGTGGGCGGTCAGGATGGTAAAAAGAGCGGCGGAGTCGGTCATTTCAATCAGAGTGCCAGTCTGCAGGTAGGCCATGAGGATGATCGGCAGTACGATCTCGTTGGCCGGAAAGCCCAGGATAAAGGCTGCCAGAATAACGCCGTCCAGACCCAGGAGCCGGGCGAATGGATCCAGTGCGCCGGTGATGAGCGCGAGGAGACTCTGGCCGCCGAAGGAAAGGTTGGCCAGAAGCCAGATCAGGACGCCGGCGGGAGCGGCGACAGCCGCCGCGCGGCCGAGAACGAACAGGGTGCGGTCGAAGATGGAACGTACGATGACCTTGCCGATCTGGGGACGGCGGTAGGGCGGCAGTTCCAGCGTGAAGGAGGACGGCACGCCTTTCAGCAGCGTATGGGACAGGAGCCAGGAGCAGAACATGGTCGCGGCGACGCCCAGCAGGATAAGGGCGGTCAGAAGCAGGGCGGAGGCCAGCGAGCCGGCGAAGGACGACCAAGGCGTGCCGGAGATGGCGGCGCCGGCGGCCTGGGCGGAAGTCAGCGAAGAAGCAGCCTGCGTCCCGGAAGTCGAAACGGCTGCGCTCTGCGTTTGGGCTGCGCTTAGCAGTGCGGCGCTCCGCGTCCGCTTTCCGGCCAGAAAGAACAGTGTGATCAGGCTGATCAGCGTCGGGAAACGGCCGTTGCAGGGGACCATGGAATTGGTCAGGATGGCGATCAGCCGCTCCCTGGGCGAATCGATGATGCGGCAGCCGACGACCCCGGCCGCGTTGCAGCCCAGTCCCATAGCCATGGTCAGGCACTGTTTGCCGCAGGCGCGGCAGCGCATGAAGGCCCGGTCCATATTGAAGGCGACGCGCGGCAGATAGCCCAGATCTTCCAGAAGCGTGAACAGCGGGAAGAAGATAGCCATCGGCGGCAGCATGACGCTGACGACCCAGGCCAGGACCCGGTAAGCGCCGTAAACCAGGAGATTTACCAGTATTTCCGGCGCGCCCAGCCAGGTCAGGGCGGCGGCCAGGCGCGGCTCCAGGGAGAAGAAAAGGTTCCACAGCAGGTCCGAGGGAACATTTGCGCCTGCCATGGTCAGCCAGAAAACGCCGAGAAGCAGAAGGATCATGAGCAGGCTTCCGGTAAAGCGGCCGGTGACGATACGGTCGGCGAGCTCTTCGCGCCGCCGGTAGTCGACGCGGGTGCAGCGGACGGTTTCGCGGGCCAGCTGTTTCGGGGAGAAATCAAGGCAGTCGTAGCAGCAGGCAGTGCCGGCGGATTCGCGGATGGCCTGTTTAAGGAGCTGCAGGTCGTCGGCGCTGCGGGCGCAGCAGGAGACGACCGGGAACTGGAGAACATCCTGCAGAAGTTCAAAATCGATGCGGATGCCTTTCCTGCGCGCCTCGTCGCAGAGATTGACGCAGAGAATCAGAGGGACGCCCTGCTCCCGTACACAGTCTGTTTCGAGGATCTGTTTCAGCAGCCGCAGCCCGCGCTCCAGACATGTGGCGTCGCAGACGACAACGATCTCATCCGCGTTGCCGCCGCTTAAGAAATCGCGGGCAGTTTCCTCCTCACGGGAGCGGGCCGCCAGAGAATACGTGCCCGGCAGATCGACCAGAAGATACTCCTGTCCGTCTTCCTTCATCGTTCCGGCAGCCGGCGCGACGGTGACGCCGGACCAGTTGCCGGTATGCTGTTTTAAACCGGTCAGGCCATTGAAAATGGTGCTTTTGCCTACGTTCGGATTGCCTGCCAGTGCCACGGTAATCTGTTTATGTTCCACGGAAACCTCCCGGATAGCGGTGTCGGCCTTACGATTACTCTATGAAAATGCAGAATAGTGGGTGCCTGGGTATTTTATTTTTTGGGAAAATGTGATATAATGCGCGTAGGCAATGAGCAGTGCGAATTCGTGGCCGCAAGCCCGTGCGTCGTGCTTGCACGTAAGCACGGGCTTGCGGCCACGAATTCATAGGGCGACAGCCCGTGAACGAGAAAGCCGCAGGCTTTCGAGTTGCGCACTGCGGACCCGCTAATAGGACAAACCCGAAAACAGGAGGTTCACAAACCCATGAAACATATAAGACTTTTTCTGGCGGCCCTGATGCTGTGCTTCTGCCTGTCCCTTGCGGCGCTTCCCGCTCAGGAGGCTTACGCGTCCGGAACAGGAACCGCTGAGGAGACTGAAGATGAGAAGTCGGAGGACGAGGAGACATTTTTCTTCATCATGATGGGCGGCGCCCTGCTGATCGTGATCGTGGCGGTCGTGACGGCGGTGTCCACCGTGTCGAGTTCCATCGCCGTGGCGGCGAATATGGATGTAGATGGTGAGTAGACGAAGCGGTTTCGCGTAGAAACAGGCCCGGCGATGCGTACTGTCAGATTCAGAACGATCGTCCGGCCTGCTTTATGATTATGTCATTATGCAGAAGAGCGCCGGACAGTGCGTCATTGACGCTCCGCCCGTACTTTTGAGCAGTCAGTGCGCCAGTGACGCATTGACCGTATCAGTCGGACCGCGCTGTTTCTACGAAGATTTCCCTGCTGTTCGATTCCCGCAGCCCGATGACCGCGCCCTGTACGAGATACGCCCGCATTCCCCCGGGCCGTCCGCGCAGTACGCACACAACTTCTTCGTCCGGCGCAAAGCCCAGATCATTAAGCCTCCGGGCCATATCCGGCGGGCTGGCGACCCAGACCACGCGGGCTTTCTCTCCCGCATCTATCTGACTCAATGGAATTACCATTGCAAATCCCCGGTAAAACTGTACTTATGGATAAATTATGCGGAATGAAACAAGTTTGTGCCGTCATTCGCTTCCGGGACAGCGCGGGGCTTCGGCCTGTGCCGGAAACGGAAGGAAGCGCAGGCCGGCGGAATGCCGGACACTCCGGAAATGGCGGTTGACACGTCTGCGGTTTGATTTTATAATGGCATTATTAATAAGAATGGAGATGGGAAATATGGCGCTTATTACAGAAATACGGACGCAGATCAGACAGTTTGTCGATGAGTTGACGGAAATCGTACGGGATGCCCGGCAGTATTTCAGAGAGAGAAAGGTATTTCGATGGTTTGTGGCCGTCTGGATCCTTCTGTGCTATGGAAGCCGGCTTCTGCAGTGGGAAGTGTTTATCGACAGCGATATTATGCTTCAGGCTCCGGAGGAGCTTATGTTTTCCTGGTACGGATCTCACAGATTTGGACTGATCCTGACCAAGAAGCTGTTTTCATTTGTAAGGCTTGTTCCGCAATTTGAGATGATCATGACGATGCTGGCGTTATGGTGCTTTGTGATGCTGCTGGATTATTGTATTCACATCTGGGGGGGCGGCACGCGAAGGATGGAACGGGCTATATAATTGCGGCGGTGTTTCTGTCGGCGCCGGTACTCGCTGAGCAGTACCGCTTTATCCTGCAGGCGCTTGAGAT
Organism: uncultured Lachnospiraceae bacterium; assembly: GCA_947589095.1. GTDB lineage: Bacteria > Bacillota > Clostridia > Lachnospirales > Lachnospiraceae > UBA3402. The sequence continues at coordinate 6,765 of CANQBX010000097.1, forward strand.
CACGATGGCCATGATCTACAGTGTATTGGCCGTGTTCTGCGCGGAACAGGCAGTCATGCGCGGGAAGAGCCGCTGCTGGTATCTTGTGTCGCTTGGTTTCATGGTGTGGGCGTTCGGCTCCTATGCGGCGTTCCCGGCATTCTATATTGCGTTGGTTCTGATTTCTTATATTCTGGTGATGGTATACGGCGAGGAACGCTGCGGGTTCTCCCAGGGGCTTATCCATGCCGGGCATTTTCTTTTGGGCTTCGTTCTTTTCTGTGTGTTCAGTGAGATTCTGTGCCGCTGGAAGGGTGCGGACGCAACCTATGTGATGTCGATGTTCCAGTGGGGAAAGAAAAGTTTGGCTGAGGTGTCGGAAAGCCTGATCAGCGACATGAGGCGCATCTATCTGGCAGAATGGAGGACATTTTTCCATCCGCTTTATTCCTGGATCGCTCTTATTGTATCTGTCTGGACCGTATGCAGAGGATGGAAGAAGCGGAAGGGTTCTCGCTCGTCCTTCTTCTGTCTGCTGCTGGCAGAAGCGCTGCTGTTTTTGTCGCCGGCATTCATCACGTTTATTACCGCCATGAATCAGCCGATACGCGGACAACTCACATATGTCCTGACATTTGCATTCTACACGGGCGCCCTGTATCTGCTGGTAAGGGACGCTTTGATGGAAGAAGCAGAGACGGGAAAATGCCGGAAGTCTTTAAAAACGGCGGTGCTTACGGCGTTCGTTCTTGTCTTTGCGGGAATCGCCTGGCGGCAGTCTGTTACGATGAATCAGCTGTGGGAGACGATCTATGAGACGTATCAGAGCGATAAGCTGATGGCAAACCGGGTCTACAGCGAGATATGCCGGGTCGCGGACCGGTCGGATATGGATAATTGTAAGGTCGTATTTGTGGGAACACGAGATGCAAAGCTGACCGGGAGACCCCTGCCGGGGGACGTTATCGGCTGTTCTTACTTTGATTACGCTTATACGAACTATGTGGGGATCACCCCGCGAACCAGGAATTTCTTCCTGGTTCTGGGGATGCGTATGGGAATGCCGAATGCGGATGATTACGCGAAAGCTTCGGCCGCCTGTGCCGGAAAAGACAGCTGGCCTTCCAACGAGTCAGTCTTCCTGCTCGACGGCATGGTGGTGGTAAAGCTTTCGGATCCGTAAGAGACAGCCTCCCGCTTTTGACGGACGGGCGCGTTACCGATAAGGTGCAACATCATTTGCTGATAATCAGTGAAAAATTTAACATATTCACCGTTGCGGCCTGTGTGAAAGTGTGCTAAAATCCATTCGTTAAAGTGAAAGCCGGAAATGCAGGCGGCCCATTGATTCCGGATGGCCGCCGGCGCTCCGGCAGAAAGAATCGGGGCCGCTGGTTACGGCGGCGGATTGGAGCATCATTTATGAAGAACATCACATATCAGAGTACCCGCGGCGGGGAGAGCGGAGTAAGCGCTTCCCAGGCGATCTTAAAGGGAATCGCGGCGGACGGCGGTCTGTTCATGCCGTCGGAGATTCCGCCGCTTGACAGGCCGCTTAAGGAACTTGCGGGGATGACCTACCAGGAGCAGGCTTATGAAGTCATGAAGCTGTTTCTGACCGATTTCACGGAAGAAGAGCTTCGCGACTGCATCGATAAAGCGTACGACAGCAAATTCGACAATCCGGAGATCGCGCCGTTAGTGCATGTGGGCGTGGCCTACGTGATGGAGCTGTTCCACGGCAATACGATCGCTTTCAAGGATATGGCTCTGTCCATCCTGCCCCGGCTTATGACCGTGGCCGCGAAGAAGAACCATGAGGACAAGGAGATCGTGATCCTGACGGCCACCTCCGGCGATACCGGCAAGGCGGCTCTGGCTGGCTTTGCGGATGTGCCGGGGACGCGGATCATTGTCTTCTATCCGAAGGGCGGCGTCAGCCATATTCAGGAACTGCAGATGGTGACCCAGAAGGGAGACAACACCGCGGTCGTCGCGATCCACGGCAATTTCGACGATGCCCAGACCGGCGTGAAGAAGATCTTCGCGGATAAGAAATATGAGAAGAAGCTGGCAGAGGGCGGTTTCCGGCTGTCCAGCGCCAATTCCATCAACATCGGACGGCTGATCCCCCAGGTGGTCTATTATGTCCATGCTTACGCGGAGCTTCTGAAGAGCGGAAGCATCGAGGACGGCGAAGAGATCAACTTTGTCGTGCCTACCGGGAATTTCGGCAATATTCTGGCCGGCTATTTCGCGAAGCTGATGGGCCTGCCGGTCAAGACGCTGTTCTGCGCGTCCAATGACAATAAGGTGCTGTATGATTTCTTTACCACAGGCACCTATGATAAGAACCGCGATTTCATGCTGACCATGTCTCCGTCTATGGATATTCTGGTGTCCAGCAACCTGGAGCGGCTGATCTATCTGAGCACCGGCTGCGACGCCAGGGCGACTGCGGGGCTGATGCTCCAGCTGTCGAGGACGGGCCGTTACACGGTGACGGCGGAAATGCAGAAGCGCATGAAAGGTTTCGTCGGCGGCTACGCTACAGAGGAGCAGGACGCGGACGTGATCCGCTATCTGTACCGGAAGCGCGGCTATGTGATGGATACCCATACCGGCGTGGCGGCCGCGGTGTGGAAGGCCCACTGGGAGCAGACCGGCGATCAGACGAAGACGGTCATTGTCTCCACGGCAAGTCCCTATAAATTCTCCAAATCGGTGCTGGAAGCGATCCAGGGACCGATGATGCTGACGGATGATTTCGCTATCGCGGAGGAGCTGGAGCATCTTTCCCACGTGCCGGTACCGAAGGCGGTTACGGAGCTTAAGACCGCGAAGATCCGCCATACGGCCGAATGCGACACGGACGATATGGAGGCGGCGGTGAGCAGGGCGCTGGGGATCTGAAACGTTTTTCCGGCTTTTTTGCGGCGGCGGAAGCCGCAGATCAGCCGCAAATTAGTTTGTCCATGCACGAAAATATTTCTTTTCAAATGGTAAGTTATGGTGTATACTGATAGCAGAATTTTGGTGCGTCCTCTGCCGGGGATAAGCCCGGCGGCCTGTGGTGAAAAGCTGGGAATGGGTCTGCTTAAGCGGATCGTGGTTTTCAGCGAGGAAATGTTGGGGCCGGCCATGGGAAACGATCCGGGGAAGCGGCGCAGCGAAGTGATAATCTTAAGAATACGGAGGTATTATCATGTTAGTATCTGCAACAGAGATGCTCAAGAAGGCAGTGGAAGGCCATTATGCGGTAGGCCAGTTCAACATTAACAACCTTGAGTGGACCAAGTCCATCCTGCAGACCGCTCAGGAGCTGCAGTCTCCGGTGATCCTCGGCGTGTCCGAGGGCGCAGGCAAGTATATGACCGGTTTCAAGACCGTTGCGGCTATGGTCGGCGCGATGATCGACGAGATGGGCATCACCGTTCCGGTGGCCACCCATCTGGATCATGGAACCTACGACGGCTGCTACAAGTGCATCAAGGCCGGATTCTCTTCCATCATGTTCGACGGTTCCCACTATCCGATCGATGAGAACGTGGCGAAGACCAAGGAACTGGTTGCCATCGCTCATGCCATGGGCATCTCCATCGAGGCTGAGGTCGGCGCCATCGGCGGCGAGGAAGACGGCGTAGTCGGTATGGGCGAGTGCGCGGATCCCGACGAGTGCAAGAGGATCGCTGATCTGGGAATCGATTTCCTGGCCGCGGGCATCGGCAACATCCACGGCAAATATCCGGCGAACTGGAAGGGCTTAAGCTTCGAGACGCTGGCCGCCATCAAGGCGAAGACCGGCGATATGCCTCTGGTTCTTCACGGCGGCACCGGCATCCCGGCCGACATGATCCGCAAGGCCATCGACCTGGGCGTGGCGAAGATCAACGTGAACACCGAGTGCCAGCTGTCCTTCGCGGCCGCGACCCGCAAGTATATCGAAGAGGGCAAGGACGAGCAGGGCAAGGGCTACGACCCGAGAAAGCTTCTGGCTCCCGGCGCTGCCGCCATCAAGGAGACGGTCAAGGAGAAGATGGAGCTGTTCGGATCTGTGGGCAAGGCCTGAGATTAACTCCTTTTTAGACGGCCTTTCGGCCGCCGGGAAAGCATCGGACGATTGTCCGATATGAAAAAGATGAAAAAAGTGCTTGCATTTTTCCCCAAAAGGGAGTATCTTATTGAAGTGAAGAACGACGGCGTTCTCCCTGTAATGGGGAGGACGCCTTCTTTTGTCTCGGGGAAGGCTGCGGGGAGCCGTATCGAGTTTATGCAGACGCCGAGCCATACCAGCGGGGAGCCGTATCGAGTTTGCGGAAATGCCGGGCCATACCGGCGGAGAGCCGCATCGAGTTTGCGGTGGCGCCGCGTTATGCATGCGGAGACACCGTGCCGCGCGGGACAGAAGGGTTTTAAAATCATCGCTTCGTGAAGCCGGGAAGCGCTTATAAATGCGGCTGCCGCCGGACGGAGCGGAAAAGGAGAGGATGGAAAATCTATGAGCGAAGTAGTAAATGTTGCAGAGATCTTCGGTAAGAACGTGTTCAATGAGACCGTCATGAAGGAACGTCTTCCCAAGAGCGTCTTTAAGAAGCTGAAGAGGACGATCGAGGACGGCACGGAGCTGGATCCGTCCATCGCGGACGTGGTGGCTCACGCCATGAAGGACTGGGCGATCGAGCGGGGCGCGACCCATTACACCCACTGGTTCCAGCCGCTGACCGGAACCACGGC
>CANQBX010000098.1 GCA_947589095.1 uncultured Lachnospiraceae bacterium
ATCTCCTTTATGAAGATCGGATTCTGCAGCTTCGGCGGTATGACCATGATCCCGGTCATCAACGACGAGGTGCTGCGCTACGGATGGATGACGGCGGCGGAGGTCATGGACATCGTGGCCGTGGCGGAAATGACGCCGGGGTCGCTGGGAATCAACTGCGCCACCTTCGTGGGCCTCAGAACGGCGGGTATTCCGGGGGCGCTTTTCGCCAGCCTGGGCGTCATGATGCCGTCGCTGACGCTGTCGATGCTGGCGGCCCATTTCATCCTGCATATGAAGGGTAATAAATATCTGGAGAGCGCCATGCGCGGCGTGCGTCCGGCGAGCCTGGGGATGCTGGCGGCCGCGGCGGTGACGTTGAGCGTGTCCACCTTCGTGGCGGGCGGAGTGATCGACTTGAGCGGATTCTCGCTTCCGGCTTTTCTTAGCGGAATCTCGTGGAACCTGGTACTGATCGCGGTCATCACCGGCGTGATCCTGCTGAAATTCAAGCTGTCGATTCCGAAGACGATCCTGATCGCGGCGGTGCTGGGACTGCTGATCGGGTGAGCGGATTATTCCACAATAAACGGATGCTCCTTCTCCGTCAGGATCTGAATAAAATCTCGGCTGTATTTGGGAAGATACCGGTCCTTGCGGTGGCAGATGTAGAAGCTTCTGCGGCTGTCGATGTCAAGGAGCGGGTACATAACGCAGTCCGGCAGCAGCTCGGGCGTCATCTCGATGTAATTCTGCGGGCAGATCATGACCGCGTTGCAGGCGACGGCGGTGCGCTTGGCCACTTCGATACTAATGGTCTCCAAGAGGATCTTCGGGTGCATATTCTTGCGAATGAAGAGCATGTCCTGGGTCGTGCGGACGCTGTGGCCGGATTTGATATTAACGAACAATTCGTCCCTGGCTTCCGTGATATCGATAGGCGTTCCTGCCGGGATACGCTTCGCGATGGCGGAGCCGGTACCAGTCAGAAGAACCAGCTCCTCAGTCTCTACCAGAATGTATTCCAGCTCCTCATGGCGCGGAAACGTGGTCAGGCACGCGAAATCCACATGGCCCTCCAGCACCATGGACTCTAAGGTGGCGGAGCCGAATTCGTGGGTATTGATCTCTACATGTGGATACATCTGTGTAAATCTGGGCATCACGTAGGGCATCACCTGCATGGCCCGCTGGACCGGGATGCCCAGTTCGATGGTGCCGTGGTCTTCCTGGTTGATCTCAAGGATCTCCTTGGCCAGGTTCTGGTTGATGGTCAGGATCTGGCGGGCGGCTTCCATATATTTCTGACCGGCGTAGGTCAGGGTGATGGGATCGGTGCTGCGGTCAAAGATGGGCGTTCCCAGATTGCTCTCTACAAGCTTTACCATCTGGCTCAGAGAAGGCTGGGAGACATAGAGCTTACGGGCGGCGGCGGTAATGCTGCCTTCCTGAAGGATCGTAAGCATGTACTGGGCGTGTTTGACATTCATTGGTCGGTTGACTCCTTAGTAAGGCAGTGTGGTCCTTCGGCGCGGGGAGGCGGCCGGCTGCTTCACACCGCAGATGGTCTGCGTGGCTGACAGAGCAGAGGACGCAGTAAACGATGCGTCCGGACGTGTCAGCCTGCGCTATCCTGTTTCAGACGATTATAAAAAGTATACCATAGGAAACGGTCTCAATCAATAGCGACTTCCTTCATACAGCGCAGAAACAGCTGGTCCGCCTTGGAGAGAAAGCTGTCCTGGGTCGTGGCGATACACAGGTCCCACCAGGCCTTGTAGCGATCCTCGATGGACAGAAGGACCGGCGGACGGCGGTGCTCAATGGTGAGTCTGGAATACTGGAGCGGCACCATAGTGATGCCCACGCCTTCGGACGCCAGAAGCTGGGCCGTGATATGGTTCCTGAGCGTCATGACGGTCCGGATATCGCGGATCCCGGCGCGCCGCAGGACCGTGTCGGTTACCTGGCGGATGCGCTGCTCAGGATTTAGACGGATCATCGGCTCGCCGGCCAGAAGCCGGATGTCCAAAACCGGATAGGGCGAACCCTCGCGCGGAACCGCTTTTTTCACCAGCGGATGATCCGGAGACAGGACTACCACGAAGGGGTCCCGCTGCAGGATCTCATACTGAATGCGCGTTTCCTGAATCTGGGCCGGAGCGTGCATCACAAGGAAATCCAGTTCTCCGGACAGCAGACGTTTCTCCAGGATCGCGGTGGTGTCCTCGGCTACCTGCACCTCCACGAACGGACAGATCTCCTGGAACCGCTTCATGGTCTGGGGCAGGAGAAGCATACCCAGATGGTTGGTGATGCCGAAATGGATGCGGCCGGTCTTCAGGTTATTGATGTCGCTGACCTCGATCTCAAAATTCTCGTACATCTTGAGGATCTGGCAGGCCATATAATAATAGCGTTCGCCCGCGTAGGTGAGCGTCAGCCCGCTGGTAGTCCGCTTGAAAAGCGGAGTGCCGATCTGCTCCTCCAGCTTCTGGAGGGCTTGGCTTAGGGACGGCTGCGCCACATAGAGTTTCCGGGCCGCGCCGGTGATGCTTTTCTCGTCGGCTATGGTTTTGACATAGAGGAGTTCACGGCTTGTCATGATGGAGTTCCTCCCTTATCGGGTCATTTTCGGAGAGTTTCTATCTGTATTATAAAGTCAGTTGCCTGATACAGCAAGCGCAAACTTATCTCGTTTGCGATAACGATGGCGGTCATGCCGCTGCAGGATTAGCAATTTTTGAGAAATAATTCACAAAAATTGAGTTGAAAGAAACGGAAAGGTATGATTAAATCATATTGGAAAAGAAGACGGAGACGGGCAATGAAATTGTCCGGAACCTGGAAATAGATCGGAGGAGCCGGAAATGGATACATACGTTAAGGCACCAAGAGATCCGGAGAAAAAGCGCGCCGGATTTTATATCATGCGGAGGAAGGAGATCGCGGCTTCCCCTCAGCCGGATGGGAGAGGGATCCAGTTTCTGTACATGGATGGGGAGCGGCTGATCACCTGCGCCCGCATCGTTGGGGACATCACGGATGAGAAGATGATAAAGATGCTTCAGACCGCGGAAGGATTCCGGGGGATGGTTCACAGCATCGGCGTCAGCGCGGAGATCGTGAATGGAGAAAGTACGGCGGTGGATTTTGTGCTTCAGATGTATGGCCGCAGCGATCCGCTTGTTTCCGGCACACAGATCAGGACGAGGATCCCCACAGACGGAATGGAGCAGATCATCCGCCTGGATGACTGTGAATGGACTGGAGATGACAAGGTAGTCGGTCAGATCCGTTTTGAATTCCCCAAAGCAGGCGAGACGGCGTCGGTGTCCGTGAAGCTTTACCTGCGGGACGGTTTTGAGGCGCCGGAGGAGGAGCCGGAGGAAGACGCGGATCTGCGCTCGCCTTTCTACGCAGAGATGCTGAAACAATCGCTTATGCAGACCGGAGATCCTGCCGCGCTTAAGCGGGCCATCGGGAAGGCCAGACGGGGGGAGGACGTTACGATTGCTTTTATCGGAGGTTCCATCACCCAGGGAGCCGGGGCGGTTCCGATCAATACAGGCTGCTACGCCTATAAGACGTTTGAACGGTTCTGCGCTCTTGCCGGGAAAGGAACGGAGGAGAATATCCATTACATCAAGGCCGGCGTGGGCGGGACCCCGTCGGAACTCGGCATGCTCCGTTATGAGCGGGACGTGCTGCGGGACGGGAGCGTGCAGCCGGATATCGTGGTCGTGGAGTTTGCGGTCAACGACGCGGGGGATGAGACCGGCGGCGAGTGCTTTGATTCGCTGGTGAGGAAGATCCTGAAAAAAGAGAACCATCCGGCGGTCATCCTGCTCTTCGCGGTATTTGCCAATGACTGGAACCTGCAGGAACGCCTGGCACCTGTGGGCAGGGCGTATGATTTGCCGATGGTGAGCGTGCGGGACGCGGTGGTTCCGCAGTTTTATAAGAAACCGGGAGAAGGGAAGGTATTCAGTAAGAACCAGTTCTTCTATGACTGCTATCATCCCACGAATCTGGGCCATACGGTGATGGCGGACTGCATCGGATATCTGTTTGAGAATGCGGACAAAGCACCGGAAGCGCTGGGGGAGTCGCCGGTGCCGGTAAGCAGTATCGCGCCGCCCCTTGGCGGGGAATTCGAGGATGTGAAGCTGTTTGACAGGAGCATGACGTCCCCGGACATTCATGTGGACTGCGGAAGCTTCTGCCATACAGATGAAGAACTTCAGGCAGTGGAAATGGATATGAATCTAACGCCCACGAAGGAATTTCCGTATAACTGGATGCACCGGGCGGAAGGCAGCGGGAACCAGCCGTTTATTATCGATATCACATGCAGCGCGTTGCTGCTGATCTATAAAGATTCCGGAAGTCTGGCTGTCGGGAAGGCGGAGGTCTGGGCGGATGGCGAGAAAGTGCTTACGGCGGATCCGCATCTGAACGGCTGGACTCACTGCAATCCGCTGATCTGTTTCCGAGGCGGGGAGCGGAAGCGCCGCCATGTAGAGGTGCGGATGGCTCCCGGCGATGAGGAGAAGGAGTTCACGATCCTTGGGTTCGGATATGTGCCCTGACATCCGGAGACGGGATTAGGTACGAAAATGTGATCAGGCTGCAGCAGAATCCGCGGCTGTCGGCGAATGCTGTGGGAAATGGTGTGAAAGCGAGAACAGGATTATGAAAATGAAATTCGATAAAGAACATGTGCCTCAGATCGTCGTGGAAAGCGGCGGATATGAAGGCGTCAGGCGGATCGCCGGAAAGGTGGCGGAAGACATCTGCAAGGTCTCCGGTTTCCGGCCTGAGGTCGTGATGGAGCGGGAGATATCCTCCGCGCAGATCATCCTTTGCGCTACGCTGGGCAAAAGTCCGATGCTGGACGCACTGGCGGAGGCGGGACTTTTTGAGCCAGGGTGTCTTAGAAATGCAGACGGCGGGAAAAAGTGGGAGGTCTACCGGATACAGTTGCTGTCGTCTTCAGAAACGGCGGCTTCTGATCTGCTCAAAGGCGTGGATCAGGTCCTTCTGATCTGCGGTAGCGACAAGCGCGGCACTATTTACGGAATGTTTTCCCTGTCAGAGTACATCGGCGTGTCCCCCATGTGCTATTGGGGCGACGCGGAGCCTGTCCGGCGGCAGAGCCTGACCATCGGAGAGGATATCGAGACGCTGTCGAAGGAACCCAGCGTGAAATACAGGGGCTTTTTCATCAACGACGAGTGGCCCTGTTTCGGTAACTGGGTCGTAAGTCATTTCGGCGGCTTCAACGCGGCGGCCTATGAATATGTGTTTGAGCTTCTGCTGCGTCTGAAGGGGAATTACCTGTGGCCGGCCATGTGGTCGGCAAGCTTTCCGTTAGACGGGCCGGGCAGCGCCAATGAAGAACTGGCGGATATCTACGGTGTCGTCATGGGCTATTCCCACCACGAGCCGTGCCTGCGGGCCAGCGAGGAGTGGGACAAGGTCCGCGGCGAAGGCACCCGGTACGGCAATGAATGGAATTTCTACACCAATGAGCAGGGCCTTCTGAACTACTGGGAGGACGCCTTAAAGCGCAGCGGCGGCTATGAGAATATCATTACCATCGGAATGCGCGGCGAGAGGGACACGTCCATGCTGGGGCCGGACGCCACGGTCACGGAGAACGTGAATCTGTTAAAGAGGATCATCACGAAGCAGAGAGAACTGATCAGCCGGTATGTGAAGCGGGAAAATGGAGCAGTCCCCATGCTGCTGGCCCTCTATAAAGAAGTGGAGCCCTATTTCTACGGGGATGAGAAGACGCCCGGTTTGAAGGATTGGGATGGACTGGACGGCGTGACCTGCATGCTCTGCGAGGACAATTACGGATACATGCGGTCGCTGCCGGCGGAGGAAATCCGCGGTCACAGAGGCGGCTTCGGCATGTATTATCATCTGGATTATCACGGCGGGCCGGTGTCCTATGAATGGGTGGATTCGACCCCGTTTTCCAGAATCTGGGAGCAGATGAGCGAGGCGTACGAGTACGGGATCCGGGACGTCTGGATCGTCAATGTGGGCGACCTGAAGTTCCATGAGGTGTCCCTGTCCTATTTCCTGTCGCTGGCTTACGATTATGAGAAATGGGGCTACGGGAACCCGGACAGTTACCGGCAGTATACGGATGAGTGGGCGGCCGGGACATTTCCGGGGGCGGCCCGCGCGCTGCAGGATCAGATCGGAGCGGTCCTTACGGAATATATCCGGCTCAACAGCCTGCGCAGGCCGGAAGCGCTTCACGCCGGGGTTTATCATCCCTGCCATTACGGCGAGACGGACCGGATGCTTTCCGCGGCGGAGGCGGTGGAAGCGGCGTCCCGGAAGGTAATGGAGGAACTGGCGCCGGAGGAGAAGGACGCGTACTACAGCATGATTCATTTTCCGGCTATGGCCAGTATGAATCTGCTGAAAATGCACCTGTATGCCGGGAAGAACCATCATTACGCGGCCCAGGGCAGAGTTGCTGCTAACGTGTACCGGAAGCTGGTGAAGGAGTGTATCGCCAGAGACCGGGAACTGTCCGCGGAATGGGCGGCTTTCCGGGGTGGGAAATGGAGCGGCATGGAGCTGGCGCCCCATATCGGGTTCACCCGCTGGAACGAGGATGACAGCCGTATGCCGGTGACGATGGAGATTGAGTCGGTCGGCAAGCCCAGAATGAGCGTATCGCGGGCGGACGAGGAGCGGACTGCGACGAAATGCTATGGCCCGCCGATGGTGGTGCGGGTACCGGATTTTATGTACGCCGGGTGTGAGGAAGTGATTCTGGAGATCGCGAATGGCGGACTGGGGAGTTTTCATTATGAGATCATGGTGGAGAATGTGCAGCCTGCCGTAGAAGAAGCCGGCTGCGGCCTCCCGGATGAGGCGAAGACGGCGGAGGTACTTCGGAAAGAATCCGCCGGTTCAGAGGACACAGTCCAAGGCGTACCGACGACGAAAGCTCCCGCGCTTCCGCAGTGGCTTTCCGTGTCTTCGATGAGCGGGGATGTGGAGGAACTGGAAAAGGTGACTCTGCGCTGCGACAGGCGGCTTTTGCCGGAGCAGACGCAGACCGTACGCCTGGTTGTGCAGGGCGGGGACGCGCAGGTCGCCGTGGAGATTTCGGGCAGAGCATCGATGCACGCTACAGGACAGACGGCAGATGGATCGTCGGCAAACAGCGACATTTCCGCAAAAGATATCCCAGATATGATTTTCACAGGGCAAAATGGGATGATCGTGATCGGCGCGGATCATTTCTGTTATAAAAAGGATACAGAAAAAGGCAGTTTCCGCATCATCCCGGAATATGGCAAATACGGCTGCGGCGTGAAGGTATTCCCGAGCACCGCGGCGTTTGCGGCGGAAGAGGACAGGCCGGAACTGACTTACCGCTTCCTTGCGGAAACCGCCGGGGAGTATCTGGTGGAGCTTCTGACGGCCCCGTCCAACCCGCTGGTGTACCGGCAGAGCGTCAGCTTAATGGTTTCCTGCGGTGGGCAGGAACCGGTGCGGGCGGAGCTTATTCCCGCGGATTTCCGGGCGGGAGAGCCGGGAGACGGCCGCTGGGCGCAGGCGGCGCTTGATCAGGAACGGAAGACTTCGCTGCGTTTCCGGCTGGAAGCAGGCGTGCGGGAGCTTACGGTCGGGGCGCAGGAAGCGGGCGTCGTGCTGGAGCAGATCCGGATCCGCAGGAAGGATATTCCCGTGAAGGAAGCTTACCTGGGACCGGGGGAGAGCTGTTGGCTTACGAAGCCTGACGATGACGGAATAGTGCTGCTGGAAAGACAGATAAGACAGCAAAGGCAGTAAAAAGACAATAAAAACAGTAATGACGGTAATGACAGAAATCAAAATGACGTTACAACGGAAGAATACCGGCAGAGGACCGGTCGGAAAATGATTGCAATGGAGGCATAAGAACATGCCGGTACAGGCAGATAATCCGATCATAAAACTGGACTGTCCGGATCCCGATGTGATCCGGGTGGGCGACATTTATTATATGGTATCTACGACCATGTACTTCATGCCCGGCTGCGAGATTCTGCGTTCCTATGACCTGATCCATTGGGAGCATGCGGCGTTTGTTTACGACCGTCTGGACAGCACGGAAGGGCAGAGGCTGGAGGGCAGCGAAAATATTTACGGAAAAGGCATGTGGGCCGCAAGCATGCGCTGTCATAAAGGGCGTTTCTATATCTGTTTCGTCTGTAACGATACGGGAAAGACCTACCTTTATACCTCCGCCATGATCGAGGGACCGTGGGAGAAACATACGGTCGAAGGCTTTTATCACGACTGTTCGATCCTCTTTGACGACGATGACAAGATATATATCGTGTACGGCAATCGTGATATCTATCTCACGCAGCTGAAACCGGACCTCAGCGGGCCGTTGGAAGGCGGTCTTCATCGGTTGGTGGTCAGCGACAGGGGCAGCCGGTTCCTTGGTTATGAAGGTTCTCATTTTTATAAGCTGAATGGGAAATATTATCTTTTCTTCATTCACTCCCTCAGGGACCGCTGGATGCGGGCGGAGGCCTGCTTCATGGCGGATTCGCTGGAGGGAAAGTTTACGGGCGGCGACGTCCTTGCAGATGATATGGGATACTGCGGGCAGGGCGTCGCGCAGGGCGGCATCGTGGATACGCCGGATGGAAAATGGTACGCCGTTCTCTTTCAGGATCGGGGCGCCGTAGGACGGATCCCGGTGCTGATCCCTATCACCTGGGAAGATGACTGGCCGGTATTCGGGCGGCAGACGCGGGATGCAGAAGTGACGGAAAGAGAAAAAGCCGCAGATGCAGCGGCAGAAAAAACTGCGGATGCAGAAGCAGAAAAAACGACTGGTTTCGGAACAGAAAAGTCGGGGGGAATGGCGACAGAAAAAGCTGCCGATGACAGACTTCAGCCAGTCGTTGTGCGTGGGATAGCACCTCACACTGTGGAAACAATTACCACAAGACCCGGATACATTTACGAGCCGCTCGTGCAGAGCGATGATTTCAAAGGCCCTGCCGCGGAGGATAACATAAGTCCCGCGGAGCGGAAACGGCGTTATGGCTGCTTTGGCCTGAAAAGCTGCTGGCAGTTCAATCACGAACCGGAGCTGTCTCTGGTCCGGCTCGACCGGGCGCGGGGAGTATTCCGGGTCAGCACGGATAAGCTGTGCGGGGATCTGACCCAGGCGAAGAACGTGCTGACGCAGAGAATGCTTTTCCCGGGCTGTGCGGGCGAGGTGAGCGTCGATATCAGTCATATAAAGGAAGGCGACTACGCCGGTCTCTGCGCGCTTCAGGGCCGGTACGGAATGGTGGCGGCGACAAGGCGCGGCGGACGTAACTGGATTGTGATGAAGAGTATGGATCCGGACAGAAAAGAAGGCCCGCAGGCCGCAGAGTGGGAGTCGGCGGAATTTAACAGCAATATCGTCCGATTGAAGATCGAAGTGAATTTCCGCGATATGCGGGATGAATCTGATTATTTTTACCATGACGGAAACGGGTGGAAAAAGATCGGAATTACCCATAAGCTGCGTTTCGGGCTGGATCATTTCACCGGATGCCGCTTCGGGCTCTTCCTGTATTCCACGCAGGAGGCGGGAGGCAGGGCAGAGTTCATGGATTTCGTATATTCTCCCGCCCTCAGAACGGCTTCGTATTCAGCACCCGGAATTCCTTAGGCGTGCAGTGCTTGGCTTCCTTAAACAGCCTGTTGAAAGAGGAAATGCTGGAGAAACCGGCGCGCAGGGCCACCTCGGTGATGGAGATGCTGCGGTCCGCCAGAAGCGCTTCCGCCGCTCTCAGCCTCCGGTTGTTCAAATAATCATTGAACGTAAACCCGGTGTACTGCTTGAACAGCCGGGAGAAATGGAACTTGCTGAAGCCGATATGGGCGGCCATATTGTCCAGATTCAGGCTTTCCGCGTAATGGGCGTCGATGTAGTTCAGCAGATCGTTGATCTTCTTGATGTGCTCCTTCTGCTGGGAGAGTTCCAGGTTGCGGAACAGGTTCTTATCGTAAATATGATTGTAGCCGAATTTCGCGAACAGATTGAGCATGAGGGCGCAGGCGGTGAAATCCGTATATTCGCGCATGCTGAAATATTCGCTCCGGATCCGCATAAGAGTCACGCAGACATCCTCGCAGATCATCGGATAGGATTCCCTGGTGATAAGGGGATCACGGGATATCATGGTCATGATTGCGGGCCAGCCCTTAATATTGGCAAACAGGGACGCGTCGAACAGGAAAATGAACCTCCTGCCAGACGGGGGGGCGACAAGTCGGTGCATCTCGCCGGGCATAATGAAGAGAATGTCGCCGGGAAACAGATGGTAGGAGGTCTCCCCGACAATGACATCGTAATCGTTCTCCGCGGACATGATGATCTCCAGCGCAGTGTGCCAGTGATAATCGTAGTTGATGTCCTGCTCATTGCACCAGATACGGATGGAAGAGCCGGTATGATACTCCACGGCTTCATAGGCGTTTTTGACGTCTCTGCTGCCTGTCCAGTCGTCATTGACGGTATAATAATCCAGAACATTATCGCCCATTACGGAACCCTCCATTCGTGTAACTGCCTTTTATTCATTATAACTCAAATTGCACAGATAAGCAACGAAAAAATTATGCACCATTTATAAAATAGAGAAATGAAAGCGGTCTGTCCTGCCACGCGGAGCGGAAGAAGAATAGAGAAAATGAGAATGATCTGTTCTGCCTCATGCGGAGGAAAAATAGAGAAAATGAAAGCAATCTGTCCTGCCTCACAGAGCAGCAAATAATAGAGAAAATGAAAACAATCTGTCCCGTCTCGTGTTGCGGGAAAAAACAGAAAAATGTAAATGACTCAAACTTCCCACACCATTTGGTGTGATGCACATTGAAAAATCAATACTTTAACCGATAAAAATGGC
>CANQBX010000099.1 GCA_947589095.1 uncultured Lachnospiraceae bacterium
GGCGTGCCAGAAGCGTCCTGCAGCGGAGCGAAGCCGTGGAGGGGTGAGCCGGAAGGAACCGGAAACGGTGCGAAGCCTTGGACAGACGAGACGAAAGCCCACGGCAGCGGCGCGAAGCCATGGACGGATGAGGCGTGGCGGACCGGACGGGCGGCCGGGAGCCGCGGGATTGCGTCGCTCTGCGGGGAAGCGCTGACCAGGGCGATCGCGTATTCGATGGCCGTTCTGGAGGTCAACGCGGCCATGGGACTGATCGTGGCGGCGCCGACGGCCGGATCCTCGGGGGTACTTCCCGGTGCGGTACTGTCGCTGTCCGAGATCCATGGATGGTCCGAGGCAAAGCAGATGGACGGCCTTTTGAATGCGGGAGCCATCGGTTATCTTCTGATGCGCAACGCTACGGTCGCCGGGGCGGAAGCCGGATGTCAGGCAGAGGTGGGCGCCGCGTCGGCCATGACGGCCAGCGCCATTGTGGAGCTGATGGACGGCACGCCGGAGATGTGCTTCCAGGCGGCCAGTCTGGCTATCTCGAATCTGCTGGGAATGGTCTGCGATCCGATCGCGGGGCTCGTGGAGGTGCCGTGTCAGAGCCGGAATGCCATCGGCGTGGCCAATGCGTTTACCTGCGCGCAGCTGGCGCTTTCCGGGATCACGCATCCGGTACCGTTCGATGAGATGGTGGACGCCATGTACCGCGTCGGCCGGTCGCTGCCGTGGGAGCTGCGGGAATCCGCCAGGGGCGGCAACGCGGGTACGCCCACCGGCTGTAAGTTGGCGTCGGGCGGGTGCGCCGCCAACTGCGCGGGAGGATGCGCGGCGGGAAGCAGCGCCGGATAACCGGCAGATATCCGTTGAACGCGGGAAGCATTCGTTTCGGGGCAGACGGGAAGCGGAACCTTGACTTGTGTAGAATGAGATAAATGCTGGCCCGGTCGGAATGAGATAAATGCTGAATCGGACGGAAAGATATAACGGAAAGAACAATAGAATAAAGGATACAGAAACAGCTGCGAAAAGAGATACAGGAAAGATATAGGAGGGACCGCAATATGTCGATCGATAAAGTCAGAGCGTATTTCCGAAGTCAGGGAATAGAAGACAGGGTGAGGGAATTCGATGTTTCCAGCGCTACCGTGGAACTGGCGGCCCAGGCGGTCGGCTGCGAGCCGCAGCGGATCGCCAAGACGTTGTCGTTTATGGTGGGCGGGCAGCCGATCCTGATCGTCGCCGCGGGAGACGCCAAGATCGATAACCATAATTACAAGGCGCAGTTCGGTACGAAGGCGAAGATGCTGTCTCCGGAGGAGGCCGTGGAGCGGATCGGCCACGCCGTGGGCGGCGTATGCCCCTTCGCGGTGAATGAAGGCGTCACGGTTTATCTGGATGTGTCCCTGAAACGGTTTGAAACCGTATTTCCGGCCTGCGGCAGCGCCAACAGCGCCATCGAGCTGACGATTCCGGAGCTTGAGAAATACTCCGGCTTTACGGCGTGGGTGGACGTATGCAAAGGATGGCGGGAGGAGGCGTAAGCGGCTCGCCGCCGGAAAGAAGAACGAAGAAAGACCGGCAGTGAAGATCGCGGATATGCTGTCGTGATCCGAGAGGGAAATACGAATAGACGTATGTTATAGAATAATTGAGAAGATGAAAAAACAGGGGCGGCTGCAAAAACGTATTTTGCAGCCGCCCCTGATACGTTAAACAGCCCCACGGCCTTACTCTGTCATCAGCTTCTGATAAGTCACATGCTGCTCCAGCGCCGTGGTCAGCTTTGCCATTTCAGACAGATCGCCTAAGAGGATCACGCCGCAGAGGCGGTTATTTAAGAAGAAATACTTTTTGTACTGCCCCTTGCCCATGTCGCGGAACTCTACGGTCTTATAAAGAAGTTTAGGATTCTTGCCGTTGTCGCCGGCGGCGAACAGGGCGGTATTCATCCCGTGGAATGTGAGTGCGGCGGAAACCGGCGTGTATTCGGCGTTATCGCCGGTCGCGTTGGTACCGGCCACCTTGCCCTGCTCGGAGGCTTCCGGCCAGATGCCCAGGTTCAGGCCCTGATATTCCGCGCAGTCGCCGCAGGCATAGATGCCGGGGATGCTGGTTTCCATGCGGTTGTTCACTTTGACAGCCCGGCCCAGCTCCAGCCCCATATCCGCGGCAAGGGCGGTGTTGGCACGGATGCCGGTGGAAATGACGACCATCTGGGCTTCGAAGAACTGGCCGTCGGCCAGGCGTACGCCGGTGACATGAACGACTGTGTTCGGAGCCGTGCTATCGGCGGTACCGTCCTCAGTTGCGTTATGGCTGGCGGTGTTACCGTCTGCTGCGCCAGAAACGGCTGCACCGTCCCCGGCAATCTCCGCGATATTCACTCCGGTCAATATCTTAATTCCCTGCTTTAAGGCGATTCCTTTCAGAATCTCTCCCGCGCTCTCATCCAGCTGCCGTCCCATCAGGACCGGCGCGGCTTCCAGTACCGTCACATCCAGCCCGGCCTTCTTAAGCTCCCAGGCGGCCTCCAGGCCAAGCACGCCGCCGCCGATGACCACGGCGGATTTGGACTGCTTCATCAGACTTTCCACCCGGCGCACGTCGTCTAAGCGGCGGATCGCAGCCACCTGCGGCAGATCCGCGCCCTTGATCGGCGGAATAAAGCATTCGCTGCCCAGGGCGTAGATCAGCCTTGTATAATGGATCTTCGAGCCATCGTCCAGGCATACGTTCTGGTCTTTCGTATCGACGGAGACCACTTTCTTGTTCAGGATCTGGTAGATCTGGTTGGCCTCATACCAGTTCGCGCCTTCGATGGCGATCTGCTCCGCCGAAAGTCCGGCCACCAGCGCCTTGGTCAGCATCGGGCGGTTGTAGGCGGAATATTCCTCGCCGGAGATCATGACCACGGTTCCGGTCTTATCTCTCTCCCGAATGGCCTTTGCGGCGTTAAAGCCGGCGGCTCCGTTGCCGAGGATCACATAGTATTCTTTCGTATTATTGACAAATCCGGTCTCTTCCACTTCAACGGGAACGAAATTCTCTTTGCCTACGCCGCAGACCGGGCAGACCTCGATGGAGGAATCGAAGATCTCGCCGCAGACCAGGCATTTGACCAGCTGGCGGGCTCCTTTCTTCCTTGGGAGAGTGACTTCCTTATTCTGGACGCGGCAGCCGAACTGATAGCCGAATTCGTAGGCCGTCACCAGGTCGGCTTCGCTGGGCTTGAAGCGGATCTTAAGGCCGTCGGTGACTTTCATTTTCAGCTGTTTCAAACGGTCGATGATATTGGGCACGCCCTCGCCGCTCCAGCCGTAGCTGCCGAACGCGCTGGCATGCTTGCCGCCGTGGGTGCCGGGGAACATGGAGATCACCAGGTCCCAGATGGGCTGCAGAGCGTCGCCTACGATGGTGGGCGTACCGAAGAGCAGGCCGTCCGCGAAGAGCATTTCCTCATTCACCTTCGCCTTGTCGGCGGTGACCATGTCGTAGACCCGCACGTCCACATCGCCGCTGTCGCGGACGCCTTCGGCGATCTTCTCCGCCAGCATGCCGGTGTAGCCGTAGGCGCTGACGTAGGGGATCACGACGGTCTTCTTCGTATTCGGATTCACGACGGTGGACCATTCCCGGTAGGTCTTCATGACCTGGGAAATGCGGTCGCCCACCAGCACGGGGCCGTGGCCCGTGGCGATCATCGTGATGTCCATGCCTTCCACCCGGTTCAGCGCTTTGAGCATAAACGGCTTGAACGGCCCGATGATGCAGTCGTAGTAATAGCGGAGGGCGCTCTGGTAGTCGTCTTCATTTTTGATCGCGCTGGAGACCACCTCCGGCAGGCAGTAATGGGAGCCGAAGGAATCGCAGGTCACCAGGATCTGCTCCTCCTCGATGAAGGTGTACATGGTGTCCGGCCAGTGAAGGTTGGGAACGACCATGAATCTGAGCGTCTTATTGCCGATGGTCATGGTCTGGTTGTCCTTGACGGCCAGGCTTACGAAATCGCGGTTCACGATCTCCTTGAGGAAGCCGATGGCTGTGGCTGTGGCGATGATCTTCATCTGGGGGCTGTAGTCCAGGAGCTTCTCTACGCTTCCGGCGTGGTCCGGCTCGGTGTGGTCGACGACCAGGTAGTCGATCTTGGTCACGTCGATGACTTCTTTGAGTTTGCTTAAGTATTCGTCGAAGAATTTGGCCTTGGCGGTCTCGAACAGGATCGTCTGGCCGTCGGCTTTCAGTACGTAGGAGTTGTAGGTGGTGCCGAACTCGGTGTACATGATGATGTCGAAGACGCGCAGCTTGTCGTCGATGATGCCGGTCCAGTAGAAATCGTCTCTGAGTTTGATTGATTGCATGGGTATAGGTCTCCTTTCAGGGGTGGGTTTTGCGCGGGAGATGCTGTATGCTCGCAAGCCTGCGGCTTTCTCGCTGTTGGGGCAAGGGCGGGGGCGGGGCCGCAGTGCGGCTCGTAAGCCTGCGGATTACTCGCTCACAGGCTTCGCCCTATCAAATCTGTCACAGAGGCATCCGCTTATATGCAAGCACAACGCGGCTGTCTCTGCGACAGATTTGGCACTGCTCATTGCCAATATGAAGATTATATCCCAATATTTACCCGATTACAACCGGTTTTCTTTTTCCGGCGTTTTTTAGTGGGGCAGATTAAAATGAAAAGAGACGGATTTCATTTTGTGGTTATTTTTTGCAGGTTTGCAGCAATCGAAAAACCTGTTCCGCCATTAAAGTCAGATTCTTTGAAGCGTTTTGAGGAAGCATCGCTTCTTCCAATGTGGTGATTTCATGGACCGCAGGAAAGAAGGCGTCTATGCCTGCCTGGTTGCAGCTGCGAGCCTCGGCGTTTACGCTTCCCGCGAAAGCGATGACCTTTGCACCGTATCGTTTTGCTCTCTTGGCTACGCCGATTGGCGCTTTACCCATGGCGGTTTGATGATCCAGGCGTCCCTCTCCGGTGATTACGATATCAGCGTCTTTTAGATCCTGTTCCAGATTGACCGTGTCGAGGATCAGCTCGACCCCGGAGGTTAGTTCTGCGTTCAGATAGCTGAGAAAGGCGAATCCGAGTCCGCCGGCAGCCCCGGCTCCTGCAGTTTTGGACCAGTCTTTATTTACTGTGTCGGCGGTGATATCGGCAAAATGGGCCATGGCTCGATCAAGTTCCGGTTTCATTTCTTCGGTTACACCTTTTTGAGGACCATATATGTAAGTGGAACCATTTATGCCGCAAAGAGGATTATTGACATCACAGGCGACCTGGAAAAAGCAGTCTTTTAAAAGGGGATGCACTTGTTGCCGGTCAACGGCAGCGATCTGGGCTAATGCCTTTGCGCCATCTCCGACATCACGACCTTCCCTGTCCGGGAAACGAAAACCGAGAGCCTTCAGCATTCCGAGACCCGCGTCATTAGTAGCACTCCCCCCAATGCCTATAATGAAGTTTCTGCATCCCATCTCGATCGCATGTCTTATAAGCTCGCCAACGCCGTATGTTGTCGCGGAAAGAGGATTCAGCCGGCCATCGGGAACCAGCATGATGCCGGCTGCGCTGGCCATTTCTATGATCGCGGTATTCGAGTCCTTCAGATACCCGTAATGCGCCTGAACTGGCTGCCCTAGCGGGCCGGTTACAGTCAGGTCGATGCGGGTTCCTCCGAGACCCTCGATCAGGGCATCCGTCGTGCCTTCGCCGCCGTCGGCCAGGGGCTTTACGACGATCTCCGCATCCGGCTGCGCCCTCAGAATGCCGGCCCGGATGGCCGCGCCCGCTTCCATGGAAGTCAGGCTCCCTTTAAAGGAATCAACGGAAATGACGATTTTCATGGATCGTGCCCTCCCCAAATAGTGTAAATGATCATCATATCCAGTATAAATTCCGCCCGGCGCTGCGTCAACATATAAAATGACATTGCCATTCTTCATGATTTCATGATAAAATACCTCCTGATGAGTGCAGCTTAGGAGGTATTTTTTATGGAGCAGCCTGTTTTCGACCTGGATCATCTGCCGCGCACTTATTTTAAGATGGCGCTGCCGGTGATGACGGGCATGATCGTGACGCTGATCTACAATCTGGCGGACACCTATTTTATCGCGCAGACCGGCAATACAGTTCTGGTGGCCGGCGTATCGCTGTGCAGTCCGGTATTCACGGCGCTGATGGCCTTCGGCAATATCTACGGCCAGGGCGGCAGCTCTCTGATCTCCCGAATGCTGGGAAGCGAGGACGCGAACGGCATGCGGCGGGTCAGCTCCTTCTGCTTCTATGTGGCGATCCTGACCGGCGTGGTGCTGGCGGTGCCGCTTCTTCTGTTCCGGATGCCGTTCCTTCGGCTGATCGGCGCGGACGCGGACACGCTGCCTTACGCGGCGGAGTATTTCACGGTGCTTGCGGCCGGGGCACCGATCATTATTCTGAGTTTTATCCATTCGAATCTGCTGCGCTGTGAAGGCATGGCGACAACCTCGATGGTGGGGACCGCCGGCGGCGCGGTGTTAAATATCATCCTGGATCCGATCCTGATCTCCGTGCTTGGCTGGGGCGCGAGAGGCGCGGCCATCGCCACGGTGATCGGCTATGTGTTCAGCGACGTATTTCTGCTGATCATGTTAAAACGCCGCAGCCGTTTCCTATCGGTGACGCCGCGGGACAGCCATGTGGACGGCGGGGAGCTTAGGCAGATTCTGGGCGTCGGCACGGCGGCAGCGATTACGAACCTGACCCAGAGCGTCAGCCTGGTGGTCGTGAATCATTTTCTGCTGCCTTACGGAAGCGACAAGATCGCGGCCATGGGCATCGTGCTGAAGATCAATATGATCGCCCAGCTGGTGCTGGTGGGCCTGGCCTTCGGCGGCGTACCGCTGTTCGGCTATCTGTACGGCGCGCGGGACGGAAAGCGCCTGAAGGAACTGATCCGGTTCTGCCTGCTGTTCCTGTGCGGTCTGGCTGCGGTGATCAGCGCGGCGCTCTTTGCGGCGGCTCCGGCGATGCTGCGCGGATTTATCGATGTGGAGAGCATCGTGGCCGACGGCACGGTGATGCTGCGCTGGCAGGCGGCCGGCAATGTGTTCGCCGCCGTGGTGCTTCTGCTGTCCTGCCTGTTCCAGGCGACCGGGAAAATGCTTCCCTCCTTCCTGCTGTCCGTCAGCCGGCAGGGCGTGATATTCCTGATCGTGCTGGCAGTTGCGGTATCACTGGCCGGATATATGGGCGTGGTGGCGGCCCAGGCGGCGGCGGATCTCGTGAGCGCGGCGCTGGCGGCTGGGCTGTATGTGCGGTATTTTCTGCTTGCTGGACAGAGTGCTGATGAGTAGGGCGATCAGTCTGTGCGCGAGTGAAGAGAAAGAAGAATAGCTAGCTGAACCGTGAGTTCTGCATTTCGTTTTGGCGTTAGGCGAACGCGGTTGGTGTACTGCACTCTTGAAGGAATCACAGCTGAAGAAAAGAGACACCGTACTCCCATCGACGCATAGCACCCTTGAAGGTTTCAGCGGTGTAAGACCTGGTACATTTTCCGCATGTGCAGAATGACAAAACATGCGGCTAAAATAAAAAAGGAGGAAGATCATCATGGCAATACTTCACGTAAGTTTCATGGCAAGAACTCTGGGGCGCACGGTGCCGCTCTGCGTGATCCTGCCGACGGACAAAATGTATTTCGGGAGCGCTTCCGGGAGGCCGGCCGGGAAGCCCTACAAGACCCTGTATCTGCTGCACGGCATTCTGGGTAGCCAGACCGACTGGCTGTACGGCACCCGCATCCAGCGGTACGCCGAGGAGCGGGATCTGGCGGTGGTCATGCCGGCGGGCGAGAACGCCTTCTATGTGGATCAGCCCTGGAACAGCGCCATGTATGGTGAATTCATCGGCCGGGAGCTGGTGGAATTCACCAGGAAAACATTTCCGCTGTCCCATAAGAGAGAGGACACCTACATCGGCGGCCTGTCCATGGGCGGCTTCGGCGCCATGCGCAATGGCCTGAAGTATCATGACACGTTCGGGGCCATCATCGCCCTGTCCGGGGCATTTATCACGGACGAGAGTTTCCTGGTCAGCACGAAAGAGCCCAAATTCGTTTCGGAATCAGAGGATTATAAGCACAGCTGCTTCGGCCCGGATCTGAAGGCGGCCCTGGAAAGCGACCGCAATCCCCGGTTCCTGATCGAGCAGATGGCGGCCGCGGGCGAGGAGTTTCCTGCGATTTATATGGCCTGCGGGACGGAGGACTCGCTATTGGAGAAGAATAATGCCCTTGCGGAAGTTCTTAAGTCCCATGGGGTCAGCTTCACGTTCGAGACCGGCCCAGGAGCCCATGAGTGGGATTTCTGGGACAGATATATCCTGAAGGCCCTGGAGTGGCTGCCTCTTGAGGGGAAGATGGCTGGGGTCAGCAGCGGGAACGTGGGAATCTGACGACGCAGTGCAGTTGCTGCAGATTATTTGATGTAAAATGGGGCCGCCTTTCTGCCGGTTTAGGTGGGAGGGCGGCCTGAGCCGGCACGGAATCCGGTAATATCCGGATGTTTTTAGGTGTGCAAATGAATGTTTATAATCGGGAGGTTTATCTGCGAAATGAAAAGAATCTTAATTCCCGGGATTCTTACGGCTGTCGTGATATTGTCAGCTTGTTCATCCGGCGGCGCCGGACAGGCCGGTAAGGCGCCGGACGCGGCGGAAACGGTCAGCGAAGTCTTAGAATCCGAGCCGGAGGCAGCTGCGACGACGTTTTCGTCCGATAAAGAACCGATCACAGAGTCTGCGGCGTCGGGGCAGGAGCAGGCCGCGGGACAAGCTGCGGAGTCTGCCGGGGCAGACCAGTTCCTGACCGCGGAATCGGCCGCAGCCGATCCGACTCCGGCGGCAGAATCAGCCGCCAAGCCTGCCGCCGAACCGCTCGTTCTCGACAGCAATGAAGCTCTCAAAGCGGCAAGAACAAGCCTATACGAAGAAATGTGCGCGGAGGCGAAACGCGACGCGGATCGCGCCGCCGAGGTCGAAGCCAAGTCGATGACCTACGGGGAAGCCACAATGCGCTATTCCCTGGCGACCGTAGGAGAAGACAGCGGCGACGGCTATCCGGTCTATATCGCGCTTCACGGCGGAGGAGAGGCCGAAAAGGAACTCAACGACAGCCAGTGGGTCCAGATGCAGGTTTATTATTATTTCAGCGTCAAGAATGGCATTTATATCGCCACGAGAGGCGTCCGCGATACGTGGAATACGCATTTTAATCCGGAAAGCTATCCGCTCTACGAGAGGCTCCTGGAGAACCTGTCCATTTTCTATCCTATCGATACGAACCGGGTCTATCTGATGGGATACTCCGCCGGCGGCGACGGCGTTTACCAGATATCACCCCGCCTGGCCGACCGTTTCGCGGCGGTCAATATGTCCGCGGGTCATCCCAACGGCGTGAACCTGGCCAACCTCTACAATACGCCCATCGCCCTGCAGTGCGGCGAAAAGGACACGGCTTACGATCGGAACCTGGAAACGGCGAAATACGACGCCGTGCTGAATGAGCTGGCGGACCGCTATGGAAGGGACGGGCAGCCGGAAGGCTACACGCACCGCACGTTTCTCCATCTGGGGAAAGGTCACGCGGTCGTGGACAACGATAAGAACCGAGTGGAGCAGACGGTGATCAGCGATCTGGAAGGGTGGCTGGAAACCGGCCGGTCGGAGACCGAGAAGGCGAATACGAACGCGGTGGATTTCGTGACCGCATATACGAGAGATCCTATTCCGGAGAGAATCGTCTGGGATCTGTCGGTTCGCACGGAAGAGAGCGACGTGGAGACTTTCTATTGGCTCAGGGCGCCGCGGGACGTGACGGAAGGCGTGGTCGTCGCAAGCTACGATAAAGAAACGAATACGATCCATATCGAGCAGAACACGGCCAATGGTCCTGTCTATGCCATGGTAAATGACGATATGCTGGACATTTTCAGCGACATCAACGTTACGACGGCGGATGGCGGCAGCGAGACGGTCACCGTGACGCCTTCGGAGGAATATATCCGGAAGACTATCGAAGAGCGGTGGGATGAGAACATGATATTCGTCGGAGAGCTTGCGCTTCCGGCCTGCGGAGAATAATTTAACAGGCATATAAGGAACGGTTTGAGAAACCGATACTTATATGTCTGTTTTTTTTTGATTATGTTGTATATCAAGAATGCCAATGCTGAAAACACGCAGCCGGTTGGAATCAGCCGATTACTGCTTTGAAAGGATTATCTTCGTAATTCCGCCCTCCGCGCTCAGATATACCTCCTCGTCGCCGGTATACGCATATCCGGATGGAATGCCGACTATCTGGATGTGATAGGTGAAGCCGGGCAGGATAAACCGCACGATACCCCGCGAATTGGAGGTCATGGGCGTGCAGGACGCGTCGTCGCAGACATTGACGGTGACGTCCTTTACCGGGTCGCCGTTCTGATCTTTAAAGGACAGTGTGTAGACGCGGACGCCGTCTTTCGTCCGGGCGGCTTCCGTCGGCTCCGGCGGGATCTCGCTTAAGAATACGGATTCCGTATAGTCGTCGCCCACGAAGGCGTCGAACAGCCGCCGGAAATTGTCCGCGGAGGTCTGGGAACCGGCTTCGATGAAGCAGATGGTTCCGAAAGGCACCGTCTTAATCGAGTGCGGGAAGCTCTTACAGCGGGGCGGCTATCGGATAAAAGTGCTGAACAC
>CANQBX010000100.1 GCA_947589095.1 uncultured Lachnospiraceae bacterium
TGGGTCGTGGAAGACCCGATGGAGGGGTATGATTTCTGCTATGAGACAAAAACGGAGAACAGCCTGATGTCCGCGGCCTATGCCTATGCTGTTACAGGGAAAGCGGCTTATGCGGAGAAGCTGGCGGATTTTTACCGGCGTTTTTCTGATCCGGAGAAAGGCTATTCGGCCCGGAAAAAGGGATGCAGCCAGTCTTACGTGCAGGAAGGGCATTTTTTCAAACATCTGGCTGTCGGTCTTGATATGATCTATGAATCAGAAGAGCTGGATGAGGAGACACGAAGCCGGATGGAGCAGTGTTTCCGCATCTATATGGAGATGCTGGATACCCATGTAAGAAGCGGTGAGATTTCCAACTGGCTTTTGTCGGAGCTTTCCGGAGCCCTGTACGGGGCCATGGTGCTGCAGGACGCGGAGCGGATCCGGCGCTTTGCCTTTGGAAACGGCGGAATCATACCACAGTTCTGTCATGGCGTTTTCAATGACGGATGGTGGTTTGAGTGCTCGGTCGGCTACAATACATGGGTCGCGTCCAT
The DNA here is from genome assembly GCA_947589095.1 of uncultured Lachnospiraceae bacterium. Taxonomy (GTDB): domain Bacteria; phylum Bacillota; class Clostridia; order Lachnospirales; family Lachnospiraceae; genus UBA3402. The sequence continues at coordinate 537 of CANQBX010000100.1, forward strand.
GATGCTACATGCGGCCGATGCTCTCAGACGGTTCGGCTATGATATCGCCAACACCGGTTTTCCTGTTTCTTTCGGCAGTGAGGTCGGATCCGTCTACGCCGGTCAGCCTGCAAGGGTCACGTCCGGAATGTATAACCGGAAATGGGGCGGAAACCGGAGAAATATGGTCCATATCCGCGATATGTTTGATGCGGCGCTTCCGTTTCTGGATTACCGCGGCGTACTGTTCGGCATTTCGGATTCGGATGAAAAGAAATTGACGGGGGAACATTTCGGCTCCACCTATGATCTGGCGTATGCGTACTATCACGACGACCGGTATCTGCCGGTGATCGCAGGCCTCCCTCCGGATCCGGTATTCGGGGATCCGCAGGTGCATCAGAAGGCTTTAAGGCTTTCGGAATCCGACGGAGAGCGCAGACTGGACACGGCGGCCTTCGCGGATAATATCGGACTGGCCCTCCTTCGGAGCAGCAAAGAGAAACGCCCGCCTCGGGAGCAGATCCAGGCGGTGCTTCGGTACGGTTCTCACGGCTATGCCCACGGACATTTCGATATCGGCGAACTTCTGTCCGTTATGCGATATGGGAGAAGCTTTTTCAATCCGGAACACTGCTGGTGGGGGTATGGACATTTTATGTACAAATTCTACGTTCAGTGCTCTCTGACCAAAAATATGGTGGTGGTGGACGAAAAAATGCAGGTTCCTGCCGATTCCAGACGGATCCTGTGGGACGAACGTCCCGGTTTTGCCGCGGCAGGCATTGCGGTAAAGACAGCGTGGTCCTATCCGCCTTACGGCGGAATGGTCTACTATCAGGACGGACAGACGGCTGATAAGGAGGAACTTCGTCTGCGCTGCCGGCGAAACGGCTGTTTCCTTCCGATCCTGGAAGGCGAGGGAAGCCCGGTCTACGGAGAGATGACCGGATTTACCGAAGAGATCCTTCAGAAACGGATCATGGCCGTGACAGATGATTATATTGTACTCTTTGATTATCTGGAAGGGGAGAAGGAACATCAGTATGACTCCCTGCTGCAGATCAAGGGATTTCTGGGAATTGAGGGAGAGTCCGTGCGGCTGATGGGCCATACGGAGCAGATGAATGACAATCCCATATCCGATGCCCAGTTTATCACGGACTGCAGTTGGTACGAGGTCAACGGTCCGAGTCTTGCGCGGTTCTGCACGGAATTTACAGAGGAGCAGGCGGGGGCAAGCCATGTATGCGACCGTTCCAGCTATAATGAGCCGGGACTCCTGAAAATGGACGTCTACACTGCGTGGCCGAAGCGCACCGTGCAGATGACAGGCCGGGTCGCCGTTCATACCGGTTGGGCTGCTGACGGCAACGGCTATACGATTCCGCTGGCTTACCGGGCAGAGGCGGACGGACGGGTACTGGAGAAAGGAGAATTCGACGGCTGGATCCTGGGACGCGGGGAGATCGACGCGGAGATAAGAGGCGCTTCCGCGATCACGCTGTCCGTCCGGCAGGGCGTTATGCATGATGAGATCGGGCGGGAGGTAAAAACGCCCCAGGGAATCTTCTGGGGAGAGATCCGGCTGGTGCTGGAAGACGGCATGGAGATCGATCTTGGAAAATATTTGAAGAAGGAAGAATCCCTGCAGGCCCTGAAAGCGGTTCCCGAAGAAGCAGGAAGACCGGATGAAGAAACTGCCGGTTTTTCGGAAAACCGCATCCGCATGGAGAACACCGATACCGGCTGCGGCATCGGGCGGGACTATCGGGGCGGCCGCGTCACAATCGTGGGTATGGAATATCCATATGCATTGGGCGCAAGCCCCATTGATCATGAACAGGAGAGCCGAATCATCATCGACATAAGAAACCTTCCTGTGGTTCGGCTGAAAGCCTGCGTGGGTGTGGATGCCTTTCCCGGCGACGAGAGACAGCAGCGGAAGACCTACGCCGTGCGCAGCCATGGGCGGATCGGGCGCTATGTGACGGTGATCGAGCCATACGAGGACCGGGCGGCCGTCGCGCGGGTGACGGCGGACAGCCCTGATCAGGTCCGGGTAGAACTTGCCGACGGCCGAATCCAGACGATCACGCTTCTGGGGATCGAAGGAGAAAGACCGTCGATCCGGATGTCGGAAGACGGCAGATAAAAGAAAGTAAACTGCGGCCGGTTAACGGTAATCGGAAAAGGTTTATGAAGAGGAGAAAAGCATATGGGACAGAATGAAATGTGGGCGGATACTGTGATCGAACGGATCCGCGGAAAGATGACCTGGGTCAGTGAGAAAAACCGGAATAAAATCCCCTATCGTACGGATGAGAACGGAGATTATGACGACCGGTCGGATCCGGCGAAAGAATGGAACGTCGACGATGGGATTAACTGGTGGACGAACGGCTTCTGGGGTGGTATAATGTGGTTGCTCTATCAGGATACCGGCGATGAGAAATACATGCGGATCGCGCGGCTGTCCGAGGAACGGATGGAGCGATGCTTCCATGATTATTACGGGCTTCATCATGACGTGGGCTTTATGTTTATGCCCACTGCCGCTGCGGATTACCGTCTGACGGGCAATCCGGATTCCAGACGGCAGGCGCTTCATGCGACCAGCCTGCTTGCCGGCCGGTTTAATCCGGTCGGGCGGTTTCTGCGCGCATGGAACGATGAAGACTATCTGTATGGGCGGAAAAGCGTGCCGGAAGGGGAAGAGCCGGGATCGGGGAACGCGCCGCTGCCTGAGAGTAATAAGGGGTGGGCGATCATAGACAGTATGTTCAACATCTCCCTGCTCTATTGGGCCAGCGAGGAGACGAAAGATCCAAGGTTCCGTCAGATGGCCATGATGCATGCGGATACGGTGATGGAGAATTTTGTTCGGTCGGACGGATCGGTCTGCCATATCGTGGAATTTGATCCGGAGACTGGACGTATGGTGCGCAGCCTGGGCGGACAGGGCTATGGAGAAGGTTCCGCCTGGACAAGGGGGCAGGGCTGGGCAGTCTATGGCTTCATGATCAGCTATCGGCATACCGGCGAGCAGAGATATCTGGAGACGGCAAGACGTGCAGCCCGGTATTGTCTGCAGCATATTCCGGAAAACGGCATCATTCCGGTTGATTTCGCACAGCCGGAGGAACCGGCCTATGAGGATTCCTGCGGAGCATGTGTGATCGCGGGAGGCCTTTTAGAGCTTTCAAAATGTGTACCGGCGCCGGAAGGCAGAATCTATGAGGAAGCGGCGGTGAAGATCCTGCGGACGATCGCGGATACGCGGGCGGATTTCGGGCAGGACTGCGACGCCATTGTGCAGAACTGCAGCGCGGCCTATCATGTGCCGGAGCATCATATCACCATGAGTTACGCGGACTATTTTTTTATCGAAGCGGTATATAAGCTGAAGGGGACCGGCGTCTTTATGTGGTAGACGGCCGCAGAGACAGAAAAGATCAAATTGAGAAAAGGAGTGTGATCGGTCATGCCAGTCATGGAACTGAAGATTGTGGACCGTTGCGGCAATACGAAGGAGGCCGAACGCGGCGAGGACGCGGTGAGCCTTGTCTATATGGCCGAATATGAGGAGGGGGATCGGATCGTCCTGGAATCGTCGGAGAAGGATATCCATATTCGTCTCCAGCTGGACGACGCCCTGGGGCCGGCCCTGTGTTTTCTGAAGACAGACGTCCTAAGCTATACGATCCCCTTCAGGGAGAAGAAGACCAGCTATTCGCCGAAGGCATTTGCGGGGGATAAGCATTATCTTTACGTCCGGCCTGCCGGGGAAACGGAGATCTCCGGCTGCCGGAACCTGGCGGTGAATGTGTACGATCAGCACGAGGATACCGGCTGTTATCCTCACGCCCACGCCAATACGGAGACCAGGGGCGAGGCGGTGTTTGCAGCCCGCAACGCCATCGACGGGGTCTGTGAGAACCGGTCCCACGGGAATTGGCCCTACGAGTCCTGGGGCATCAACCGCAGGGACGACGCGGAGCTGACCGTGGAATTCGGCCGGGAGGTGGAGATCGACCGGATCGTGCTTTACACGCGGGCGGATTTTCCGCACGACAACTGGTGGAAACAGGTGACGCTTTCCTTCTCGGACGGGACGAATGTGGACTGGCAGATGGAGAAGAGCGTTCTTCCCCACGAGCTGCGGATCGAAAAGAAACGCACGGAGTGGGTCAGGCTGAGCCGCCTGATCAAATCGGAGGATCCGTCGCCGTTCCCTGCCCTCAGCCAGATCGAGGTGTATGGGACGGAGACGGCGGGATAGACAGAAATTTGCTGACGAATGAATTAAAAATATGGAGGATCATTATGAACCAGAAAGAGCGGATGTTGAGCGGCCTGCCGTATAAGGCGTGGCTGGACGGCCTTACCGAGGAACGGGAAGCGTGCAAAGCGCTGATCTATGAGTTTAACCGGCTGAAACCGGAGGAGAGGCCGCGGATCCCAGAGCTTCTTAAGAAGCTGTTCGGCAGGACCGGGGAGAGTATCTGGATCGAGCCGCCGTTTCACTGCGATTACGGATGGAATATCGAGGCGGGCGAGAATTTCAGCGCCAACTACGGGCTGACGATCCTGGATGTGGGCAAGGTGACCTTCGGCGACAATGTAATGCTTGCGCCCAACGTCTCCATTTACACGGCGGGGCACCCGGTTCACCCGGACAGCAGGAATTCCGGCTACGAATACGGGATTCCGATCACCATAGGGAACAATGTCTGGATCGGCGGAAACGTGGTCATTCTTCCCGGCGTCACGGTCGGCAATAACGTGGTGATCGGCGCGGGGAGCGTGGTCACGAAGGACATTCCGGACAATGTGATCGCCGCGGGCAACCCGTGCCGAATCCTTCGGAAGATCACGGAAGAGGACCGGAAGTATTATTATAAGGACCGGGAGTTTGATGTGACGGATTATTGAGGGGTGGACAAGGAAAATGAGCCTGCAGGTTCGCAAGTCATCTATGACCGATATTTTTGCATACACTTGAATAAATGCAAATAATAGATGAACGGGGATTTGCGTAAATAATAGATGAGTACAAATGGGGATTTGCGCAGAAAATGATCGCTGCGGGGTAATTGCCATAACTTATCAGGTAACTTATCATAACCTGCTAAATAGCGCCGGAAGCCGGTAAAATTAAGGCTTCCGGCGCTTATTCTGTGATTTTATAAGGCTGCGGCATTCCTATGACCGTCGCTATTCGTATCGCAGTCCAGATACGCCCCCTTCATGGGAGAGACGGCCAGTTCTGAAAACAAACGCAGAACGCCGCTTCGGTATTTCGCGGGTCTGGGCTGCCAGTGCTGCTTCCGTTCGGCGAGAATTTCCGCCATCTCATCCGGCGTCTTGTGCTGGCCTTTCACTCCGACGATCTCCAGGATTCGCTGCTGCACATCCAGGTGGATAAGGTCGCCTTCTTCCACCAGCGCAATGGGGCCACCCGCCTGGGCTTCGGGGGAGCAATGCCCGATCACAGGACCGGTGGACGCCCCGGAAAAACGTCCGTCCGTGATCAACGCAATGCTACGTCCTAATTCCGGATCCGACGAGATCGCTTCGGAGGTATAGAACATTTCCGGCATTCCGGAACCTTTTGGCCCTTCATAGCGGATGAACACCGCGTCGCCGGGCTTAACCTTATGATGAAGAACGGCGTCGATGCATGCTTCCTCGCTGTCAAACGGCCGGGCGTTCAGAACGGCGGAGAACATTTCTTTCGGGCATGCGGTATGCTTGATCACGGCGCCTTCTGGGGCCAGATTGCCTTTAAGAACGGCAATGGAACCGTCAGTCCCGATGGCCTGATCATAATGCCGGATGATATCCGTCCGTTTGAGGTTAAGGCCATACTTATGGTTAGCTTCGTCGAGCCATTTCTGGCAGCGGTCATAAAAACCGTTTTGCTTCAGTTCTTCCAGGTTTTCCCCCAGCGTCTTCCCGGTGACTGTCATGGCGTCCAGATGAAGAGAGTCTTTGATCTCCTCCATGATGGCCGGAACACCTCCGGCGTAATAAAAGAATTCGGCAGGCCAGCGGCCGGCAGGACGGACATCCAGCAGATAATGGGCGCCCCTGTGGAGGCGGTCGAAGGTATCGCCTGTGATCTCAATACCGAATTCATGCGCGATCGCCGGCAAATGAAGCAGACAGTTTGTGGAGCCGGAGACGGCGGCATGAACGAGGATCGCGTTTTCAAAGCTGTCCATGGTTACGATATCGCTCGGCCGCATATTTTCCATAGCTGCCAGCTTTACCGCCAGTTTCCCGGCTTCTCTGGCGTACTCAATTAAATCGGGGCTGGCAGCGGGCAGCAGGGCGGAACCGGGCAGGGCAAGGCCGAGAGCTTCGGCCATAATCTGCATCGTGGAAGCCGTCCCGATGAAGGAGCATGCTCCGCAGCCCGGACAGGCGCTGCGCTTCGCCCAGTTCAGCTGTTCCTCGCTGATCTCGCCGCGTTCATACCTGGCGGAATACATTCCAAGCTGTTCCAGTGTGAGCAGCTCGGGCCCCGCGGCCATAGTTCCTCCTGTAACCACCACGGAAGGAATGTTCACGCGGGCCAGGCCCATCAGATTGCCGGGAAGTCCTTTGTCGCAGCTCGCTATAAAGATGCCGGCGTCAAACGGCGTGGCACTGGCCTGAATCTCGATCATATTTGCGATCATCTCTCTGCTTGCCAGGGAGAAATTGATTCCGTCCGTACCCTGGCTTTCCCCATCGCACATATCTGTGCAATAGTATCGGGCGCCGTGTCCTCCGGCCTCCGCAGCTCCTTCTCTTGCAGCCTCTACCAGTTGATCCAGATGTCCGGAGCCGGGATGGCTGTCCCCAAATGTACTTTCAATAAATACCTGCGGCTTTCCAAGGTCTTCCTCTGTCCAGCCTGTTCCCAGACGGAGCGGATCCATTTCCGGAGCAAGTTGGCGCATTTTCTGACTGTTAAGCATAGGGCGATTCCTTCCTTTCTGCTTGTTTTCTGTATTCTGTCGGAGTCATCCCAAAATGTTTATGAAATATCTCCGCAAAGTAGCTCGCGCTTCCAAAGCCCACTGACACAGCGATCTCCGTAATGGATTGATCACCGGCCCGCAGAAGGTTCAGGCTCCTTCCTAAACGATAGCGGTTGAGGTATGTATTTGGAGACTGGCCAAAAAATTTCGCGAATAGCTTGCAGCATTTACTCTGGCCCACCGCTCCGGAAAGGGCGATCTCCTGAAGTGAAATTTTCTGGGCATAGTTTTTCTGGATAAAACCGGCCATGTTTCTCACCGCCGCCAGATCGCCGCTTTCGGTATTGGCGGTATAGCCCTCTGAAGGTATATTTTCATACAGCAGGGACCATATTTCGGAAAATGCGGACAGTACTTTCAGCGGAGTCGCCCGCTGGTCTTTATTCCGGTCTATCTCATGGATCTCTTTTAATACATCCCGCTGCCATTGAATATCAGGGTCAAGGAAGATATACGGCGCATTATGGTTACGAATGACCGGCAATATAAAATCCTGTTCGTAGGCGGGAGATGAGCAAAGGATCACAGGATGGAGAAGAATGCAGATAAAATCGCATTCCGTCTTGGAAGCGGAAAATCCGAAATGCATCTGTCGTGAATTGACAAAAATTCCCTCACCCTTATGTAAAGCAATGATTTCTCCATTTACGTTATAGTCCATTTGCCCGTCCAGAACGGCGATCAGCTCGATGTCGTCATGCCAATGGCTGGGGGCCGCATAGTCGGGATAACGGGAAAGAATGCCCCGACGTATGTAAATGGGATAAGATATGTTGTCATACTGCACGTTCTCAGACCGGTCATCTTTCAGATCTATCAGGACGGACATACATTCACCTCGCAGGATTGTTATTGAAACGGGCAGGTTTTTGATAGAAATCCTCTATATTGCGCCTTATAATTATATTTAAGAATTTATACCATGTCAAGGGGGCAGGCCCCGCTTTCATAGTTGGCGAAAGGATTCCATGAAACTTAAGTTCGGAAAAATAGAAAGTAAACCTTCTTCGGATGATTTCTTTGCGAAGCTGCTGTCCATCGTGCTTCCTGTCGCCTTTCAGCAGTTCATGCTCGCCCTGGTCAGCGCCTCCGACGCGCTGATGCTGGGGAAGCTGACACAGGACGCCCTTTCGGCAGTGTCGCTGGCCAGTCAGGTGACTTTTGTGGAAAGTCTGGTTCTGGCGGCCATGACGATCGGCCTGTCAATTTTCGCGGCGCAGTACTGGGGGAAAAAGGACGCGGCGGCTGTGGAACGGATCTTTGCGTATGTGATGAAAATAACGGCCGCCGTCTCGATCCTGTTTTTTGCTGCCGGGCTCTGTGTCCCACGTTTGCTGATGCGGATTTTCACAAACGAGACCGTTCTTATCGAGGGAGGAGCGACGTATCTGCGCACGGTATCATTATCGTTCATTCTGACAGGCGTCTCGCAGATCTATCTCTGTATTCTGAAGAACACGGGAAGGGCGGCAAAGGCGAGCCTGATCAGCTCCGCCGGCGTAATCATCAATATCGCGCTGAACGCGCTCCTTATCTTCGGATTGCTGGGGATTCCAAGACTGGGGATCGCGGGAGCGGCGCTTGCCACCGTCATGGCGCGGGCGGTTGAAACAGGTTGGTGCTTTTTTGAAACATCAAAAAAGGACCGCGTGAAACTCAGATTAACCTGTCTGCTGCATGACGATACGCGGCTCCGCAGCGATTTCTGGAAGTACACGACGCCTGTCTTGGGGAATGAGATCGTCTGGGGCGTGGGATTTACCATGTACTCCGTGATCCTGGGTCATCTCGGCTCGGACGCCGTGGCGGCAAACTCCATCTCCGGCATTGTAAAAAACCTTGCAGCCTGTTTCTGCCTTGGCCTGGGAAGCGGCGCCGGGATCATTGTCGGGAATGAGCTCGGCGCGGGGCGTCCTGATAAGGCAAAGGAATACGGAGGCAGACTCTGCAGACTGTCTGTCCTGTGCGGCGCCGCGTCGGGAGCCGTACTGCTGGCGCTCGGCCCTCTGATTTTTGCCGTGACCGATTTAAGCGGTACGGCGGACAATTATCTGAAATGGATGCTGGTCATGTGCGCCTGCTACATGGTGGGAAAATCCGTCAACGGCACGACGATAGGAGGGATCTTCTGCGCGGGCGGAGACTCCGGATTCGGTTTCCTCTGCGATACGGTGACAATGTGGTGTGTCACCGTTCCGCTGGGGATGCTTACGGCTTTTGTTCTGAAACTGCCTGTGCCGGCAGTGTATTTTATCGTGAATCTTGATGAAATGATCAAGCTGCCGGCGGTATACAGGCATTACAGGAAATACAAATGGGTAAAAAATCTGACTGTAAAAGAGGAGGAAAAACGATGAACATGCACGAACGGATCATGTCAGGCAAACTTTTCACGGATATGTGCGAGGGTATGCCGGAGGAACGGAACCAGGCAAAGCGGCTTATGGCCGCCTTCAACGCCACCACGCCGGATACATTGGAGGAACGTTTCCGTATCCAGAAGGAGATGCTGAATGAAAAGAGCGGTTCAGTCTGGATCGAACCGCCGTTTTACTTCTGCTACGGCAGGCACATCACTCTGGGTGAGGGAACCTATGTAAATTTCAACTGCAATTTTGTGGACGACGGACTCATCACTGTCGGCAAAAATGTGATGTTCGGACCTGCGGTCACGATCGCCACGGTGGGGCATCCCATCCGCCCGGACCTGAGAGGCCTCATGTACACGGACCATGTGACGATCTGTGATAATGTGTGGATCGGCGAAAATGTAACGATCTGTCCCGGCGTCACGATCGGCGAAAACAGCGTCATAGGCGCGGGAGCCGTAGTGACAAAGGATATCCCGGCGAACAGTATCGCCGTGGGTAACCCGGCCAGAGTTCTTCGAGAGATCAATGAACGGGATATGGAATATTACTACAAAGACCGAAAAATTGAGGAGGATGATCTGGCCGAAGAACAGGCTCTCCGGGGAAATCAGTAAAAATAGAGAGAGAGACTTGAAATGAAAGATGTCCCGTGTTAGAATATCATCCCGAGTTTGACACTTATGGAAATCAAAAACGGCTACAAACCCAGTAATAATGCGGGCTGCAGCCGTTTTCTCTT
>CANQBX010000101.1 GCA_947589095.1 uncultured Lachnospiraceae bacterium
GGGACATCTACCGTATCATGTTTCGCAGTATTTGCATTACGGATTCTTGTAAGCATATCTGCAATCGGATCGCTCATGTTCATGATCTTTTCCTCCTTACCAACTAGCTTTCTTAACCCCCGGGATCTGGCCCTTGTATGCCAGTTCACGGAAGCAGATACGGCAGACGCCGTATTTCCTCAGATACGCATGCGGACGGCCGCAGATACGGCAGCGGGTGTACTCCCTGGTGGAGAACTTCGCCGGACGCTGCTGTTTAATCTTCATAGAAGTTTTTGCCATTGGATTTTCCTCCTAATTATTTCTGAAACGGCATGTTGAATAAGGTCAAAAGTTCACGGGCTTCCTCATCGGTCTTCGCGGTGGTCACGAAAATGATATCCATACCTCTTACCTTATCGACCTTATCATACTCAATCTCCGGGAAGATCAGCTGCTCCTTGATGCCCAGCGCATAGTTGCCTCTGCCGTCGAACGCGTTGGGGTTGACGCCGCGGAAGTCTCTTACACGCGGAAGAGCCAGGTTGATCAGACGGTCGGCAAACTCGTACATCTTCTCGCCGCGAAGGGTTACCTTGCAGCCGATGGGCATGCCTTCCCTGATCTTGAAGTTGGCGACGGACTTCTTCGCCTTGGTGATGACGGCCTTCTGGCCGGTGATGAGCTCCAGATCCCTGACTGCGGAATCCAGGATCTTCACGTTCTCCTTTGCCTCGCCGACGCCGATATTGATCACGATCTTGTCGAGTTTCGGAACTTCCATGATGTTCTTATAACCGAACTTCTTGATCATGGCGTCCACCATCTCGTTCTGATACTGTTCTTTTAATCTGGACACGATCTTTGTTCCTCCTCTCCTGATCAGTCAATCACTTTGCCGGTCGCCTTGGCAACGCGGACTTTCTTGCCGTTCTCGATCTTAAAGCCGACTCTCGTGGGCTTTCCGTCGACAACCAGCATTACATTGGAGATATCCAGAGCGGCTTCCTTCTGCACGATGCCGCCGTTGGGGTTGCCGGGACCGGGCTTGCTATGCTTGGTCACCATGTTGCAGCCCTCAACCAATACCTTGCCGGTCTTGGTGTCCACATGGAGCACCTTGCCGGTCTTGTCTTTGTCTTTTCCGGTAATGATCTTCACCAGATCGTTTTTCTTGATTTTATGCACAGTCTGCACCTCCCTACAGTACTTCCGGAGCCAGGGAAGCGATCTTCATGAACTGCTTGTCACGAAGCTCTCTGGCAACCGGCCCAAAGATACGGGTTCCTCTCGGTGTCTTGTCATCCTTGATGATGACGGCTGCGTTCTCATCAAAACGGATGTAGGAACCGTCTTTACGGCGAACGCTCTTCACGGTGCGCACTACGACAGCCTTTACCACATCGCCCTTCTTTACAACACCGCCGGGCGTTGCATCTTTGACCGTGGCAATGATAATATCGCCAACACTAGCATATCTTCTGACAGAGCCGCCCATAACGCGGATGCAAAGGAGTTCCTTCGCGCCGGTATTGTCAGCGACCCTCAGTCTGGTCTCCTGCTGAATCATGCCTTAACTCCTTCCTGAACGATTAATTATTTCGCCTTCTCGACGATCTCCACAAGTCTCCATCTCTTGTCCTTGGACAGAGGCCTTGTCTCCATCACCTTCACAGTATCGCCGATGCCGCACTCATTCTTCTCATCATGGGCTTTCAGCTTGTAGGTCTTCTTTACGATCTTGCCATATAAAGGATGTTTTACGTGGTCCTCGATCGCGACGACGATGGTCTTATCCATCTTGTCGCTTACGACTTTACCGGTACGGGTCTTTCTTAAATTTCTCTCCACGACGTTCAACTCCTCTCTTTCTGAGTAATAACAGTCTGAATCCTGGCAATGTTCTTGCGAACCTCCTTGATCCTGCTGGTGTTATCCAACTGGTTGGTCGCGTTCTGGAATCTTAAGTTGAACAGTTCCTTCTTGGCGGATACCAACTCCTCATTCAGCTCTGCAACGGTCTTCCCGTTTAATTCCTGTACATATTTACTCGTCTTCACTGTTATTCACCGCCTTCTAAATCTGCCTTTGAGGCAATCTTACATTTGCAGGGCAACTTGTGCATGGCAAGACGAAGAGCCTCACGGGCGGTGGCTTCATCGACGCCTGCGATCTCAAACAGCACGCGGCCGGGCTTTACGACAGCTACCCAGTACTCCAGGGCGCCTTTACCGGAACCCATTCGGGTCTCAGCGGGCTTCGCCGTAACCGGCTTATCCGGGAAGATCTTGATCCATACTTTACCGCCACGCTTGATATAACGGGTCATGGCAACACGGGCCGCCTCGATCTGGTTGGACTTGATCCAGCAGGGCTCGATGGCTATAAGGCCGTACTCGCCGTTGGAAATGGTATTGCCCCTTAAGGCCTTTCCTGCCATGCTTCCACGGAACTGCTTACGGCGCTTTACTCTCTTAGGCATTAACATTATCGATCGCTCCCTTCCTTGTTTCCTTTAGTAGGAAGTATTTCGCCCTTGTAGATCCATACCTTAACGCCGATCTTGCCGTAGGTGGTATCTGCCTCAGCGAATCCGTAGTCAATATCTGCTCTTAAGGTCTGCAGCGGAATGGTTCCCTCGCTGTAGAACTCGGTCCGGCACATATCCGCGCCGCCCAGACGTCCGGAACAGGCTGTCTTGATGCCTTTGATGCCGGCCTTCATGGAACGGCCCATAGTGCTCTTCATGGCGCGGCGGAAGGACACACGCCCCTCCAGCTGCTGTGCGATATTCTCGGCAACCAGCTGCGCGTCGCGCTCCGGTCTCTTGATCTCCTTGATGTCGATGAACAGCTTCTTGGCGGTCAGCTTCTGAACCTCGTTCTTCAGCTTCTCGATCTCTGCGCCGCCTTTGCCGATGACAACACCCGGCTTCGCCGTGTAAATGATCACCTTCACCCGGTCGGAAGCCCTCTCGATCTCGATCTTGGAGATGCCGGAGTTGTACAGTTTCTTCTTCAGAAAAGTTCTGATCTTATGATCCTCAATCAGATTGTCCGCGAAATCGCCTTCCGCGTACCATCTGGAATCCCAGTCTTTGATGACACCGACTCTTAAGCCGTGCGGATTAACTTTCTGTCCCATATTTGCCTCCTATCTCTCATTCAGCACTACGGTAATGTGGCTCATTCTCTTCTCGATTCGGTAAGCCCTGCCCTGTGCCCTCGGTTTGATTCTCTTCATGGTCGGTCCTTTATTGGCGTAGCACTCAGCCACGTAAAGGTTCTCCCTGCTCATGTTGTTATTGTTCTCAGCGTTAGCGATCGCCGATTCCAGTAACTTCTTGATCAGTGAAGAGGCGTATCTGGGACTGTATGTCAGGATGCCCAGTGCGGTCTGCACGTCCTTGCCCCTGATGGCGTCCAATACAAAGCATGCCTTCTCAACCGATACGCGGGCGTAAGACAGCTTCGCCGACGGCCTGGTATCCTTTTGGGCATTTCTCTCTCTCTTGATCTGACTTCTATGTCCTTTAGCCATTGCTGTAACCTCCTTTCAATCTTCCGCTTAGCGCTTGGCGGTCTTCTTCTCGTCCTTGCCATGGCCCCTGTAGGTTCTGGTAACGACGAACTCGCCAAGCTTATGGCCTACCATATCCTCAGTCACATAGACCGGAACATGCTTTCTGCCGTCATGAACTGCGATTGTATGACCAACCATCTGCGGGAAGATCGTGGAGCGGCGGGACCAGGTCTTGATTACCTGCTTCTGTCCCGAAGCGTTCATCGCGTCAATCTTCTTCAGAAGGTGAGCGTCTGCAAATGGTCCTTTTTTAAGTGAACGTCCCATAAGGTAAATCCTCCTTCAATTATTTAATGGCGCTGCCGTCACGTCTTCTCACGATCAGCTTGTTGGAATGCTTGTTCTTCTTCCTGGTCTTCAGACCCAGCGCGGGCTTGCCCCACGGAGTGGAGGGGCCCGGACGTCCGATACCGTTCTTGCCTTCGCCGCCGCCGTGCGGGTGATCATTCGGGTTCATGACAGCGCCGCGGACGGTCGGGCGGATGCCCATGTGACGTTTTCTTCCGGCTTTGCCGTAATTGATCAGGTTGTGATCACCGTTGCCCACGACGCCGATGGTTGCGCGGCACTCGATGGGAACCATTCTCATCTCACCTGACGGGAGTCTTAAGGTTGCGTACTTGCCTTCCTTCGCCATAAGCTGAGCGGCGTTGCCGGCCGCGCGGACCATCTGGCCGCCCTTGCCGGGATACAGCTCCACGTTATGGATCTGGGCGCCGACCGGGATCTCGGAAAGCGGCAGGCAGTTGCCCAGTCTCGCCTCGGCGTGGGGACCGCTTACGACCTTCATGCCGTCGGTCAGCCCGGCCGGAGCCAGTATATAGGACTTCTCGCCGTCTGCGTAGCAGATCAGGGCGATGTTGGCGGAACGGTTCGGATCATACTCGATGCCGAGCACGGTCGCCGGGATTCCGTCCTTTTTATTTCTCTTAAAATCTACGATTCTGTACTTGGTGCGGTTGCCGCCGCCATGATGCCGGACTGTGATCTTGCCCTGGTTGTTGCGGCCGGCGTTCTTCTTAAGGGATACGATCAGGGATTTCTCGGGAGTCGTCTTGGTGATCTCGCTGAAATCGGAGCCGGTCATATGCCTTCTGGAAGGTGTATATGGGTTATAGGTTTTAATTCCCATGATGCTAACTCCTTTCCTAGTTAACGCCCTGTTCTTCCGGGCATTCAGGGATGCCCGCAGGGTATTCATTGTGGATGCCCTGTTTCCCGGGCATAAGGGGATGCCCGCAGGGTGTTTCAAATGTGGAAACGCGCTCGGGCGTTTCCTTATTAATGCCCGTTTCTCCGGGCATACAGGTATACCCGAAGGGCGTTTCCTTTTATCACGGCGCAGTATAGGTTTTCTTATTTTTCACTAGCGCCGTATATTCGTGTTAAGCAGCGAGCAGGAAGCGGGCGACTGCCCGCGAGCGAGGAAACGTGAGCGTTTCCAAGCCCCTGCGGATGCAGCTTATCAAAGTCCGGAGAAGATCTCGATCTCCTTGCTGTCCTCTGTCAGCCAGATAATGGCCTTCTTGGTCTTCGCCGTCTTGCCGACGCTCATGCCGCGTCTCTTGGTCTTGCCCGGCACATTCAGGGTGTTGACTTTCTTCACCTTGGTACCCGGGAACATCTTCTCAACAGCCTCTTTGATCATGGTCTTGTTGGAATCCGGATGAACCAGGAACGTGTATTTCTTATCCGCCATACCATCCATGCTCTTCTCGCTGATGACCGGCTTTAAAATGACGTCGTAATATCTGATATCTGCCATTATGCGTACACCTCCTCGATGCCTGCGACAGCTGCCTTCGTCGCAACTACGGTGTTGTACTTCAGGATATCGTACACGTTGATCGTGTTGACCGCCGCGGTCTTGACACCCTGGATATTCCTTGCGGACAGAACGGCGTTCTTATTATCGCCATCCAGAACCACCAGCGCCTTCTCAACCTTCAGATTGTTAAGGACCGTCTGAAACTTCTTCGTCTTGATCTCATCGAACTTCATCTCATCCACAACGATGAACTTGTTCTCCTGAACGCGGCTGGTCAGAGCAGACTTAAGAGCCAGTCTCTTCTCCTTCTTGTTCAACGTGATCGTGTAATCCCTTGGGGTGGGAGCGAACACAACGCCGCCGCCTTTCCACTGGGGAGCCCTTGTGGAGCCCTGGCGCGCATGGCCGGTTACTTTCTGCCTCCAGGGCTTACGGCCGCCCCCGGATACCTCTCCGCGGGTCTTTGCCTTCTGCGTGCCCTGACGCTTGTTGGCCAGCTGGGCAACGACTGCCATGTGTACCAGATGCTCGTTGACTTCCACACCAAAGACAGCGTCGTTAAGCTCAAGCGTTCCTACTTCCTTGCCTTCCATATTGTAAACAGATACGTTTGCCATCTGTGTCTTCCTCCTTTCCTGTCAGCCCGTTATTTCCCGGCCTTGACAGTCTCTTTCAGCGTTACCAGTGACTTCTTCGGTCCGGGGACAGCGCCCTTTACGAGGATCAGATTGTTCTCAGCGTCCACTCTGACGACCTCCAGGTTCTGCACCGTCACTCTCTTATGCCCCATGTGACCGGGCATTCCTTTGCCCTTGAACACGCGGCCCGGAGTCGTGGCGGAACCGTTGGAACCCTGATGACGATGGAATTTGGAGCCATGGGCCATGGGTCCTCTGTGCTGGCCGAATCTCTTGATCGCGCCCTGATAGCCCTTGCCCTTGGAAATGGCCGTCGCGTCTACCTTATCGCCGGCGGCGAAGATGTCAGCCTTGATCTCGTCCTTAACGGAATACTCCTCGGCGTTCTCCAGCCTCAGCTCACGGATGTATCTCTTGTAGGAAACGCCCGCCTTGTCGAAGTGGCCCTTAAGGGGCTTATTCACCAGCTTCTCTCTCTTGTCCACAAAGCCGACCTGCACTGCCTTGTATCCGTCGTTCTCCTCGGTCTTTACCTGAAGAACGGCGCAGGGTCCGGCCAGAAGGACAGTTACCGGGATCAGAACTCCGTTGTCGCCGAAGATCTGGGTCATCCCGACCTTTGTTGCCAAAATCGCTTTCTTCATTCCTTTTACCTCCTGTTTTGTCTACAGCGGAACGCGCGCGCTTACGCGCCGCGTTCATCCTAGCCTAGAAACAGTCATATAAGTGGAACACTATGACTCCGGCGGACCGGAGATGTTGATTCCTGTGAGGAATAAGTGTTGCTTCTATATAAACTATATCCGGGTTCGAAATTCATTACCTCTTACTTCGTCTTCATCTTGATGTCGATGTACACGCCGGCGGGCATCTCAAGCCTTGACAGAGCTTCCACCGTCTTCTGGTTCGGAGCGGTGATATCGATCAGTCTCTTGTGGGTCCTCTGCTCGAACTGCTCGCGGGAGTCCTTGTCCTTGTGGACTGCGCGCAGGATCGTAACCACCTCTCTCTTGGTGGGCAGCGGCACCGGCCCGCTCACCTGAGATCCCGTCTTCTTCACGGTCTCGATGATCTTCGCAGCTGACTGATCGACCAGCTTGTGGTCATAAGCCTTAAGTGTGATCCTCATTACCTGACTTGCCATAAAAAAAGTCGCCTCCTTTTCGCACTTGTTTGACTAAGTACGACAAGCGGTGACTGTACACGCTTCCGGGTGTGTCGCGATTCTCAGGGGAACCACCACCCGCTTTCTACACTCTTACCTGCAGAAACTACTGTCTGTACAGTGACTTGTCGCCAGTTTTCGCAACTTGACATTCGCTCCACGGAAAACCTGCCTCGCCTCGCGACGGGCAGCAACCTCACGCTTCATCGCTATCATGCCACAGCTTTGTGAGTATACCACACTTTATTTGTAAATGCAAGAACTTTTTTCAAATTCTCAAGTCAAAAACCGGGCCGGATGCTTATCCATCCGGCCCGGCTCCTTTCAGCCTTCCGTATTCTGTTCCGCTTCCCGGCCATCAATACCACCAGGCAGGCTCTTCCGGCGCGCGGCCGGTTCCGCTGGTCTCAACGTCATTGATCTTCACTACCACACCGTTCTTATCTGTCGTATACTTCGTACCGTCGGCATCCTTCACGCCCGAGGTCGACTTCGTTACGCGGCCGGACTCATTGACCAGATAGGAATTGCCGTTAACCTGGATCACCTCATAGCGAAGCCCCTCCGCGGCCGTCTGCAGCTTGCCCATATAGTACAGGCTTCCGCTGTAGATTCCCGTATAGCCCTTGCCGTAGGAATTGAAATAGTAGGTAGAGGTTTCTCCGTCGCTCTCGTCGATCTTGATCCGGCCCTTTGCCGCAGTCCGGTCATCCGGATTGAAATAGTAGGCCGTATACTCTCCGTCGGATACCCTTACGCGCTGAAGCCCGTATACCGGGTTCCCGTTCTGATTGAACAGATAGGTCTTATTGCCAATCTTCGCAAAATCGCTGGTGCTTGCCGTCCCGGCTGCCGGTCCCACCTTCGGCGTACCGGTCTTGGAAAAGTAGAACCAGTCGACCTCGCTCTCATATGAGCCCGCCAGCTCTTCCGGCGGCTCCGCTGTATACCAGCCGGTAATACACGCACCATCCGCCCCGTAAAAACGATAGCCTCCGATCCCCGCTACCGAGGAGTCATAGGGTACCCAGCCGGTCTGCATCGCGCCCGTGCTGTCAAAGCAGTAATAGGTGCCGTCAATGCGCTTCTCCGTATAGGCCGCCCCGTCGGTCGGAACATATTTCTTGCCGCTGGTATTGAAATAGTACCAGATCTTACCGTCGGCGTTCTCAAACGGATCTTCCATCCACATGTCCTCATCCTCCGGCGGGACCAGCTTCTGCCATCCGGTCAGGGCCGCTCCGTCATCGCCGCAGAAGTACATATTATTATCTACCCAGCCGGTCTCCATAATCCCTTCCGAGTCAAAATGATACCACTTCCCGCTTATCTTCATCCACTTGTCTCTTACGATCTTGCCGCTTTCCTGAAAATAGTACCAATGCGTATCGCTTGTATCGCCGCTCGGCGCCGTATCCAGCTGCTTCCAGCCGCCGGAGACCATGATCCCGTTCTCATCAACGTAATACTCATCGTCCACCCAGCTGTTCAGAGCCATCTGTCCATAGCTGTCCAGATACCGCCACTGGTTATCGGCGCCGCGTCTCCATTCATTATAGACCATATCACCATATGTATCCAGATAGACCCACGACCCGTTCTCCATCGTCCACCCGGCCGCATAGGATGCCATGGAAATACCGGCTGACAGCACCAGTATCGAGGCGGCGATCCGAAAAGCTTTCTTCTTCATATAGACACACTCCTTCACATTCGTCCAAAAACCTACTATATATTGTAGCAGGCTCTTTCAATTTATTCAACACCTATATCTTTCATTTCTATTACAATTTGAGGTTTTTTTTCAGGCTTTTTCTGTTTTTTCGAATTTTTTGGCCGTTCTTGACGTCTGAAGACGTTCTCTGTATAATGAAGGCAGATTCTATGACGAAAGGCTGATACCGATATGTGGCTGGCTGACAGATGGAAAGACTATGAAGTGATCGACTGCTCCCGGGGCGAGAAGCTGGAGCGCTGGGGCTCCTATCTCCTGATAAGACCGGATCCCCAGATCATCTGGGACACGCCGCGGCTCCACCGCGGCTGGAAGAAGTGCAACGGGCATTATCACAGAAGTGCCAAAGGCGGAGGCCAATGGGAATTTTTCAGTCTTCCAAATCAGTGGTCCATCGGATACGGGCAGCTGACATTCAATCTGAAGCCGTTCAGCTTCAAGCATACCGGTCTCTTCCCGGAACAGGCCGCCAACTGGGACTGGTTCGGGGAGCTGATCCGCGAAGCAGGGCGGCCGGTGCGGGTACTGAACCTGTTCGCGTACACAGGCGGCGCGACTCTGGCGGCGGCAGCGGCGGGAGCAAACGTTACCCATGTGGACGCGTCCAAAGGCATGGTCGGCTGGGCGAAGGAAAACGCAAGATCCAGCGGTCTGGAAAATGCGCCGGTTCGCTGGCTTGTGGACGACTGCATGAAGTTCGTGGAGAGGGAGATCCGGAGAGGAAGCAAATACGACGCCGTCATCATGGATCCTCCGTCTTACGGGAGAGGGCCGAACGGGGAGATCTGGAAGATCGAGGACGCGATCCATCCTCTGGTGAAGGAGTGCGTTAAGCTCCTGAGCGACGAACCGCTTTTCTTCCTGATTAATTCGTATACCACAGGGCTGGCGCCGGCAGTGCTTTCGTATATGCTTTCGCTGGAAGTGAAGAAAAAATACGGAGGCGTGGTCGAAGCAGGAGAACTCGGTCTGCCGGTGACGGAATCGGGACTGGCGCTGCCCTGCGGGGCGTCGGGAAGATGGATGAAGGGATAGCAGAGCGCCACCGGCGCTCTGCCCGCACGAAAAGACAAACAAGGCATCGCTGGCGCCTTGCTTGCCCGGAAATAGCAAAGGGATTCGGAGACAACTCCGAATCCCTTGGCTTGATAGTAATAAGGAACTAATTGAACTTATCAACTGTCAGCTGACGGTTTCAGGTGCAAAAATCCCCA
>CANQBX010000102.1 GCA_947589095.1 uncultured Lachnospiraceae bacterium
GGGGCATCGTCGTTGGAATCGTCGGGATCGTCCTGCTGCTCTGCCTGATCCCCGTAATCAAAGGACTGAAATAAGGAGATACAGATCATGAAGAAATTTATCATTCCCGCAGTCGTAACAGCCGTAGCTGGCGCTGCGGCGGCAGTCATTGCGGTCATTCGCCGTAAAACAGCAAATCAATATTGAACATCTGGAGGAGGATTTTATCATGGCAAAGTCAAAGCTCGTAAAAGCAAACGAAAAAATTGCCGACGCGGTTGTCGGCGGGTACAAGAAGATTGAGGACGGCGTTGTAGGCGCATATAAGAAGGTAGAGGACAGCTTTGTGGATCAGTTCCTGACCCACGAGGGCGAAACTGTGGAGGACGCCAAAAAGCGCCTCGCAGAGGAACAGGCCCAGCGTGAAACGGTGGCAAAAGAGGCAGCGGATAAACGGGTTTCCTCTCTGCCCGGATCGGACATGGGAAAAGCCAGTCTGGAAAGAAGACTTAAAACAGCCAGAGCTGGCGTTGAGGCCAGTAAGAACGCCGGAAAACACTGAAAGACATGATCAGGCGCCGCAAAGCTAAATCCGTGCGGCGCTTGATATATTCGGTTATTTCCTGTTCTCTGACGGTGATCGTACCCTCGCCAATCATGTCATCCTGAACGATCCGGCCCCTCTCCCTTACGCCTGTTTTTTCCAAAAATCCACCGCCTTGTTTATCCAGCCCTCGGCGGCCGTTCCCGTGGCGGGACCCGCACCGTGCATAACGCCGTGATAGATAAGGCTTTCTGTTGGAACACCCGCCTTGTTCAGAGCGGCGACCATCTGCCGGGTATTTTCAGGATTCACCACCGCGTCGTCATCGCTGCACCAAATAAAGGTGGCAGGGTACTCCCGGTCTATGTTTTTTTCAACGCTTGCGAAGTCCTCCTGCTGTGCCGAAGCGTTTTTCCCGAGGAAAAAATCGTGGGACTGCTTATGCGTCAAAGCTTTCGTCATAGAGATGACCGGGTAAGACAGTATAAGTGCCTTTGGCTTTGGAAGCCCATAGTTTGGATACCCCATGTTTTTGGTACCAAAGGCTCCTGCAAGATGCGCTCCGGCGGAACCGCCCCATATGGAATAGTTCTCCTTATCAATCCCGTATTCATCTGCTCGGGTGAAAACCTCCCGTATCGCTTTAGCCAGATCCTCTAGCGGAGCGGGATACAGAGCCTTTTTCTTCACCCTGTAATATACGATCACGGCGGAAACTCCTAACTCGTTTAATTTTTTCGCGATAGGGGACCCCTCAATAAAACCGGAGACCATATAGTATCCGCCGCCGGGCACCAGGAAAGCGACAGGGTGAGTCTTCCCATCGCGGATTACATAGTCGTCTATGATCCGGTACTCATTTTTTGACAAAAACATATCCTTGACAGATTGCTTCACATCTACATCAACTGGTCTCTTAGGCATATTGCTTCCTCCTTATTCTTTTTGCCTTTGTTTACTTAGTTTTTGCGTTGGTACAGTCTGTTTCCACATATACGGTATGTAACGACTTTTGAGTGGAATGAAATCATTGGCGAACAGTGGAGTTTAAGGTGCGCTCTTAGGTATATGGTTCAGTTTTTCATTCAGTTCCAGAAGTTGATCCCGGGACAGCGCATTCTCCTTGCTGCTCATCATACCCAGCAGATTCAAAAAGGTAAAATCGCCCAGCATCGCCATCATATTCTCATTAACCTGACGTCCGCTGCCGCCGCCTTTTGCCATGATTCCGTCAGCAAGTGAGAGAAAGAGCTGTTTTCCTGCTTCGGATCTCATGATATCGCCGAGTTTATCATTGAGAGAATAGAAACCCTCCGGGGTGGAAACCTCATACCAGTTTAAAAGTATCGTTTTTTCCCGGAGTCGATATTTCTCGTTAAATGTTTCCACCTTGTGTATCTCGCTTTCATCCCGACATTCTCCGGCCGCAGCGGTAAGCCTGGTAACGCCGGAGTTAGGAACATTGAAGTAGAAGAAATGATCCGGCGTTGTGAGTTTTCCGAGACTTATACCGTTGGCAAACAGTTCGACCTCCGGAAGATTTGAGTAAACTGTGACCTTTGTAACATTTTCAACCCGATCTACATAACGCTTACCGCAGATGTGTACGAAGGGTTCGTCAGACAACCATGCCTTGTATGCGTAAAACGAGTCTTTTTTGTATTTCCGATCGATAGTTACAAGACCTTTATGATTCTGCCCATTCTCTCCGCCCTCATTTCGGCTGTCGGCGCCGAAGTCAAACATATTCCACACCCAAGTTCCCCAGATATAGGGGCGGACAGATATCTGTCGAATCATTTCCTCATGGTAAGCGGCCTGATATTCCTCGGTATAATCTCCCGCTTTCGGCTTGGAGCTGTGCCAGTTCAGCGCCTCACAGCCATATTCCGAAAGACCGATTGCCCTGTCCGGCCACTGGGCGTGGAACCTGTCGAACCACGGGCCGATCATGGATGCCTCGCCGTTGTACCAGCCAAAATAATGGTTGTAAGCGATGACATCCGGGATCCGTGCGTACTCAGTCGATGGGTCGCATTTGGAAAGGATGGCCATGGTCGTAAGTCTTGTTTTATCCATGGCGTGGCACATATCATTTAAAATGCGGTGATTTTCAAGCAGATCCGGATCGTCTGGGCCGTTCATTGTGATCTCGTTGGACAGGCCCCAAACGACGATGGAGGGGTGGTTGTAGTTTTGGACGATCAGTTCCCTCATTTGCTGCATCGTGTTTTCCCGCCCCTCTGGCCTGTGCATGGAGATGTAAGGGATTTCAGCCCATACTACGATGCCTCGCTCGTCGCACAGGTCATAGAATATCTGGTCATGCTGGTAGTGGGCAAGCCGAACGGTGTTCGCGCCCATTTCGCATATAAGGTCCATATCCTCCAGATGATGCTCCCGCGTCAGGGCGTTTCCAACGCATAAGCGGTCTTGATGCCGGGATACGCCTCTCAGGGGATAGGGACGTCCATTGAGAATAAAGCCTTTGTTCGGGTCGATGGCAATACTCCGACAACCAAAGCGGGCAGAAACCTCATCAATTGGTACTTCAGCTTCGAGGAGTCTGACACGGGCAGTGTATAGATAGGGGTCGCGGCGTCCATCCCACAGATGGACATTGGGCAGTTCCAGTGTGGCAGAGTCCTTGATACCGACACATGACGCAGCAACAGTTCCGTCAGCTTTCAGAACAGTATATTCGATACTCTGCCCGACAGTCGTGTTCGTCACAAACGTATTGATTTCCACGACAGCCCTATCACCATGTACGGACGGCGTCACTTTGATGCCGCAACCTCCATAATGATCCAGTTCAAAATGGCTCTCTGGAACATACACGAGCCTTACGTCCCGATAAAGTCCGCCATAAAATGTGAAGTCGGCCATTTGCGGATAAACAGCCGGGTTTGGACTGTTGTCTACAACAACTATGATGAGATCGTTACCGTTCTCTGTAAGCGAATCAGTCAGATTGACACGCCAGGTCGAATATCCGCCGTCGTGACGTTTCAGCATCTCCCCGTTAACGTACACTTCCGCAGAGGAATTGGCTCCATTTAACTCCAGCCAACATTGCCCGCTGTGTGGCAGTTCTTCCGCAGTCAGAAGCTTGGCATACAGGCAGATGCCGCGGAAGTAGTTATTTCCACCGTCCTGCCCGTCAGTGCCATTCCAAGTGTGAGGCAGATCCACTGGCTCCCAGTCTTCCGGCAGACTTATCGGTATCTCTTTAGAATTCTTCTTGAATAGCCAGCCAGAATTCCAATTGACGGTTTTTCTCAAGACTTTATCCTCCTTTTCATCATGCAGAGTTATCTTTTTCCTGTATTCTGTCGGCGTCATGCCGTATTTCAAACGAAATAGATTTGTAAAATAACTGGGGGAGCCGAATCTAAGCCGCGCACTTATATCCTGGACACTGAGCTGCGTGGTTTCAAGCAGGAATTTTGAACGATTGAGGCGCTCTTCCTTTTGATACTCCCGGATCGTCATCCCCGTTTCGCACTGAAATTTTTTATTCAGATATTCTTCCGAATAACCCTGCTGTTTCGCTATTTCTCTCATGGGAAGGTCATCCTCAAGGCGAAAGCGGATCTGATCCATGCATGCAGCGACAGTCTTGGTGTATCTGTTCCCATGTCTGTGCTGGTGGACCCGATGAACAAACTCATCCTGCATTCGCATATTGATGTCAGTGATTTCAGACATGGACGAACTCTTTTCCACCGCCTGATAGTACTGATCTGACACTGTATAAGCCGTCTCAGGCGGAAGACCTCCCTCCATTGCGGCTCTGGAAAACAGGGTAATGTTAACGATGATCATGTTTTTAAGCTGTCGGAGCGGATTGCCATCGCTGATATTTCCCACATTACCGGTAGAAGACAGCCTGTTTATAAGGGCGCGGTAGTTAAGATTACCCTCCCGCACCATGCGAGTCATTTCCTGTTCTACCTCATAGGTACCATGGAAAGAAGCTGTGTCCGGCTTAGGTAATTCTGCGGTTTGTTCGTTTTCCCCGTAAAATCGGATGTCCCCCACTGTTAAGGCCTCGCCAGTCAGGCAATAATGGAGCATCAAAGCATATTCTGTGACGCAGCTTAAGGAGATCACCGGCAGCTCACGCAAAGACTTCATGATCGATTGCCGGTGCGAAACGGAGAGGTTCCGACGGCTTAACTCCGCTTCCACTTCTCTTGTCGGAAAGCTGTAGATAAAAAGGGGGCCAAAAAGTTGGATGTACACGGCGGTTCCATCATGCTCCTGCACTCCGGCCACCCAGGTGAGACCGATGCGGTTTGTGATGATCAGCGGTTCACAGTGTTTTTCCGCATGCTCGGCTATTGCTGCTGCGTACTTTTTGAAATCGAATACATCCTGCAATCTGCTTATTTCAACCGGAATGTCGGAAATGGGCTGCATCTTTCCAGTATAGGTAAGCAGATCCAATCGGTGACAGCAGCAAAGCATACCGCGAAGCAACTCCAATTTCTCCAAGACATCCATTTTATCATCGACCTTCTCCCGAAAACTTTGTGTTTATTGTATTACTAATTGCGTTTTTATTCAATAAAAATGTTGGATTTACCAAAAACATGTCGAAATTCAGATGGATTTATCTGTAGATTGATAGGCGATCGATCTTGGGGTATGATATTATTCTAATAAGCCACATTAGAGCGGCTAAATAATAACAGAAGGAGAAACGGAGAAATGAAAAAAGGAAAAGATCCAAACCGGTTGCGTTTCAAAGAGTACTTTGGAACCACAGCAATGGCGGGGACAAACAGCATTGCCGAAGCATTGATGACCTCCTGGTTTATGGTCTATTTGACAGACTATGCCGGGATCGGGAAGTGGGGAGCTATTCTGGGCAGCGCATTGCTGCTGATCGCCAGACTTTTTGACGCGGTGAATGATCCGCTGGAGGGCTGGCTCATGGACCGGGCCAAGCCTGGGAAATTTGGGAAGTACAAGCCTTTTATCATTATGAGCATACTTATGACTACCCTCGGCCTTGCGTGTCTCTTTTTTATGCCCTCATCGTTCCGGGACAACCCGGTGATGATCTGCGTGTGGGTCATTATCTTTTACCTTGTCTATGACATCGGGTATTCCTTCTATGCGCCCAACCTTATTTACCGTTCCCTGACCCTCAACAGCATTGAGCGCGGCAAGCTGCTTATCGCTCCCAGAATGATGTCTATGATCATGGGCATGGTGGTTTCGTCTCTCATTGTCATAGTTAACAATGTTAATTCCAAGGTCAACAATATGCACGACGCCTTTGGTATAACGGTGCTTGCAATAGTCCTGGCCATCTGCCTTATTTCCCTGGTTGGCATCTCTCTTATCAGGGAGCGTCATATTACCCAGCAGGATGAAGACGAAAAGTTTAGAATCACCGAGATATTCACTGTCATCCGTGAAAACAAGGCGCTCCAGGTCAAGGCAGGGGCGGACATATTTGGCGGCTTCATCTGGACCTTCCTTTTTGCTACGCTGCTATACTATGTCAAATGGGCTTATTGCGCCGACCTGACCACTGGAGCGGTGAACACTGAGCTTTATGGAACGCTGTCTCTTGTCGGTTCCATGATGATGTTCCTGCCGCTGATCGTGGGAACGCTTATTGCCACGCCGCTTATGAAGCTCCTGGGTTCCGCCATCAAGCTCCACAGACTGCAGATCCTTACGGAGTCGGTCTCATGCGGTCTCATGTTTATCCTCCATCTTACGGGGATTCTCAGACTTTCTCCTGTCGCCCTATTTGTCTGCATTGGCATCACGGCAGTTTGCATCGGCGTCGGATATATCCCCGAAGAGACCTTGAAGATCGAGTGCATGGATTATGAGATATATCTGCGCGGCAAGGATCGTTCTGCTCTTGTCAACGCCTGCAATAAATTTATCAACAAAGCTCAAAGCGCTATTTCCTCCGGACTCATAGGAATCGTTCTTATGGCGATCGGATATGTGGTCGATTCTGAAACAGATACATATATAGGTGAACTCTCAGCAATGCCCACGCTCATCACCTGGTTTGTTGTTATCATGGGGCTGGTTCCCTGCATTCTCGGTGCCATAGCGCTTTTTATCCTGAAACACTATCCCGTCACTGACGAGATCCGGGCCGATATGCGTAAGGTCCTGGATAAATAAGTATTTTATAATCTTTGTTGAACCCGGCGGCGTCGCCTAAGACCACTACAACTACAACTGATTCGAGGAGAACAGAAAATGAAAAAGACAAGTTTTAATGATGGCTGGCTCTTTGCCAAAGCGGGGGGATCGCTCACATCGGTCACCATTCCTCATGATGCAATGATCCATGAACCAAGGAACGGGAAAAACCCAAGCGGCAGCGCACAGGCATTTTTCCCGGGAGGAAAATATGCTTATCAAAAGACATTTCAGAGACCCCGCGATGCGCATGCAGTTATTCAATTTGAAGGAGTATATAAAAACGCAAGGGTCTTTATCAATGACCGAGAGGCCGGTGGGAACGCTTATGGGTATTTACCGTTTTTTATATGTGCCGACGGTTTCCTGAAAGACGGAGACAACGTCCTGCGGGTCGAGTGTGAAAACGCTGAACAACCTGATTCCCGTTGGTACACCGGAGCCGGCATCTATCGGCCCGTTTGGCTGTGGACAGGCCCGGCAGATGCCATAGAACCGGAGTCCATAAAAATAGAGACTGTCTCCATAAATCCGCCGACAGTGAGGATCGAGATCGGTCAGAAAGCCGATGTTCAGATAATGGACGGGCCTGAAATCCTCGCAAAGGCAAGCGGCGATCACCTTGAGCTGTCATTGCCCGGCGCGAAGCTCTGGAGCGAGGATTCGCCGTATCTATACACCTGTCAGGTCAAAACGAAGAATGACGAGGCTGTGTTAACCTTCGGGATCCGTACTGTTACCTGGGACAATAAGGGCTTCTATATTAACGGAATACCTACGCTTCTTCGCGGCGGATGCGTCCACCACGATAACGGTATACTTGGCGCGGCAACATGGGACGAGTCAGAATACCGACGTATAAGAAAATTGAAAGAAGCCGGATACAACGCCATACGTTCCGCACATAATCCATGCTCCAGGGCAATGCTGGATGCCTGTGATAAACTGGGCGTTTATGTTATGGACGAGAGCTGGGATATGTGGTTCCATCATAAGAACAAATTCGATTACGCCTCCCAATGGCGCAAGAATTACCTATCAGATCTTCAGGCGATGGTAAATCGAGACAGGAATCATCCAAGTGTCATCATGTATTCCATTGGAAATGAGGTCTCGGAACCGGCAAAACCAGAAGGTGTTGAAAAAACGAGAGAGATGGTGAATTATCTTCATAAGCTCGACCCCACAAGACCGGTAACAGGCGGCTTCAACCTGATGATCATTGCCAACGCCAAAAAGGGCAAGGGTGTATATAAAGAAGAAGGCGGTATGGCAGATGATAAGAGCAAGGCCACTGAGGGTATGAATTCAACACTCTTTAATTTCATTACCAACATGGTTGGTACCGGAATGAATAAATCTGCCAACGGGAAAAAGGCAGATGAAGCAACTGCGCCCTGTCTCGACGCTCTTGATTTGGCAGGTTACAATTACGCATCCGGACGTTATCCACTGGAGGGGAAGGTTCATCCGGGGAGGCTTATTTTCGGATCAGAAACTTTCCCGCAAGACATATCTAAAAATTGGGAAATGGTAAAAAAATACCCTTATCTTATCGGCGACTTTATGTGGACGGCATGGGATTACCTAGGTGAAGCCGGCTTGGGGGCTTGGGCATATACAAAAGACGGAACGGGCTTTAACAAGCCGTACCCGTGGCTTCTTGCGGATACTGGAGCCCTGGATATTTTGGGTAACCCTAACGGCGAGATGTTTCAGGCTCAGGCAACTTGGGGGATTCTCGGTGCGCCGGTGATTGCCGTTCAGCCTCTCAATCACCCTGGAAAAAATCCGGCAAAAATGGCATGGCGCGGTACTAATGCCATCCCTTCTTGGAGCTGGAGTGGGTGTGAAGGGAATACAGCCATCGTAGAAGTCTACACTGATACCGATGCTGTGGAGCTGTTTCTGAACAATAAATCCCTGGGGAAGAAAAAGGCAAAGGCATATAAGGCGCTTTTCAAGACCAAGTATGTTCCCGGAAAGCTTACTGCAGTTGCTATTGATCCATCGGGAAAAATAGTATCACGCTCTGAACTTGTCTCGGCGAACAGGAAGCTTCATATCTCTGTAACACCAGACCGCGTTGAAGCAAGACCCGGACAGCTGGTTTACGCTGAAATTGCCATAGCAGACGAGAACGGCGAAGTAGAATCCAACGCAGATCGAAAGCTGACTGTAACCGTAGAAAACGGCAGACTTCTTGCCTTTGGCAGCGCCAATCCCAGAACCGAAGAACATTTTGACGCCGGCAGCTATACCACCTACTATGGGAAGGCATTGGCGGCGGTTCTGGCTGAAAATGCTGGAGAACTCATAATCAATGTATCCGACGGCTTGCAGGAGTCGCAAACTGCTATCAAAATAGAAAAATGAGAGGTAAGATTAAATGCCTTACCCTAAAAAGATCGATAACCAAGGATACATTGAATTTGTTTCGCAAAGCCCCGAAGCATGCTTTATAGCGGGGCTTTTTGCTTTCACTTATGAATATATTTTAAAAACTCATTTAAGAATTTCAAAAATCCTAAAACGCAAACAAAACTTTAACATTTGGGTGCTATAATATGGCTTATAAGAAATTCGTTTGCCTGCAGAGACGGACTTCGCAATGCGGCGACAGAATCAAAGATTCCTGAGCGGGTTCACAGGGGAGGTATGCATTATGTTTCAGATATTAGTGGTGGAGGACGACAAAGACTTAAACCGCACGGTCTGTTCTTTTCTGAACAACAGCGGCTATAAGGCAGTGGGGTGTCTTGGCGCGAACGAAGCCTACGATGCTATGTACGGAAATACCTTTGACCTGATTGTCTCCGATATTATGATGCCCGGTATCGACGGATATGAGTTTGCGAAAACAGTGCGGTCGCTCAACGAGGATATACCCATTCTCTTTATGACGGCGCGGGACGATTTTGCATCCAAGCAGAAGGGCTACCGCATCGGAATCGACGATTACATGGTCAAGCCCATTGACTTGGACGAGCTTTTCCTGCGGATCGGAGCGCTGCTGCGGCGGGCGAAAATTGCTACCTCCCACAAGCTGGAGATCGGAAAGCTGCGGCTTGATATGGACGAGCGCACGGCGGTCTATGGCGGAGTGGAAATTCCCCTGACGACGCGGGAGTTTAATATCATCTACAAGCTGCTCAGCTATCCCGGCAAGACCTTCACCCGCA
>CANQBX010000103.1 GCA_947589095.1 uncultured Lachnospiraceae bacterium
TTGATCGGAGGTGAAGCGGGATGAATCAGGTGTGGATGGATGTGGTGATTCCCGGCTTCTGCGGCATGGGAATGCATTTGAAACTGGACGGGTTCCGGCTGGTGTACTGTGCCATCGCTGTGCTCATGTGGACGGTCAGCGGGATCTTCTCCAGAGAATATATGGCGCATTACGCCAACCGGAAGAGATATTATATCTTCTTCTGGGCTACGTTCGCGGCGACGGTGGGAGTGTTTCTGTCGGCGAACCTGTTTACGACGTTTATTTTCTTTGAGATCATGTCGTTTACGTCCTATGTGTGGGTGGCGTTTGACGAGAGAAGCGCAAGTCTCAGGGCGGCGGAGACGTATCTGGCGGTGGCGGTCATCGGCGGCATGGTGATGCTGATGGGGCTCTTCCTGCTGTACGATCTGTTCGGTACGCTGGAGATCGACGAAATCAGCGTGCTGGCGGACGCGGTGATGAGCGGGAATGGGGCTCTTCAGCCTCAGAGGACAGTTACGTCCTATTCTGTGATCGGCGGCGCCGACGGACCGACTTCTGTCTGGGTCGCGGGAAAACTGCCGGAGTTTGCGTGGGGCGGCAGTACGCCCGGGACGCCCGGAAGCTTCTTCCCGACGGCAAAGGCCCAGCTCTATACGGCGGGCGCGCTGCTGCTTTTCGGCTTCGGCGCGAAAGCGGGCTGCTTCCCGCTGCATATCTGGCTGCCCAAGGCCCATCCGGAGGCGCCGGCTCCGGCCAGCGCGCTGCTTTCCGGCATCCTTACGAAGACCGGCGTGTTCGGCATCATCGTGGTGTCCTGCGGGCTTTTCGGGTCGGATCACAGCTGGGGACTTCTGATCGCGGCGCTGGGACTGATCACCATGTTTGTGGGCGCGCTTCTGGCGGTATTTTCCATCAACCTGAAGCGGACCCTGGCGTGCTCGTCCATTTCCCAGATCGGCTTTATCCTGACCGGCATCGGCATTGCCTGTCTGCTCCGAAGCATCGGAGAGGGCAATACGCTGGCGGTGCGGGGCGCATTTCTTCATATGGTGAACCATTCGCTGTTCAAGCTGGTACTGTTCCTGTGCGCAGGCGCGGTATACATGAACCTGCATAAGCTGGATCTGAATGAGATCCGGGGGTTTGGCCGCAGGAAGCCGGCGCTTATGTTCGCGTTCCTGATGGGGGCGCTGGGCATCGGCGGCATCCCGCTGTGGAACGGGTATGTGAGCAAGACGCTGATCCATGAGAGCATCGTGGAATATATGGAAGCTGTGGGCGGGCCCTGGGTCTGGCACCTGGCGGAGTGGGTATTCCTCATCACCGGCGGTATGACGGTGGCGTATATGCTGAAGCTGTTCGTAGCGGTGTTTGTGGAGAAGAATGCGGATCCGGGGCTGCAGGAGCGGTACGATGGAATGTGCAGCGAATTCGTGCGGGAGCATTTCAGCAGCGGAAACAGAAACGATGCGAAGGCGGTTCGCGGCAGCCGTACGAAAGAAAAGGATCATAAGGGCGGGGCGAAGACCAGTACCGTCATGGAATATCAGAAACCGGCGGAAAAGCTGCATGTCTCAGAGGCGGTGCACGACGTGTCTCATGTATATATGCGGCCGGAGACGACTGCCGCATTGGTCATCACGGCGGCCATTCTCCCGTTCCTCGGCCTGACGGCCCATCTGAGCATGGACCGGATCGCGGATCTGGGGCAGGGATTCTTCCATGTGCAGGGCCATGCCCATACGGTGGCGTATCTGTCCCTTGCGAACTTAAAGGGCGGCGCCATCAGTATCTGCATCGGCGTGATCCTTTATTTCGCGGTGATTCGCGGCCTTCTGATGGAACCGGACGGTGCGGGAAGCCGCCGCTACGCGGACCGGTGGCCCTCCTGGCTTGATCTGGAGAACCGGATCTATCGGCCCGTTCTGCAGGTGGCTCTGCCGGCCGTATTCGGGACGGTGTTCGGTTTCGTCGACCGGTATCTGGTTCCGGCGGCGACGACGGTTTTCCTGACGGTGTCCACGTTCATCGGAAGGGTGATGGACAGCGGTGTGGACTGGCTGGTTCGTATCGCGCGTCTTACGACCCATAAGCAGCTGCCTGCGTCAAAGGAGCCCCACGATTCGAATCTGGCGGCCCATGTGCTCGGCGGCGTCATCGACGCGGCGAGGGCGTTTCGGAGCCGGCTGCCATGGAACCGGCGGGAGAAGCTGCCCGTCCGCGAACCGGCGACGGCCCGTCTGGTGCGCCGTGAGGAGCAGTTCAAAGGCAATATGCACCTGATCCAGGAGAGCTTCTCCTACGGCCTGATGCTGGTCTGCGCGGGACTGTGCGTGACGTTACTATATTTGATATGGGGATTTCTCGGATGGTAGGTTAAGGGAAGACGGCGGTGCCGTATTTCCTGATGATCCGTACCCGGCAGTAAACTATAACGGAATATGAAAAAATGAACGATGTTGTCATATGGGGAAGGCATCGTCGCAGAAGGGGGGTTTCAATCCTATGTACGACCGGATTCTGAAAGAAGAAAACTACAAACAGACTATGGATGAGATGGTCGTCCCGTACCTGGAGGCCAGGAAGAAAGTGGTCTATCTGACGCGGGACGAAGGCCGGAAGCTTTACTGCGCCTGCTATACGGCGGACGAGCCGGCGGGCGTTATGGTCATTTCCCACGGCTTTACGGAGTCGGAGGAGAAGTATAAGGAGACGATCTATTATTTCCTGAAAAATAATTACCATGTGTATATGCACGACCACTGCGGCCACGGCCACAGCTACCGCCTCGTGGACGACTTAAGCCTGGTTCATGTGGACAGCTACAGCCGGTATATTAAGGATCTGCTGGCGGTGGCGCATCTGGCGCAGAAAGAGCATCCGGATATGAAGCTGTATCTGTACGCCCATTCCATGGGCGGCGGCGTGGGGGCCGCGGCTCTGGCGGCGAAACCGGAGTTATTTACAAAGGCGATCCTTTCTTCGCCCATGATCCGTCCGATCACCGCGGGGCTTCCGTGGACGGCGGCGAAAAGCCTGGCCTGGATCCTCTGCCATCTGGGGCGGTGGGCGTCCTATGTGCCGGGCGGCCATCCGTTCGACGGCAAGGAGACCTTCGAGGGAAGTCCTTCCATGAACCGGGAACGCTACGACTACTATCAGCAGAAGCGCGACACCATCGAGATCTACCAGATGACCTCGCCAAGCTGCGGCTGGGTCTACGGCGCGGCCCAGCTGAACCAATATCTGCGGACGGAGGCGGTGAAGAAGATCAAAACGCCGATCCTTCTGTTCCAGTCGGAGAACGATACCTTTGTCGTGGGATCGGAGCAGGAGATCTTCGTGAACCGGATCAACCGGGAGGGGCATACTTCCGCCCGACTCGTGAAGGTGGCGGGCACGAAGCATGAGATCTTTAATTCCTCGACGGAGGTGCTTGAAGGGTACTGGAAGGAAATTCTTACATTTCTGGCGCAGAACTGAACGGTTTCGCGTTTTGCACCAGGAAGCCCGAACGATCGGAAGCTGCCCGCAGATTCGGTTGACACGGTGAAAACAAAAAGTCCGCATTTCTCAGAACCCTGACCGGCGCAGACAGGCACTGCTGCCTAAAGTATATTTTCAATCGGGCGGCATATGTCGTATCGGCCGGCGCCTGAGATATTAAGCCAAGGAGGTTTCCCATGGATATCGTATTATTGCTTTTCCGCCAGAGTCTGGTGATGTTTATCTATCTTCTGATCGGCTGCCTGATGTTTAAGAAACATCTTCTGACGACGCAGGGCAGCGGGGAAATGGGAAAGCTTCTTCTGTATGTGATCACGCCGGTGGTCATAATGAATTCCTACGCCAGAGAGTTCACGCCCCAGATGCTGACGGAGATATTACTGTCTTTCGCGGCGGCCGCGGGCTCGCTTCTGCTTTCCATGACGGTGAGTACGCTGGTATTTAAGAAGCGGTCCGCGATCTGTCAGTTCGGCGCGTCATTTTCCAACGCGGGCTTCATGGGGATCCCGCTGGTGCAGATGACGCTGGGAGACGGGGCGGTATTCTATGTGGTGTCTTTTGTGGCGCTCTTAAATATCCTTCAGTGGACGTTCGGCGTCTATTCGATCACGAAGGATCCGGCCACGGTCAGTCTGAAAAGGATCGCGACGAATCCGGTGGTTCTGGGCCTGGCGGCCGGGCTTCTTCTTTTCTTCCTGCCGATACCGGTGCCGCAGACGGTGCGAAGCGTCATGAGCACGCTGGCATCCATGAACGGCCCTGTCGCGATGCTGGTGATCGGCTCCTATCTGGCACAGATGCCGCTGCGCGAACTGTTCACCAGCGGACTTACCTATCTTTGCTGCCTGGTGAGGCTGATCGCGATCCCGCTTCTGACGATCGCTCTGCTTACGCTGATCCCGGCCGGATACATAACGATCCGCCTGGCCGTGCTGATCGTAGCCTCCGCGCCGGTAGGCGCCAACGTGGCGATCTTCGCCCAGATGTTTCATAAGGATTATACCGGGGCGGTGCGGGATATCTGCTTAAGCACGGTGCTGAGCATCGCCAGCATGCCTTTGATCGTGGGGCTGGCGAATATGGTGTGGATGTAGAAATGGCTCGAAATCCCGGCTCTTTTTCGGGATCTGCCTGTGGCAGCGGACAGATGGCGGACGGTGCGGCGGAGAGGTTTGCGGAACGGCTGTTCCGAAGCGTGAGGCGGAAGGAAGATATGGATGACGTACACGACATTTTATGAGTCCCCGGTGGGCCGGCTGACATTGGCGGCTGACGGCAAAGCGCTTACCGGGCTCTGGATCGAGGGTCAAAAATATTATCTGGGAAGTTTGAAGGAAATGCCGCCGCGCCGCGACGATCTGCCGGTGTTTGCGCAGGCGAAAGACTGGCTGGACCGGTATTTTGGGGGAGAGAGACCGCAGCCGGAGGAACTGCCGCTTGATCCGCCGGGAAGCGATTTTCGGAAAATGATCTGGCGGTATCTGCTGGAAATCCCTTACGGGGAACTGACTACATATAAGATGTTGGCGCAGCGGGCTGCGGCGGAGCTGAGCTGTGGAGATTATGCGCCCGGAGCAGAAAATATACAGGGATATGAACCTGTGTCCAAAAGTTTTACGGGCTGCAGGAAGACCATGTCCGCCCAGGCTGTCGGCGGCGCGGTGGGTCATAATCCGATTTCGATCATCATTCCGTGCCATCGTGTGGTCGGGACCGACGGAAGTCTGCGGGGCTACGCCGGCGGGCTCGATGTGAAGAGAAGGCTTCTGGAGCTGGAAGGGGCCGCGTATGGGGAAGGAGCTGCCGGAGACAGGTTTTGAAACCGCGCGTTTCCGCATAGACTGGTGTATCAGTGTATGAAGGAGACGGGACTGCGTTGAAGAAAAAGCTTATCAGGCCCGCGCGGCGGCTGTTTGCGGCGCTGGCCGCCTTATTTTTGCTGCCTTACGCGGTTACGCTTGCCTGGAGCGGGAAGGTGACGGGCATGGCGCGTGAAGACGCTATGGACAGCGGGCGTATCGTGTATCTGAGCGGCGGCAGGGGCTATGTGGACGCGGAGGAATATCTGATCGGAGCGGTCGCCGGCCAGATACCGATGGATTATGAAACGGAAGCGGTTAAAGCGCAGGCGATTATCGCCAGGACGTGGCTTTACCGTCAGATGGACGGCGGCCGGGTTTCCGTTGATGATCTGAATATGGAATATCTGACGGAGGATAAACTGGAAGAGCTGTGGGGAGAGGCGGATTTTCTGGAATACTATGAGAAAGCGCGCCGCGCGGTCGAGGAGACGGCCGGGATGGTGATCTTAAGCGACGGGCGGATGATCGAGCCGCTCTTTCATCGGATCAGCGCCGGCAAGACCCGCGCCGGCGATTCGGCCCATCCGTATCTGCAGTCCGTGGACAGCGATGCGGACATAGAGGCGGACGGCTATCTGACCGTAAAGGAATGGACGCCGGAGGAATTCGCCGCGCTTGTCTCCGAATGGAACGGCAGCGCCGCAGCGCAGGACGGCGCGGAATTTCAGCTGGTCTCGCATGACGGCGCCGGTTATGTCTCGGAGTACCAGATCGGCGGCCATGTGTACAGCGGCGATGAGGTTCGCGAAATGCTGTCGCTGCCGTCTCCCGCGTTTTCCCTCGGCTGGCACGAGGGCCGCATCCGCGCCGTATGCAGGGGACAGGGACATGCGCTCGGCCTGAGCCAGTACGGGGCCAGCCGGCTTGCGCGCGAGGGCAGAAGCGCGGAGGAGATCCTGAAATATTATTATCAGGATATCACGGTGGAGTCTGTGTAAAAAGGTCATAATTAAAAATTTCCCCGACTTGTGAATAACTCCATCACCTCTGGTAAAACTACTACCGAGGTGATAACTATGAAAGCGAAATTGAGTCAACTGTTCAAAGACAAGCTGTTCCTTGTCATGCTGGTGCTGGGTCTGCTGACTATTGTAGCGGCGGCAGGCGTGGTCACCATCCAGAGAGGTAATCGGCCCGGGGAGGAGAATCCGTACATCCAGATGGAGGATCCGGGAGCCATGATCGCGGAAGAGAGCCAGGCGGAATCCGATATGCGGCTGGCCGGCAGCGCCAATGCCGGCGAAAGCGCGCCTGCCGAAACGGCCCCATCCGGCGAGCGGCAGCCGGAGACGCGTCCCCGCGAGACCAGAGCCTTCGCGACGGCCGAAACGGAAAGCGCAGCGGCGCCGGAGACGCCGGCGGTGCAGGCGGGAACCGGTCTTGAAGCCGCGGTTCCGCTGGTGCTCGATTTCTCTGACGGGAGCCGCATGGCGTGGCCGGTCCGCGGTAATATCCTGCTGGATTACAGTATGGATTCCACGATCTATTTCCCGACCCTGGCTCAGTATCAGTGCAATCCGGCAGTGATCATCCAGGGAGAGGTCAGCGATCCGGTGGCCGCCCCCGCCAACGCCAGGGTCATGGCGCTCGGCGTCAATGAAGAGATCGGCAACTACGTAATGCTGGATCTGGGCAACGACTACGTCGCTACCTGCGGTCAGCTGAAGGAGATCCAGGTCGTGGAAAACGAATACCTGGAGGCTGGGCAGATTCTCGGTTATGTGGCGGAGCCGACGAAATACTATTCGATCGAGGGAAGCAATCTGTACTTCGAACTGCGTCATGGGGATACGACCGTAGACCCGCTGGATTACCTTGAGTGAGAGAAAGAAGGCTCCTCTTCTGCGAACGAAGAGAGCCTTTTTTCATGCGCGCCTCCGAAATTCTTTGCCAAACGGTTCTTCTTGTGGTATACTGATGGCGTCCGGATTCAGCGGGCAGGATGAACTTTGGAGGTAATTATGTCATCGAATGAATATATGGCAGCGTTAAAGCTGGGGAAAAAATGCTATCAGGAAGCCACGGCGAAGGGAGAATTCCCGTATCTGCCGGTTCTTGAAAATATTGTGTCCGATTCGGATATCGCGGCGGTGGTGCCGCTTGGCGTCATCGACATCCCGCTTTCCAGGATCGTCGGGACGAAGACGGCGGGGCGGACCCAGGCCTTTGCGAAGAACTTTATGCCGCTTCTGGCGGAGAAGTCCGAATTCGCCGCCAAATGGAGCGATCTTTACGATTACCAGGTGGAGGAAGGCATTCAGGATCCGATTCTGGTGTATGAATATATGAATCGATTCTATGTCCAGGAGGGGAATAAGCGCGTCAGCGTCATGAAGTTTCTGGGCGCCTACAGCATTCACGGCGATGTGATCCGGATGCTGCCGAAGAAGACGGATACGCCGGAATGCAGGCTGTACTATGAGTTTCTGGATTTCTACGAGACGGCCCATACCTGCGACGTCTGGTTCAGCAGGGAAGGCAGCTACGCGCGCCTGCTGAAGCTGATGGGCAAGAAACCGGGGCAGGCGTGGGATGAGGACGACAGGATGATCTTTAATTCCGCCTACAGTCGTTTCGCGAAGGCTTATGAGAAAGCCGATCTGGAGGCGGTGAATCTGAACTGCAGCGACGTCTTTCTGATCTACACGGAGATCTTCGAGTACGGCGTCGTGTCCCAGCAGACGGAGAAGGAGATGGCGCGGGACATTGAGAAGATCCGCGAGGAGGTGAAGCTGGCCGACAGCGGCAATCCCGTGGAGCTGGTGGAAAGCCCCGGGGAAGTGGAGGCGACCAGCCACAAGCCGCTGCTTTTGAACTGGCTTTTAGCGGGTGCGATCGACCCGGAACAGCTTCAGCTGGGATTTCTCTATACGAAGACCACGGAGACTTCCGGATGGACTTACAGCCATGAGCTGGGCCGCCAGCACCTGAACGAGATCTATAAGGGAAGGCTGGTAACGAGGTTCTACGATAATGTTGACAGCGATGAACAGGTAGAGGAGGCCATCGAGCACGCGATCGCCGACGGCTGCAACCTGATCTTCACGACGGCTCCCCAGATGGCGGGGCAGAGCGCGAGGCTGGCGCTTCTGCATCCCCAGGTGAAGATCTATAACTGTTCCATCAACCTGTCCTATTCGTCCATCTGTACATACTACGCCAGAATGTACGAGGCCAAGTTCCTGATGGGCGCCATTGCCGCGGCTATGTCCAAGACGGGCCGGCTCGGCTACATCGCCGATTATCCGATTTACGGGACGCTGGCCAACATTAACGCCTTCGCGCTGGGCGCCCGTATGATCGATCCGGAGACGAAGGTCTATCTGGAATGGTCCAGAACCAGGGAGGCGGCCGCCAGGGCGCGGCTGGAGGAGCAGGGCGTCCGCTACATATCCGGCGAGGACGTGATCACGCCGAACCGGGCTTCCCGTGAATACGGACTGTATAAGATCATGGACGACGGCAGTCTTCTCAATTTTGCCACGCCGATCTGTCACTGGGGCAAATTCTATGAGCAGATCGTGAAGCTGATCTGTAAGGGAAGCGATGAGAAAGATGTGACCAAAGGCAAGAAGGCGGTCAATTACTGGTGGGGCATGTCGGCGGATGTGATCGACGTGATCTGCTCCGGCGAGTTCCCCCATGGGACTCACCGGCTGATCGAATTCCTCAAGAGCTCCATCCGTGCGGGAAGCTTCCACCCGTTCGACGGTCTGATCTACTCCCAGAACGGCGTGATCCGGTGCAGCGAAGGGCAGTCTCTGTCCCCCGAGGACATCGTGTCCATGAACTGGCTGGCGGAGAATGTGGTCGGCCGGATTCCGGAATATACGGAGATGAGCGACGAAGCCAAGAGCCTGGTACGCCTGCAGGGCGTTGCGGGGTCAAACGCCGCAGAGTAAGGAACGCGGCTTTTAGCGGCGGGGCGCCGGGCTGCGCCCGGGACTGTGAAACGGAAGAAGAGCGGAGGAAGCGGGCCATGAATATTCTGGTACTGGCGGACCAGGAGGCGAAAAGCTTATATGAATACTATGAGCCGGAGCGGCTGCGCGGCATCGACCTGATCATTTCCTGCGGGGACCTGCCTGCGGTCTATCTGGAGTTTTTCGCTACCCTCTGCCATGCGCCGGTGCTGTATATCAAGGGGAACCACGACGGACGGCTGATCGAACGCCCGCCGGAGGGTTGCGTTGATATTGAGGACAGGATCTACGTTTTTAACGGCATCCGCATCATGGGGCTGGGCGGTTCCATGCGCTATTCCTATGATAAGCCGAACCAGTATACGGAGAAGCAGATGCGGGCGCGGATCCGCAGGCTGCGGTTTCAGCTGTGGAGGCACGGCGGAGTCGATATCCTGGTGACCCATGCGCCGGCGTTCCATCTGAACGATATGCCGGATCTGCCCCATATGGGCTTCAAATGCTTCCTGGCGTTTATGGATAAGTACCGTCCGAAGCTGTTCATCCACGGGCATGTACACGCCAATTACGGCAGAGACTTTAAGCGGAAGGATATGTACGGGGATACGGTGGTG
>CANQBX010000104.1 GCA_947589095.1 uncultured Lachnospiraceae bacterium
CCGTCAGGTTCTCCACCTGTATGCACAGCACGATGTCGAACAGCAGCAGGACGTAGAAGCCGACGAAGTATAGGCTTGCCACGAGGAAAGAATAATCGTATAAAAAGAAATAAAAGCGGTAGAATATATTGTGTATTAGTTATTTACATACTTTTCCAATTTTATCCAAGAAAGCATATTAAGTAATGGTTTTAACGATATTTTGTTGCATATTTGTTGCGTGATACAGAAAAATTTGGTAATTTTGTAGCGTAAAAACAGGGGTAAATCTGCCTGTGAAAAGAAAATACAAGGAAAGGAAAACATCATGGCACGACCGAAGAAAGTACAAAAGGTGAAAGAACCTGTTCGCATCCGTCAGCGTAAACTGGCTAACGGAAACATGAGCCTGTATCTCGATGTCTATGTAAAGGGGGTACGCAAGGTTGAATCTCTCGGACTGTACCTTGTTCCTGAATCGACACCGATAGACCGCCAGCAGAACAATCATGCAAGGCAGGTTGCCGAGAAAATCAAGGCAGAGCGTATCTTGGCATTGCAGAACCACGGTGTGCGCCAGTGGGACAAGGTGAAGCGGTCGTGTATAACGCTTGTGGATTTCCTTAAGGAGTATGAGCAGGAGAAATTCGGTTTCTCTACATCCACCCTCAAAGGCAGGCGTGACCTGCGGCTGAAAATCGAAACCTATCTAAAAGAAGCCAACTGCCCGGATATTGTCTTGTCAAATGTGGATGTGGACTTATGCCGTGGTTTCATTGACTTTCTGCGCTATGCGAAGAACGGGGTGCGCAAGGATGGCAGTGTCATCAGCAATGGTGCGGCGCATCATCATCAGGCTGTTCTGAACGGTGCGCTGAACAAAGCCGTGCGTGACGGCATCCTGTCGGCAAATCCGCTGAAGTCCATCAGTTCAAAAGAGAAGTATCAGCCTACCGAAAGCATGAGGGAATACCTCACATTGGAGGAAATGAAAGCGGCAATGGCTGCACCCTGCCCCCATGAGGATGTGAAACGTGCGTTCCTGTTCTCCTGCTTCACAGGGCTTCGCCTTAGCGATGTGCGGTCGCTGACATGGGGAAAGATTGTCAAAGCCCCCGATGGCAAGACCTTATATATAAGAATAAAGATGCAGAAAACCCAAAAGCTGATAAACGTACCGTTGTCAAAAGAGGCTGTCGATTGCCTGAATCCAAAAGAGAATCCCGAAGAACCGATTTTTACATTGCCGACCGGGACTTCTAACATTGAGCGGAACATAGAGAAATGGATGCAGAACGCACAGATAGACAAGCATATAACCTATCATTGCAGCCGACATACTGCAGCAACCATGCTGCTGACACTCGGTGCGGACATATACACCACATCGAAACTGCTCGGTCATGCCAACGTGAACACGACCGCTATCTATGCAAAGATTGTGGATCAAAAGAAAGTGGAAACGGTCAATCTTGTAGATGACTTCTTTTCAAAACAACCGCAAACGGAGGGAAACAGATGAAAATAACGATAAGGACACGAACATTGAAAACGGGAAGCCGCTCTATATACCTTGATTTCTATGAGAAGGGGAAAAGATGGAACGAGTACCTGAACCTGTTTCTTGTGCCGGATGATGCACCCGATGCAAGACGACTCAACGAGGCGGCTATGGCAAAGGCGAATGAAATAAAGTCAAAGCGGATGCTCGGCATTGACGAGGACGAAACGGAGGCAGACAACGGTAGTTCAAAGCAACTACCCAAACGGATTTTTGCGGATTGGCTTGACAGCCATATCGAGGGGATTAGACGCAATCCGTCCTATTCTCTGGCAACGTACCACAATTACCACTCTTGTGTCAATATAATAAAGGAGTATCTGAAACATCGCCGCAGCCCCCGCTTCCTGATGTCTAAAATCGACAAGAAGTTTATTGTCGGATTGCTTGATTTCATGAAGAACACCTACAAGAACACTAAATCGCCCGACAATCCAAAGGATATGTCGCTCCACACGCTGCATTTGCACCAGAGTACACTGGTACGAATGCTCAATGTGGCGGTAAAAGAGGGAGTGATGGATAAAAATCCTTTCTATGCTTTGGGCAGACACGAGCGGATAGCCAAACAACAGCCTGAAAGGGATTACCTCACGAAAGAGGAACTGCTTGCGCTTATTGAGGCTCCGACTACTAATGAAACCACCAAACAGGCATTCCTGTTCTGCTGCTTTACTGGATTGCGGTACAGCGATGTTTCCGTACTGACATGGCGGAATATAAAACAGGTCAATGATGGATTGGTCGTTTCAATCCAATCCATGCAAAAGACTGGAAAACAAGTAACGATACCCTTGAACCAATCTGCGTTGAAATGGCTGCCGGATAGAAACGGCTGGAAGCCGGGGCTAAAGGTCTTTGACATGACCTGTCTTAGTACCTGTGACAAATGTCTTAAAAAGATGGCTGCTGCCGCAGGGATAAAAAAGAATGTCAGTTTCCACACGGCAAGGCACTCGATGGCTACGCTGTCATTGGCAGCTGGAGGCGACCTCTATACAGTGGGCAAGTTGCTTGGGCATACTAACATAAACTCTACACAAGTCTATGCCGATGTGGTAATGGAAACCAAGATTGAAGCGGTGAACCGGATTTCGGATTTCTTTTCGATACAAAAATAAAACCTTCAGTAAGATGCAAATTCTTGTTGTGGATTGTGAATGGCTTTATATAACCGTTTGAGGAATAAAATATTTAATGGAGTATTCGAAAAGTAATGGTAACGACTTAGCAACTATGCGATTTTCAGTGTTTTGCGATATTTTACTGTCAAATAGCTTGATGCTCATTTACACAAATTCTTCGACATTCTGTATTGAAAGGATAAAATGTTGGAAAACACTTTTCTTTCAAAAGTATTTTCCAATATTTTTTAATGTA
This sequence comes from uncultured Lachnospiraceae bacterium, assembly GCA_947589095.1. GTDB lineage: Bacteria > Bacillota > Clostridia > Lachnospirales > Lachnospiraceae > UBA3402. The sequence goes on from CANQBX010000104.1 coordinate 2,921, forward strand.
ACATAGAGGTTATTTTGTCAAACCAACCCTTAACCTCTCCTTCTGGGTCTCTTTCTTCCAACAAATCACAAGTCATTGCATCGGTAAAAACTTTACTAAGATATGTCTTAGAAGTACTATCTTTCCATTTCCCATCTAATTTATCTTTGTTGGCTTCATAATATGCAAGAGCAACTTTTGCAGGGACATTCTGTTGGTCAGTATCTACATCTATATTGTAAACAGTCTTGATTGCGTGAGGATGTAAATAGTTCTCTATCTCATATTTACGTGTTAATACTCCCCATGATTTATCTCCACGTGCATTAATATCGTCTATGCTTTTTTGATACGCTTTTACATCATTATCATAAATGTGAACTTCGGGACAACCAAGTTTTCTAAAATACTGTTTTTCTACCCAATACTTTAAAATACTTCCTCCAAGAGGAACTACGAGAACTCTATTGTCATTTTCGAGGTCGATGATTTCAGGGTATTTCGTTCTCAAACAGCGGCTAAACGCCTTAAATGCAACGACATCAGTAGGACCTTCAAGGCATAACAAAAGCTGAACATTTTGATTTGAATCGGGCAATATGCCTAATGCGTCAACTATTAAAGGTAATATATCTGTACCATATTTAACAAAAGGGAGACCTTCATCGTTACGATCTATGAAACGCAAACTTTCAATTGGTAATTCTTGAGCGAGTCCAGGACTGTGAGTCGTTAGTATTACTTGACATTTTTCAGATTTTGACAACTCTTTAAAAGAGTTAATTAAAATACGCTGATTATTTGGATGCTGCGCTGTTTCTGGTTCTTCTATAGCATAAATAATATTTTTCTTTTTGCTATTACATAACTTCCGTTCTGCTTCTGCTTTAAAAAAGCCTACTAATATCATACGGCGAACACCACTTCCTCGTTTATTTAAAGCAATACCTTCATCCGTATCCATTGCAATTGAAAACAAACTATTCCATTTGGAAGCTGCTGGAGGTGTGAATTTAGGAGTTAATTGATTGGCAAGATTATTGTCGATATATTTTAAGGCTTCTTGTGTTTGTTGGGCGATAGCCATAGCTTTATCTTGCACTTTCTTTTGGATTGCGTTAATTTCTTCTTCTACTTCCGAAATGGCTGCTTGTATAGCAACTTTCATCGGATTTTGAACTTCTCCATCTGAATCATGGCTACTTCTGTCACTTTGAAATAACGCATAATTAGGCAAATAAGCATCTATTTTAGTCCAAATTTCTTTTCCATCTTCTTTTGCCTTGGATACTTCTATTTCTGTTTCTTGTAGATGTAAATCATCTATAGAAGCCCAAATAGCTTTTCTCATCAGTGGGTTGCCTTTCAAAGGGCAATCTATACCTTTATCCTTGATGATTTTTTGTAGTTCTTTTTCTTTTAATGATAGCAAATTTTCCGCTTCAACAACATTTGGATGATTTGCAACAATGTACACTGTTGAAGAAACTTTAGATTTACTACAGTCGTAAACTTTTTTTATACGCAAAGTGTCATTTGAAATAGTAAGATATTCATCTGTCAAGTTGGTTATTTCTCCAGAGTCCAAAATCAATTCTGAAGGTAAATCGCCAAAATCACATGTAATAACGACATTGTTGTCTCCATGGATATTTGCGTCAGATGGTTCAATTTTTACCAAGTCATTGTTGAAGAATATTTCCAAACCTTCCAATATGGTAGATTTACCTATATCGTTTTTGCCGACAAATGTTGTTAAGTCGTCAAATTCAATGCACACCTCATCCTTATAGCATCTGAAATTTTTTAAGTATATAGTCTTTAACTTCATAACATTACTTTAGTCTTACCTGAAAATTGAGTTTAAACGATAGAGTGCCGTCATCTTCTTTTATTATCGATGCGTATTCATGGCGTGAAGTGCTTGAGCGCTCCAAATACGCATTGGAGAAAAGATAATCTTCAAAACGATTACGGTCATAAAAATGGTAGCAAAGGATATCACCATCTTTCTTTACGACCAAATATCCTCCGTTTGCATCAAATTTCCCACTCCAAGCGGTAGCTGGCATCATACCTAATGCAGCAGAAGTTAAAAGGTGCTTGATTTTATACGCATAGAACGGTGATGCCTGTTCTGTATCATATCCCAAAGGATTAACTTCCGTAATTAGTTCTGCTAATTCCTTCAATGTTGAGATACCGCTATTCAACTGTTCCAAAAGCAAATGAGCGATTATAACTGGTAAATCACCATCAAGCATAACAAGATTATTGCGGAATGTCGGATTATCAACCTTATCAAATATCAGCTTGCCACCTTTCTTTTTAATAGTATCGACCCTATCTATAACCTTGTTCCGTTTAGGATTCAATGAATTAACATTGGCGATATCTTCATCAGAAAGTGCTACACCTTGTATCTTAAAATTAAAGTTTGTGGCTTTACTTGCATTTAACAGTGTCGAATCTCCTCCCAACTGAGATTTTATACTGAATCCCATTTCGGAGTTTATTTTGGTCCTACGGTCATGTAAAATAATTCGTATATCCGTTTTATCTGATGATTTTGCCTTTAAAGAATGACAATAAATGCGATTCATAAAGGCTTCAATTTGCGGAATGGAAAAAGCTCCGTCACTTTCATTGATAGCCTTTAATAATTTCTCAGATTCATCTAAAAACACAGAAGCAGGAATACGTAACAAATCTTCCCCCTCGGGCGTTTGAATTACGACATCTTTGTCTTGCAAGCTATAGTTATAACTGCCTTCTTTTTCTTGTCGAAGAATCATTATTATTGGATAGAACAAGTCCTGAATCTTGTTCAAATTCTGGTCGCCTGCATAGACTTTACCTTCACCCAATAGTTTGAGCAAAGTGTATATTTCACTCCATTCTCCTTTATTTCCTGTCAGTGCCATATTTCTTGGATTTTGAGAGATTAATTCTTTTAATTATTTCCTGTGCAGTAGCTTGAATAGCTGGAACGGCAACAGAATTTCCAAATTGTTTGTAAGCGGAAGCATCTGCTACTCCGATTATGAATTTATCGGGGAAACCCTGCAAACGTGCCCATTCTCGTGGAGTCATTCTGCGTAAACCATCACGGTTAATTTCACCTTTGATGTTGGTTACCGGGGTAAAATCTTCAAGGCGATTATCTATTACAAGATTACGCTCTCGTCCCATACCTCCAACAACGATGGCATTTGCAACACCATCATCAGGTATTATTTCATATCCAAAACCGTTACCTTTTGCTGCATGTCTTTCTTTATGAGCTACAAGAGTCTTCACATATTGAGTAGATAAATAGTATTTTGCAGAAACTGTATTTTCTTCTTTTATATCCGCAAATGTTTTGCTTGTATCAGTTGGATTCGGATATGAAAATTCGCTGACATTCTGGTCTTTTCTAAATCCGACTATGTACACTCTCTCTCGATGTTGTGGAACGCCAAAATTCATTGCGTTTACAATTTGAGGTTCAGGAACGTAATAATCCAAATCTTCCCTTAAAACTTTTAGTATTGTTTGGATGGTTTTTCCCTTATCATGAATAAGCAGACCTTTCACATTCTCTAAGAAGAATGCTTTCGGACGCTTTCTACGTATGATTTCTGCTACATCAAAAAACAAAGTACCTCTTGTTTCTTCAAATCCGAGTCGTTTTCCAGCCAGCGAAAATGCCTGACATGGAAATCCGGCACACAAAACATCAAAATCATCGGGAATAAATGATTTGGTGGTTTCTTTGGTTATGTCACCAAATGGAACTTCTCCATAGTTTAACAGATATGTTTTTTGAGCCTGTGTGTCCCATTCAGACGAAAATACACATTTTCCACCAAGATTTTGCATTGCCATTCTGAATCCACCAATTCCTGCAAATAAATCAATGAATGTAAATTTAGGATTATCTATAGGCAAGAACGGAACAGAGAACAAATCTGAAAACAGAGAATATTGGACACAAACATCCGAAACGCATCTTTCCTCAATTTGCTTGTTGTGGACATTGTATATATCCTCTATCAATCCCTCTGCTTTAGATTCATACGGTTTAGCATATTTATACCCTTGATTATGCAGATAATGAGAAACTATTGCCATCTGTTCGTCAAATGCCATAACAGTTCCATCTTCATTCAAAGAATGAGGGCCATACATTTGCATAACAACCTTGTTACCGCCACACATTTTTGTGATGGCAATTTTTTCGGAAGTTTTATTATCTGTATTCATATAATTCAAAATTCTATTTAAACATTTATCCGGTTCTTTGGTTATGTCTGTCTCCCAGAATCGGAAAACTTTCCAACCTTGTTTCTGCAATGTAGTATTAACCTCTTTATCGCGCTCAATATTTCGTTCGATTTTAGAGTGCCAAAAATCGCAGTTGCTTTTATGGTCATTCTTCCTTATCTCCCAATTTCTACCATGCCAAAATTCGCCATCGCAAAATATCGCAATTTTATGACCTTTGATTACAAAATCTGGTTTACCAAATACGGATGTGTCATTTTTACGATATCTCACTCCTGCATTCCAGAGCAATTTTCCAAATAGAAGTTCCAGTTTGGTTCCTTTGCCCTTATTTGCTGCCATATTTTTATGGCGTTGTTCTTTTGTCAAGTGGTCCATTGGTGCTATTTGGGGAAACAGTATATACCAAATCCAGTTTACAAAGATACTTATTTTAATTCAAACGAAGTCTATGGTCGGCAGATAATAATAAAAAAGAATGCGACTTTGCTCATTTTTAATGTATTGAATCGGCAAAAGCCGCTCTTTACACAAAGAAATAATGCGGATAACAAGGATTTTTAGAGTGTTTGTTATCCGCAAAAATGAGAATTATATTTTATTTGCTTCGATTTTGGGATTCCTTTCTAACGGCTTTGACCTGTTCCCAGAATATGGTCAAAGTCGAATCTACACCGACCGTTTCCGTCAGCTTTTCATAAGCCCCGACGGTTACGGCCAGTTCCGGGTGCAACTCGTTAAGCATGATTGTAGTCACATGGTGTTTGTATGCAACCGTTCTCAACCGCCTGTTTTCTTCCCGGTACTCATGCCATTGTACCCAACTGACGGCAAACAGGGCAAAGAATACGAGCATACAACCGATACCAGCCCATGCGTAAGGGTTCTTGTGCCAGCCATCGGGAACTTTGTTCCAGAACTGCTTTATTGCGTTTATCGCCTTGTCCGGGCGAATTGCCCGCCATAGTCCCGGTATAACACCTTGCTTCTGTTGCATCTGCTCCGAAGCCGACCTGTCATTCTCTATGTGGCTTGTCAGCAACTCCAGTATCTTGTTGAGTTGCTCCTTGATAGTGGGAACTCCATGCTTACGCATATCCTTCTCGTTGGCTTCGGTATATAACCGCAGGCTCGTAACCGTTTCATCACCCAATGACTTCTTGTAATCTTCAATGGCTTCCTTACTTCCGAAAATGGCATTGACATTTTTCGGTGTATTGCCATTGAAGAACTGTATAATTGGCTCCAGCTTCGCTTCCAGCCTTTTCAATGCCTCGTCCTTGTCCGAGCTGTTCTTTGCGTCCAGTTTTTTCTTGATTTCCTCGATGTCCACCGCCAATGCCCCGATAAGGTCGGTTAAGTTCTGCTTGTTGTCCTTCATCTTCTCATCTTTCTTTGTTTATGCCTGTTCTTGTTGTTGTCATTCTCGCCCCAGCCGCTTTCGTTTCCTCCACCTCCGCCGCCGGATGACACCTTTGCCTGGTGTGGCTGTACGCACAACTCCATGAGTGCGCCGATGGTCACTTGGGCGATGTTCGAGCCAGATTCAACAAGACTACCACCGTTGCTGTCCGTTTCCGCTCCGGCTGATGGAGGTTGTTCTATAAAAGTACCTGCCGCATGGCTGTTTGTTGTCACGTCTTGCATGGTCGGTTGCGTCCGTCCGTCAAATCCGTTGTCCGGCACACGGGGCTTCCATTCCATGCCCTCGGCAATTTGGTTCCCGAAGAGCCTGTTCAACTTATAAAAACTCATGATCCGGTCTATCCGTGAGCCGCTGAATGAGATTTCATTCTTCGTGAACGACACACCGATTATTTTACCTTCGTTCCTATTGTATTTGAAATTCACCCCGATTCCTTGCTTTGCCAGCCTGTCGCACAAATCTGACCAGCAGTTACAATGGGGCAATGCCGCCTTGATAGCATCATAGATTTGGTATTTCATCTTGTCTTTTCCACGCAGGCGGTCACGCTTCACGTTCATCTTGCCCTTGGAGAAGTGCAGCCCGTATTCCCTCGTGAGAGCTTTGCATATCTTCACGTTGCGCACACGGTCGTTGCTGGCACTGATGGTGTTCCCGTCATTGTCCACCCTGTTCGCCACGATGTGCAGATGCTGGTGTTCCCTGTCGGTATGGCGGCTCACGATGTACTGGGTGTTCGTTATGCCCATGCGCCGCATATACTCACGGGCGATTTCGACCATCAGGGCATCCGTCA
>CANQBX010000105.1 GCA_947589095.1 uncultured Lachnospiraceae bacterium
GTAAGGACCTTTTTGGTTACATTACGAGGTTAATTATACTTCCTATAATGGAAATTAGAGGGGTGGGGGAAGAGGCGAATTTGAGGCGTGATAATGGTATAAAAATATGCCATTATGCAGGATGTTCAAGGACGGCGAAAAGCGAAAACAAGGCGTTTACTATTCTTGACTAGTACAAATGGGAAAATCATACGTATCAAAAACGCAAATCAAACAGCATCAAAAACAGAAACCCAAAAGGCTCAAAAATGTAAATCAGAGAACCTCAAAAATGTAAAATAAATATTGACCGGATCTACCACGAATACTATAATGAAAAAAAGTGATGTAGGGAGTACACATTATGGAAGAATATTTACCAAGAGTTGTAGATAAAGAACTCGACCTGCGGCTGGCTGCTTTTGGGGCCACTCTGATTATCGGTCCCAAGTGGTGCGGAAAGACGACTACCGGTGAACAGAAGGCCCAGAGCATCCTTCGCATGCAGGATCCGGACAGGCGCGGAGGGTACCTCGCCACGGCCTCTGCCAAGCCATCGCTTCTCTTGAAGGGCGCCAGTCCGCGGCTGATCGACGAATGGCAGGTGGCGCCTGTTCTGTGGGATGCCGTAAGAACTGCGGTAGACCAGAGACAGGAAGAGGGATTATTTATTTTGACGGGATCTACTTCCGTGGATAACAGCAGCATAATGCACTCCGGCACAGGGCGCATTTCCAGGATGAAAATGTATCCGATGAGCCTTTTTGAATCGAAAGAATCGAACGGGACGATCTCCCTGAAGGATTTGTTCGATGACCCGCGTATGGACATTGACGGGATCACATCGGAGCTTACCATTGAGGAACTGATCTTCGCCGCCTGCCGCGGAGGCTGGCCGGCTTCGCTGAAGCGAAAGAATGATGCGGCAAAACTTCTGATCGCGAAAGATTATCTGAACAATATCTGTGAGTCGGATATCTCGACTGTAGACGGCGTGCAGCGGAACCCGGCATGGACCAGCCTGATCCTGCGCTCTTATGCCCGCAACGTTGGCACATTGGCTAAGAAAGCCAATATCTATAAGGATGTGGCGGCCAATGCGGACAGTATGACGCGTGCAACGATGAACGCCTACCTGAATGCATTGGAAAAGCTCTTCGTGATCGAGGATATTGACGCCTGGTGCCCGGCCATACGGTCAGCGACGACGATCCGCGCAGGGGAAAAGAGGTGCTTCACCGATCCATCCATCCCGGTGGCCGCAATGGGACTGTCGCCGGAATATTTGCAGATGGACCTGAAAACATTCGGCTTTATTTTTGAAAATCTTTGTATCCGGGATCTGAAAGTATATTCCCAGGCATTGGGCGGGAGGGTGTCATACTACCATGACCGCTACGACCTGGAGGCGGACGCGGTCCTCCATTTAAATGACGGCAGATATGCGCTGGTCGAATTCAAGCTTGGGAGCCGTGAGATCGAGGAAGGCGCGAAGCATCTGCTGGAAATTGCGGGGCTGGTGAGAAAATATAACGAAAAGGAAACACAGGTTCCGCTCCGGGAGCCGGACCTGCTCATGGTCATTACCGGCGGTGAGATGGCCTATTCCCGTGAAGACGGAGTAAAGATCGTCCCGATCGGTACTTTGCGTGATTAACGGAAAGGATGCGGTTTATACGCTGCTTTGGACCGCCCCCTGGCAGTCCTGCGGGGGTAAAAAAATCAGGCGGTGGAAAATTTCCGCCGCCTGATTGGGTTCTGGCTTGAAAGATCTCAGTATACCTTTAATCAGTCAACCGGGGCCTTCATGACAACTACATAAGCCTTGTCGCTGAGTGCCGCGTTACCCGTCGTGCCTTTCACCTTGTCAACATCGCTGGCGCTTGCACTCTTGACCCAGTACTTCATGCCATCGATGACGATCGTGCCGCTTTCCTTTACACGGCCGTTGGTGTTGACAATGATCTCTTCTCCAGCCGGAATCACATCAACCTTGTTATAATCGGCATCCGTTTCCTTCTTAACTGCTGCCGTGTTCTTATCAGATGTAATCGCGGTCTTCACCTCATATACCATCCAGGTGCCTGTCTGGGAATCTTCTCTCACACCGTTGGCTCCGTACAGGATTCCGCTGACGATCTTATCCTCAGCAGCGGCGCCGTAGGAATCGAAGCTGTAATTGTAGGTCACATCATCCGATGTAGTCTGAACCTTCTTATTAACAGCCATCGCACCTGCCGTAGCAGCTTCTGTGTCGAAGTAGTAAATCTTCGCGGTACCTACGCCCAAACCGGCAGCGCTGCCTTCACGGTAAACATCATGCACTTTATAGACGCCTGTCAGCATTTCACCCTTGCCATTGAACAGATAGGTCTTGTTCTTAATAACCTTAGCGGCAGGAGCAGTCACAGTAGTCGTGGAGAACTGGTTGGTGGCAGCATCCCACTTGTAAGCTGTGGGGGTCTTTCCGGAGCCAACCTGAGCCTCAGCTGCAGACGCGGTCGCTTTCGTGGAAGAATAATTGAACGGAACGCCCTTTGCATCCAGGTAGAACCAGCAGGTATCGCTGTCGCTGTCATACTTAGCCTGTACCCAGCCTGCTCCGGACAGATATCCGTCTGCCTTATAGTACGACTTTACAGAAGCTCCCAGAGTCTCGGCATAGCTTGCCAGTCCGATATCGCTCCAGTCGCCGTCTACCATGGTGCCGTCGGCCTTGAATGCGAACCAGTACTTCGCACCGGTGGAAACGGCCAGGTACTTGCGGGCACTCTTAACCTGAACGCCGTCAGTTCCGAAGTAGTACCATACCAGATCCTGCGCATACGGATCGTCAGACTCTGCATTCGGCTCCATCTGCTGCCAGCCGGTCACCGCACGTCCGTCGGTCTCTTCGCCAAGGTAGTAGGTGCTGCCGCTGATGGTCTGCCATCCGCTCAGCATACGGCCCTGATCGTCGAAGAAGAACTTCGCTGTATCCGTGGTATTGTTGTTGATACGCACTGTGGCGGATCCGTTCATTTTCGCCTTGCCGGTGCCATCAGAGAAGAAGTAGTAGATGTTGGAAACTTCGTTATCACCTACAGTGTCCCCATTCTCATTGTCCAGGCGTACCCACTGGTTGGTTACCTTCGCGCCGGTGCTGTCCACATAGTACAGGGCCTCGTTGTACTCGACCAGCTGGCTTCTCACCATGTAGCCGTCGCTGCCGAAGTAATAGTACTTACCATCGGTCCAGGTGTGCCACACGTCGGTCTCCGGGTCATCGTAGCGGTCATGATAGGTTGCCGTGCCGCTGGCTGCGTCGATGTTCCAGCCGGGCTGAGCAAGTGCTGTCATGGAAGCGCCGATAGCCAACAGTGCTGCTGCAGATACCAGTGCAGCAATTTTTGTTTGCTTTCTCATAATAATGCACTCTCCTTTTTCCTTTTTTTGATCCTTATGTAAGGACCTATTTGGTTACATTACGAGGTTAATTATACTTCCTATAATGGAAATTATCAATACTTTTTTGACATTTTTTGAAAGTTTCTTCAAAAGCTGCCCTTCCAGTCGAGGATTCCCTTCTAAGAAATACCCTTCCCCTCAATCACAATGACAGTATAATACATTTCAAAATAAAATGCTATAACTTTTCTCTAAGCATTTTCTTACGTAAAACTTACGAAAAGCAAATTTCTTTCTTAGATTGTACGGATATTAATACAATCGGATCAAAACTCTTTGCAATACCGGTATTTCATGCTATAATGTTCATTATTATTATAAGATTCTGCATTTTTGAACGGAGGAGTTATGGACAGAAAGGCATTGGTATGCAGGAATATAAAGGAGCAGCCGCGGATCACCCAGCGGGAGCTGGCGCGGGAGCTCGGGGTATCGCTTGGTACGGCGAACTGTCTGATGAAGGAATGCGAGGAGGCCGGACTGATCGCGGCGGACGGCGGGGATCACAGGCTGACGGCGCAGGGCGCGGCGTATCTGGAGCCGTACCGGGTGGACGGGGCCGTCATTCTGGCGGCGGGCTTCGGCTCGCGCTTCGTACCGCTGACATTTGAGACGCCGAAAGGGCTTCTGGAGGTGTTCGGAGAGCGAATGATCGAGCGGCAGATCCGGCAGCTCTACGAAGCGGGCATTACGGACGTGACCATCGTGGTCGGATATCTTAAGGAAAAATTTGAATACCTGATCGATAAATTCGGCGTGAAGCTGATCTATAACCCGGAGTACGCTTCGAAGAACAACCTGGCGTCGGTACATTTCGCGGCGAACGCAATGAAGGAGCGGAATATGTATCTGCTGGCCTCCGATCACTGGATGCGGGTGAATCCGTTTCATGAATATGAATGCTTCAGCTGGTACGCTTCCGCCTACATGGACGGCGATACGTCGGAATGGTGTTTTGCTTTAGATAAGAAGGGAAAGGTTCTGGATGTGACGGAAGGCGGCCGCGATTCCTGGGTCATGTATGGTCCCGCATATCTGTCGCGGGAATTCCTGGAGAAATTTCTGCCCGTGCTGGAGCTTTATTACCGGCTTCCCGGAACGGAGCAGTACTACTGGGAGCATGTATATCTGGAAATGCTGAACGGAACCGCCGCGCGCAGATGCGGACAGGAGAGGAAGACGGCGGACCGGCGGCGCGGGGAGACTCCCTTCAGCGCTCCGGAGCTTTACGCGAACCGCCTCCCTGCGGATTCTGTCTATGAGTTTGAGAATCTGGAGGAGCTGCGCCGTTTTGATCCCAGGTACAGGGACAGCTCCGATAACGAGGCCCTCGGGCTGATCGCCCGGGTATTCGGGATCCCGGAATCGGAGATCCTGGATATCCGCTGCGTGAAGGCGGGCATGACCAACCAGTCGTTTCTGTTCCGCGTAGACGGGAAATCGTACATCTGCCGGATCCCCGGACCGGGTACGGGGCTGCTGATCAACCGCCGGCAGGAGGCGGACTCCTTCCGGGCCGTGCAGCCTCTCGGGATCTCGGAGAATGTGATCTATTTCGACGCGGAGACCGGCTATAAGATCTCTGAATATTATGAAGGCTCCAGAAACGCGGACCCTTCCAGCGAAGAGGATATGCGCCGGTGTATGGAGGTACTGCGAAAGCTCCACCATTCCGGCGTCAGGGTGAATCATGATTTTGATATCCGGGAGCGGATCGGCTTCTACGAGAAGCTGTGCCTGGGTCTGGGGGAAATCCCCTTCGAGGACTATAAGGAGGTTCGGGCGTATATGACGGAGCTGATGGATGAACTGGACCGGTTCGGCCGCCCGAAGGTGCTTGCCCATGTGGACAGTGTGGCGGACAATTTCATTTTCCTGCCCGACGGACAGGTGAAACTGATCGATCTGGAATACGCCGGCATGTGCGATCCTCTTATCGATGTGGCCATGTGCGCGATCTATTCCTATTATAATGACGAGCAGCTCGACCGGCTGATCCGGCTGTATCTCGGCCGCGCTCCCCGGGAGGAGGAACGGACGGTGATCTACTCCTATGTGGCCCTGGGAGGCTTCCTGTGGAGCCTGTGGACCGTGTACAAGCATCATCTCGGCCAGGAGTTCGGAGAATACTCCATCATCATGTACCGGTACGCCAAGCGGTTTTATCGCAAAATATTCCAAAAAAAGTCATAAAAAATTATATTTTCCCTCTATATCTTGTGGGGATTCTATGATATACTGTAAATAATGAGCATATATTGCGGAAATTTGAGGAGGATTCGGTATGAAATGTCGTAAGAAAGTACACGTCCTGATCCTGGCCGGCATTCTGGGAGCACTGACGCTCGGCGTGCCGTCTGCCGCTCATGCCGCCTGGGACAATTCCAGCGGTGCCTGGGTCTATTATGACAGCACCGGCTCTCTGCACAAGGGCTGGCTGCGGACTACGACCGGCGACTATTATTTTATGGATCTGACTACGGGCAAGATGTGCACCGGCTGGAAGCAGATCAATAACAGCTGGTACTATTTCCGGGATAACGGCGTCATGGTCGCCAGCGACTGGATCATCGACAACGGCCAGTTCTACTATCTGTACGAAGACGGCAAGATGATCACCGGATGGCTGAAGATCGGAGATATCTACCGCTACATGAAGGCGAGCGGAGCCATGACCAAGCAGTGGTGGCAGATGGACAACGCGTGGTACTACGCCGATCCGTCCAGCGGCGAGGTGGCGATCGGATGGAAGAAGATCGACGACATATGGTACCTGTTCGGCAGCGACGCGAAGATGCTGACCGGATGGCAGCAGGTAGGCGGCAAGTACTACTACCTGAACACCGATGGCAAGATGCTGACCGGATGGCTGAACGATTCCAACGGAAGCCGCTACTATATGAATCCCAGCAACGGCAGCATGACGATCGGCTGGGGACTGATCGACAACTCCTATTATTACTTTGATACGTCCGGCCATCTGTATACCGGATGGCTGAATCTGAACGGAGTCTACTACTATCTGGATCCGGCCGACGGCGGCAGGATGGTCGCGAATACGACAAAGACCATCGACGGAATCAGCTATTCCTTCAACGCCAGCGGGGCGTATTACGTAAGCAATAACGCCTCCTCCGGCGCGCCGGGCAGCGGTACCGGATCCGCGGTTACCGGAGGACCCGGAAGCACCGGCGGGGATACCGTGACCGGAGGCCCCGGCTCTGCAGCCGGAGGCACGGTCGTCTCAGGCGGCCCGGGTAGCACAGGGAATACAGGGAATGTCTCCGGGAACGCTCCGGGGAGCAATACAACCGGCAGCAGCGCACCGTCTTCCGGACCTATAGGTTCCGGCACTTCTTCCGCTCCGGGTTCCTACAATCCGAACAGCTCCTCCGGTTCCGGCTCCTATGGAACCGAGCTTCATCCGGGCATGACTGGCGGACCGGGAAGCAATCATTGACATAACCGCTGACAGGAAGCCAAAAGGCGTCTGACCCCGACTCGGATGGGGCAGACGCCTTTTAATATATCGCTTCTCTTCTCCCGGCCGTACCAGGCTTTTTATGAAATGCCGCAGCCGCGGCTCCTAGTAGAACAGCCGGTTGATCGCGCTGAAGATGCCGCGCAGGGACGAACGGGTGATATTGGAGCTGATGCCCACGCCGTAGGTGGCCTTGCCGGTCTTCACGTCCATCATGTGGATGTAGGAGGCCGCCTGGGCGCCGGAGCCGGAGGTCAGGGCGTGCTCATTGTAATCCAGCACCTTGATCTCGATACCGAGCTCCTTCTCGAGGCCGTTCTTCATGGCGTCGATGGGGCCGTTGCCCACGCCCTCGAACACCTTCTCGATGCCGTGGTTGGTATAAGTAACGGTAACCAGCGTCGCAAAGCTTCCGTCCTCCAGTTCCGTGTCGTGGATCTGGCACTTGCGGAAATGCATGGGCTCCTTGCGCTCGGTGTAGTTGCTGCGGAATTCTTCCATGATCTGCTCCGGGGCCACCTCGCCCTGCTTCTCGGAGATCTTCTGGATCACGTCCGCGAACTCCTTATGCATGCCCTTGGGCAGCTTGAAGCCGTAGAACGTATCCATAACGAACGCCACGCCGCCCTTGCCGGACTGGCTGTTGATGCGGACAATAGGCTCGTAGACACGGCCGATATCGGAGGGATCGATGGGCAGGTACGGAACCTCCCAGTAATCGCCGCCCCGCTCCTTGAGGGCCTGCATGCCTTTATTGATGGCGTCCTGATGGGAGCCGGAGAAGGCGGTGAATACCAGCTTGCCGGCGTAGGGATGCCTGGGATCGATGGTCATCTTCGTGCAGCGCTCATAGACCTCGGCGATGGCGCGGACGTCTTCCAGCTCCAGCTTCGGATCGATACCCTGGGAGAACATATTGTAAGCCAGGGTCAGGATATCCACATTGCCGGTGCGCTCGCCGTTGCCGAAAAGCGTGCCCTCCACGCGGTCGGCCCCGGCCATCAGGGCCAGCTCCGTGGCCGCCACGCCGGTGCCCCGGTCGTTATGCGGGTGAAGGCTCAGGATAATACTGTCGCGGTTCCTGAAATGGGTGCTCATCCACTCGATCTGGTCCGCGTAGACATTGGGCGTGGTCATCTCGACGGTGGACGGCAGATTGAAAATGATCGGCCGCTCCGGCGTCGCCATGCCCCAGGTGTCCATGACCGCCTCGCAGACCTCCAGAGCGTAGTCCAGCTCGGTGCCGGTGAAGCTCTCCGGAGAGTACTCTAAAAGCAGGTCGCCGTCGTACTTCTCCGCGTACTGACGCACCATCTCGGTGGCGTCGGTGGCGATCTTCTTGATCTCCTCCTTATTCTTATGGAACACCACATCGCGCTGCAGCGTGGAAGTGGAATTATAGATATGGAAAATAACCTTCTGAATGCCTTCGATCGCCTCGAAGGTACGCTTCAGCAGATGCTCACGGCACTGCACCAGCACCTGGATGCGCACGTCGTCCGGGATCAGTTTCCGCTCCACCAGCTGGCGCAGGAAATCGTACTCAATCTGGGACGCGGCCGGGAAGCCGACCTCGATCTCCTTGAATCCCAGCTTCACCAGCATATTGAAGAACTCGATCTTCTCCTCGACTACCATGGGCTCGATCAGCGCCTGGTTGCCGTCGCGTAGATCGACGCTGCACCAGATCGGGGCCTTCTCGATGATCTTGTTCGGCCACTGGCGCTGCGGATAGTCTACCGGGGGTACGTGTTTATATCTCTTATAATTTAACATGATTGGATCCTCCTTCTTGTGCGGCGGACGGTTCACATCGGTGTGCCGCGTCCGCTCTGGCTATGCTTATACAGAATATATCGCAGCGATCCGCTTCGGTTGCTTTACGGAGCCGCGAGTTGAATTACGTCCGTCTGATTCTCAGGAAATGCGCTTGATGCGAATGCGCTTCCTGCGCCAAAAAATCTCATGCCAGGCCACACAGTCGGTAGATCACGCTATATTTTCTGATAATGTTCAGTTTCGCTTTGTTCACAGGGCCAGCCCCATCTTTCATCATCCCTTTTCTTAAAAATATCGCCAGGCGGCATCGGGCAGCCGGCGGCTGCCGCGCCTCTGCGCCGCTTTGCGCGTTTTCACATTGTACCAAGCCGCTAGCGCGGCGGCTAGCCCCAGTTACATTTTTTCCACTACTTTTTTCAAAAAGAGTAGCAG
>CANQBX010000106.1 GCA_947589095.1 uncultured Lachnospiraceae bacterium
CGGCAGACCGCGTCGCGCTCCATCTGGGTCGGACTCTTCAGATGCTTGTATGTAAAATAATGGTCGTTGTCCGGATCTAAATATTTGCCCAGGCCGATGCCGGCGCATTTGCTGTTGGAAATGTCGCAGTCCTCGATGATCCAGCCTTTGGACCAGTGGGGCCCGATCATGCAGTCCTGATAGGCCGCCGGCGGCGCCCAGGTGGTTGCGGCCTTCGTCACGGTAAAGCCGCTGACCGTGATATAGCCGACGCCGGTCTTCGAAGGCATGAAGCACTCCCGGCGGACATTGATCTCTACCTTTTCTTTATTCGGATCCGCATCCTGAAAATTCGCGTAGAAGACGGTCCGGCCGTCCTGCTGCGCGGCGAACCATTTGTACCGGGACGCCTCCGGGTTCCAGGAACACGGATAGACCTCTCCGGCCAGGCATTCCTCCAGAGACTGGGCCTCATAGAGTGCCTGGTCGTTCAGATAGACGGCTCCGGTGTGGCGGCTGCGCCCCGCGAAATACCAGTCGCCATAGACGTAGGTCGTATAGGGATTGTAAGCGCCGAATACCGAATTGTCCACGCTGGCCGTCCAGGTGGTGCCTTCGTACTTCTTCCATCCGGTCAGTTCCTCCGCGCCGGTGATCACCGCCGCCAGAGGCTCCACGCTCTTGTATACGATCCGTGCGTCCTCACGTCCCGCGTTCTGCGGATCCACATACTCCCGGTAAATACCCGGCGCCACCAGAACTTCATCGCCCGGCTGCGCCGTCTTCGCCGCTTCGCCGATCCGGCGGTATGGCCTCTCCTCGCTTCCGTTGCCGTCAAAGCCTGCGTTTGCGTTTACATAAATCTTCATAGTCCTTTTCTGCCTTCCTTTCCGGACGCTTTCCCGCTGGCAGATCTCTCCTCCCCGCCGTACAGAACTGCCGTCCGCTTTCTTAAGACATTATACTACACCGCGGCTTTTCTGTCACCAGTAACTCTCCATTTATTCTTTCTATGCCCTTACGTTCTTAATACCTATCCGGTTTTTTGACGCCGAAAAGAAAATTAAACAGCCTGGAAAAAACAGGTCTCGCAGAATCGTAAGCCGATAAATTGTAATCCGATAAATTGTAATCCGCAAAACTATGACACGCAAAATCAGAATACCAGTATTCTAAAAACGCTCCCGCCGCCTTCAAAATCCGGTCAGCAGCGAGAGCGTTTGCAGCTTTGTTCTT
The DNA here is from genome assembly GCA_947589095.1 of uncultured Lachnospiraceae bacterium. Taxonomy (GTDB): domain Bacteria; phylum Bacillota; class Clostridia; order Lachnospirales; family Lachnospiraceae; genus UBA3402. The sequence continues at coordinate 1,216 of CANQBX010000106.1, forward strand.
AAAAATAATATCATTTCCGATAAAACAGGATCCCCAGCGTCCCCGGCCCGCAGTGGCAGGACACCGTGCAGCCGGCCCGGGTATGGAGGATCTCCTCAAATGGCGCCAGCTCCCGCACCGCCTTCTCCACCGCGTCCCGAATCTCCTGGTCAATACCGGAATCGGTGATAAAGATCCTTCTGGTATCCACCGTAGAAATGTCCCCCAGCTGATCCTTCACATACGCGGTCAGGCAGCGGCCCATGGCGCCGCGGTACTTCCGGCCCACGCCCATGACGCCGTCCTTCACGTAAATGCATGGATGAAGCTTTAAGAGATTGGCGCCCAACGCCGCCAGAGCCGTACAGCGCCCGCCTTTCCGCAGATAATCCAATGTGCTCACAAGAAAGCTGACATCCAGTTTCTCCCGCCGGGCGTCAAGCGTCTTCTTGATCTCTTCCGCGTCCACGCCGGCCGTCGCCATATCGCAGGCATCCAGCACCAGATGGGCGATACCGGTCGACAGGTTCCGACTGTCCACCACATAGACATTCCCCAGCTCCTCCGCCGCCAGGCACGCGTTCTGGTAACAGGAGGACATCTCCGCGCTGATCGTAAAATGGACGATCGCGTCGCACTCCTTCAGAAGTCCGCTAAATACATCCAGATATTCCTGGACATTCACTGCCGCGGTAGAGCCAAGCTGCCCGCTGACGCTGATCTTCTCGTAAAGCTCATCCGGCAAAATATCCACGCCGTCCTTATAGCTCGTCCCCGCGCAGTTCACCGTCAGAGGCGTGATCGTAATTCCGTACTTCTCAACCAGCTCCGGCGTCAGGTCACAGGTGCTGTCCGCCGTGATCCGTATCCTCATAACCTTAACCTCATCTTTCCCCGTTCATGCAAGGTCACAGGATACATCGGCAGCGGCCTGCGTTTCCGGATCGTTTTCTGAGGTCAATTATAGTAATTCTGTACGGAAATGTCAAGGACGCGGAAAGCTTACCGGCACCATCCGAACCGCGTCAGAACACCCGCCCCAGCACGACGCACCACACCGGCAAAAGCGCCATGGACAAAATCGTCGTCAGCACCACGCACTGGGAGGCAAATACCTCGTCGCCGTGATATTTGGCGGCCAGGAGAGCCGTGGTGGAACCGGCCGGCATGGCTGCCAGAACGACGGAGAGGCCCGCCGCCGTGGAATCCACATGAAAAAGATAACATCCGATCATTACAGCCAGCGGGATCGCCAACAGGCGGATCACGGAGAAGAGCACCGTGATCTTATTGACCATATTCTTAAATCCGGCGTCGGCCAGGATCAGGCCGATCAGCATCATGGTCATCGCCGTGTTGCAGCTGCCCAGGCTCTTCACGCTGCGGTCTACGACGCCCGGCAGCCGGATCTGGGTCAGCATCAGGAACATGCCGATGAATACGGCGATGATGCATGGATGGGTGACGACCTTTTTGAACACTTCTTTCTTATTCGGCGATTCGGTGAAATAGGACACGCCCGCCGACCACATGACAATCCGCTGGGGGATCAGATAGATGGACGCGTACAGAAGGCCCAGAGAGCCGTAGAGTCCTTCGGCGATGGGATTGCCCAAGAACCCGGCGTTGGAGCAGACCGTTCCGTACTGCAGGATCATCCGCTGCCGTTTCGGGACTTTCCGATAGCAGAACGCGCTGATCATCGTGCAGAACAGCTGCAGCACCAGGGAAATGATAAGGATCTGCAGTCCGGCCATCAGGAGATCCTGATTAAACTCGATGGAAAACGCGTTGATGATGTTGCAGGGCAGGATCACGTCGATGACCAGATCCGTCAGCATCCGCTTGCCCTCCGCGGTCAGGATATTCTTCTTCCGAAGGAAGAATCCGACTCCCATCAGGATGAACATCATAAACTGCAGTTCGAATAAACCTTCTAAATTCATGGGGCGTGGCCTCTTTCTCTTTTATGAGCTGAAAGATCGGTCTTACAGATCATCTTCCGCTCACTTCTTTTCCTCTCTGCGGCTTTATCTCTTTCTCGTATCCGGCATCCCATACGCCCGCAGCTGCGCATGGAAAGAGGAATGTCTGGGAAACTCCGCCCTGTAGTTCAGCAGGATCCTGTCCTTCGCAAATAATTCCCCTCTCGATTCCTTCACTTCTCCCAATGCGGCGGCCAACGCCGCAACGCTGCTATAATGGTTCCGATGTTGTCCGGATACGATCGCCTTCACTCTTATATGGATCAGGCGCTCCAACTGGACAAGATACTTTTCTTCCTGCTCCGCTGATACGGCCTGACGCGCCTTCCATTTTGAGAAAGCCGCCTCAAAAGCATCCGCATTCTCTTCCCCAGCAGACTTTTCCTGTGATCCGGGTTCTTTACAAAGCCCCGTCTCATAGTCCTTCTTCCGAAATTCCATTTCATAAGCCGCCGTCCATACCTGTTCTCTGCATCCGGCTGCCGGTGTACCGCTTTTTAGAAGCAGAAGAAGGAACAGCGGAATCCCGCATTTGATCACATGCCCCGTCCACCCCAGTCCTTCCTGCACTTTCGCGCATTTTTCCATTGCCGCGTCAAAGTCGCCGCTTAGGAAACACAGGAGAAACCGTTCTTTTTCATTCATGGAGTTCGTTTCTATCTCATGATAAGATTCATATCGGCTTCCATAATCACTATATTCACGATCATCACCACCGGAATCCCGTTTACAGCTGTCTATCGCCTGCGTCAGTTCCTTCCAGTACTGTCCGGGGTTTCCGCACTCCGCCGCGATCCGAAGATAATTCACCGCAGTAGTGTCCGACCGGTAGGCCTCCAGCCAGCATTGCTCAGCCAGCTTCCTTTCTCCTGTTTTCAGCGCCGCCTCCGCTGTTGCCAAAGCTACATTCCCTCGTATTCTGTACTTTACATCGATCTCTTTCAGAGCAGTTCTTCCGGTATTCAGGGCGCAGGCCGCGTTATTCCCCGCAAGCTTCTTCACGACGGCCAGGTACAGTCCGGGATGGATGGGCGCCGCCTTATGCGCCGCCTCGATCATCTCCTCCTCCGTACACTGAAGTAAGACTGCCTCCTCCAGATATTTTCCAGCCGTATCCCCAGGTTTATCCGTCAGCAGACGGATCCAGGATCTCCAGAACATTTCCTGTCCTTCCAGTTCTTCCCGCCCGACGCTCAGGACATCCTCCAGGCGTGTACCTCTTATCAAATCACTGGTCAGATAAGCATACATTTCCTGCGCCCTCTGATCAGGTTCCGTATTCTGATATACCGCATAAAGTCCATTCTCTATAAGCCTCTTACAGTCCACGGACGCTAAATGCTCACCAACCAGATCCCTGAGGCTGAGAAATATCCCGTCGCCACTGTCGTCATCGGCATACACTTCCGTCCCCACTGCAAGGTCGAAGAGTTTTACCGCTTCCTCATAGAACCCGTCGTTCACGCAATGTTGTATCAGGTTGTCCGTCTGTTCAAATATTTCTCCGATCCCTTCCGGATCCTCGTATTCATAAACCCAGTCCGGATCCCAGGATTCCAACGAATAGTCCTCATATCCTTCCGCCCGGAGCGCAAGAGTACCTTCCTCGATCTCATGAAACCGGTCTTCCAGACGGCTAATCGTTGCATCGATATCTCTTCTGTCTGTCTCTCTTGCCGCGGCGGCAATATCATATGTATTCTCACTGTCCCCCGTTTCTTTTTTCCTCGCGCGCCCGATCAGATCCAGAAATTCTTCTCTCGCATTCTCCGGCACTTTGCGTGCAAGACCGTGAACCAGAAACCATAATTCTTCGCTGCTCATCTCTTTTGTTTCCCTGTCCACCGCTTCTGTGAATTTCCTGAGGTTCATCTGCATCGTTATAAGCCGCCTTTCTGTTTTATCTGATAATGACTGGGGTACCCCAATTCATTTATAACCTTCCCGATATCCGCACTGATCACAATGCTCCGTTCCGCGATCTCATTTACCGTACAGACCTCCCCGTAATTTACGCAGGCGTATGTCGCCTCTGGATTCGCCGCCGTCATCTTCCAGAACGGATACTTGATGAGCACCGGGGTGTTGTATCTATTGCGCACCACTTTTGTTATAAATAGCGTTCAACTCGTCAAGTATGGCATCCTTGGACTTGTTGCGAATGCCAATCTGTTTCAGATCAACATCCTCTGATCGCATTCGTTCCGTGAATTCATTTATATCAGCTCTGATTGCGTCCGGTATGTAGATAAGTGGAGCTATATTACGATCAAAAAGTTCTGTTAAACGAAACACGTCGTTCTTGTGTTTTCGTATATTCCGGCTGTCAATCTGCTCGCCCTCCGATTTTCTGTGCGACAGATCCAGCCACGCCTTTGCCTTGAACGGGATCAAATACGGCGCGGAGAGTACTGTAACGCCTGAAATCTGGATTTTTCCCTGCCGCAGGAATTCATAATAATCCTCATTCAGGAGAATTGCCGATAAGCTTGACACATCTCCATCCATCGGAAGCGGAGAAAGCACGGCATCTTCCGGTAGGATGATGGCATCCGGCTTCCTTGTGAATAATTCTATCATGGCAGGATACTCTTTTGACTTTGGATTTGTAAAACGATATGATTGTGGCTTACCCGTACTTTTATTACGATGTTCATATCCGGCGGCAATAATATACTTCCATAATCTGTCGCCAAAGGCGGCATCTACTGCTTCTATAATTAAAACAAGATCAATATCCTTTGTAGCCCGAAAATCCAGACCTTCCTCCGTCATCAGCAGATCACATGCCGTACCTCCGATGATGACATATTGATCCTCGTATCCACGAAACCATTCTCTGAAATTTTCAATTCCTCTTACCATCTATTTCTCTCCAAACGTCAGCCAACATTTCTTCTACAGCTTCTTCTATTCTTTCATCCGTGTCTTCCCTAAGCGCTAAAGCAAGGGAAAGTCGGTCAACGCTCTCCCCATTGCTCAGTTTTCCGGGATCATACCGCCAAAGTTCCACTGCACACTGATCCTCCGAATTCTGCAATCTTCCTGATGCGTTTTTTCCCCATGCTGTGATACTCTTTGCAGCATAACATTCTACGGCAGGTGGATTTAGCATTGAATACTCGGAGAGCGCCGAGTATCCACTCATGAGCTGTTTTTCTCTTATTTCCGCTTTGGGCATATAAATTGTTCTCTTAACAGGATTTACCAGATAACCTTTTGCTGCTTCAAAAAGTTCCCGTGGTTTTTTTTCGGAATAAACAACCTTCTGCACACCCCGTTTTTCTGTTTGCACCAGGCCCAAATCTTCAAGCTGTCTGGATGCCCTGGAAATCGATGTGGCTGTAAAGACAAGCGCCTCTGCGGCATCGCTTGTCAACAATTCTCCACAGCCATGATAAACATAGTAAAGAAACAATAGCTGCGCTGACGGAAGAATCTCTGTAATCTCAGGTTTCTCTGAGTCAGCACGTTGCTGCAGATAAACCGCCATAAACGGCAGATAGATCTGCTTGCCATCCACGACAAACGGAATGTGGTCACGCAAAAGATATTGCTTCTGGCGACAAGTGAGATGATCCAACACAAGTATGGCTGATGCCTCTGTCGTCTACTGTATTCTTTTCAGATGCTTTTTTATAACATCAATAGCCTCCAACTCCGTTTTCGGATAAACAAAAACTGCTTTTTTTCCATCAAGTGATACCTCTTGTAAACGATACCTGGAATAAATATAATTGGGAACTCCTGTTATTTCACCATCACCATATACAACACGAATTCCAAGTACAGATTTAAGATACTCCATCATTGTCATCCCTATTCTTTACTTTAATTCGTATTATAACTTATTTTAAGTCAAAAGTAAATATTAAAGTTGTAATAAGTGTTTCAAGCATGCCTTCGATATTACAGTTCATCCGAACAGTCAGCTTTATCAAGCAATGCTCTTACGACTTCCCCGATATCCGCATTAACCACGATACTCCTTTCTGCGATCTCTTTCTGGCAGATGGCCTCGCCATAGTTGATACAGGCGTAGGTCGCGGCCTTGTTTTGTGCAGTCATGCGCCAGAACGGATACTTGATAATCACCGGAGTGTTGTAGCCCACGCCCAGTTCCAGGAAGAGAATCTTCCTCCCGTCCTGCCGCGCGCGCAGGAACTCCTCATACCGCTCCGCGGCCGCGTGCCAGCCCTCGTCCTCCACGAATTTGTCGTCGGAGCGCAGATTCATCGTCAGGGGGCGGCCGCAGTGGGGGCAGACCGGAAGCAGTTCCGACGGGACACGCATATTTTCCTGCCGCTCCACCATCTGCCGGATCACGCTCTCATTGTCAAAAGTCTCCTGACGGCACGGCCCGGAGCACTGGAACAGGCCGTAGTCGCCCTGGGTGTAGAAAAGCCGCCGTTTGTCGAAGCCAGCCTTCTGGAAGCAGTGGTCCACATTAGTCGTGATGACGAAATAATCCTTCTCTTTCAGAAGCGCGAGCAGCTCTTCATAGACCGGCTTCGGCGCGTCCTGATAACGATTGATAAAGATATAGCGGCTCCAGTACGCCCAGAATTCCTCCGGACTGGCAAACGGATAGAAGCCGCCGGAATACATGTCGCGGAACCCGTACCGCGCCGCGAAATCGGAGAAATATTTCTCGAACCGCTCCCCAGTATATACAAAGCCCGCGGACGTGGACAGTCCGGCTCCCGCGCCGACGACCACAGCCTCCGCCGCGCCCAGAGCCTCGCGGAGCCTTTTAATATTATCCGAGTAACTCCCGGTAGATTTCGTAATCGATATCTTTAAAGACATTGAAGATCACCTCCGTATCGCCTCTATACTCCCGCACCGTACGCACCGCGATCTCCTCGGCCGGTCGGTTCGAGATCATATTCTGCCGTTTTCTTACGGTTTGATTTATTTCAAAAGGTTTTTATAAAACAGATAGTCAATATCCTTGAACACATTGAAAACAATCTTGATTCCGCTTCCCATTTCATCCAGATAATCCTTAACCGTTCTCACGGCAATTTCCGCTGCCCTTTCATTCGGGAACATAAATACTCCCGTGGATATACAGCAAAATGCAACACTTGATAGTCCATTCTCATCAGCCAATTTAAGAATAGACCGATAGCATGATGCGAGATCATCTTCATTCTGTTTCGTCAGCCTGTGCTGCACGATAGGACCGACGGTGTGGATGATATGCTTCGCAGGGAGGTTGAATGCCGGCGTGATCTTTGCCTGCCCTGTCGGTTCCGGACAGCCCTGCCTCTCAATGATATCATTACAGCAAAGTCTAAGCTCGATACCGGCCTTTGAACCCAGGATGTTATCCAGACACGAATGAAGCCACTGATAGCAGCCGGTGAAGCCAGAGTTAGCCGGATTAACCACTGCATCCACCGCAAGCCTGGACATATCTCCCTGCCACAGATAGATTCTTTCATCAGCTCCGATCGGCGACAGATCCGCTAACTTTACTATGCCTGCTGCCTGATTTTCCGCAGTCAGGTATTCATCCTGAACCTTCAAGAACTCATCACTGATGGGCTCAGGCATACGGATATTCATAAGACCTCTTAACAGATCCTTCTGCTCCTGTTCTTCTAACGGTATCTTTACATCAGATACATCCGATCTCTCCGCCAGCAGCTGTTCTATCAGCCATATCCTCTGTTCTTCATGTGTCATTTACATCAATTCCCTTCTGCCCTGCTAATATATCGTCAAACCTGACCGCATCCTCATAATACATCGGATTGAACCGCTTTTCAAAATGAATCTATGCGGATTAGAACCTTATCCCGCTTTCATTCGCTTTATCCAGTATAGCAAAAACGCCTCCGGCTTTCGGGCGGGGGTCATAAGAAAGGTTTATCAAGTTTTGCAGGGACGGCATGATTTCGGTCATGCCGTTTCCTGCTTTTCCT
>CANQBX010000107.1 GCA_947589095.1 uncultured Lachnospiraceae bacterium
GCGTCCATGGCGAAGTTCATGTCGAACTTTACCAATATCATTCAGTTCGCCGAGGTCGGCGAGGGCAGCATGCCGATGAAGGCCTGCATCGAGGCGGGGCTGGCCGGCGGCGCGGAATATTTCCTGGTGGAGCAGGACGACTGCTACGGCCGCGATCCCTTCGACAGCCTGCGGATCAGCCATGATAATCTGGTGAAGATGGGATATGGCGGATGGTTTTAACAGAGCCCGCTATAGCCTTGCTGCATGAAAGTACGAACAGAGCGCCGTTCACTGGCGCTCTGTTCGTATAGAAGGTGCATAAGAAGACCGCCTTACAAAATATCTCCGGCGGCCGGGCGGAAGTGCTGGAAGGACACAGTTGACAAACGCCCTCCCCGCGGGTAAAATATCCATATTATGCGGAGCGCGGCCGCGGCTTCTGCCTGACCGGAAGAATGAGGCAGTGACGCCTGCGGCCGCACTTCATGAATGGAGAATGATCTATGCTTGATGTATGTCTTCTGGGAACCGGCGGGATGATGCCGCTGCCATACCGGTGGCTGACGTCTCTGATGACCCGCTGCGGCGGCAGCAATCTGCTGATCGACTGCGGCGAAGGGACCCAGATCGCGCTGAAGGAAAAGGGATGGAGTCCAAAGCCCATCGATATCATATGCTTTACCCATTACCATGCGGATCACTGCAGCGGCCTTCCCGGTCTTCTCCTGACCATGGGGAACGCGGAACGGACCGAACCGGTGGTAATGATCGGGCCGAAGGGCCTTAAGCGGGTGGCGGATTCCCTGCGTATTATCGCGCCGGAGCTTCCGTTCGAACTGCGGTATGTGGAACTGGCGGAGAACCGGGAGCATCTGCGCATCGGGCCCTATGACATCGACGCGTATAAGGTGAACCACAATGTGACCTGCTACGGCTATTCCGTTTCCATCCCCCGCAAGGGCCGGTTCGACGTGGAGCGGGCGAAGAGCCAGGGAGTTCCGATGAAGGCGTGGAGCCTTCTGCAGAAGGGCGAAAATGTGCGGATGGACGGCGTCACGTACACGCCGGATATGGTGCTGGGCCCGCCGAGGCGGGGCCTTAAGGTGACCTACTGCACGGATACCCGGCCGGTGCCGGTGATCGCCGAGTATGCCGCGGACGCGGATCTGTTCATTTGCGAGGGAATGTACGGCGAGGACGGTAAGGAAGAGAAGGCGCGGGACTACAAGCATATGACCATGTATGAGGCCGCCCGGCTGGCCAGGGAAGCGCAGCCGAGGGAAATGTGGCTGACCCATTACAGTCCGTCCCTGACCCGGCCGGAGGAGTATATCGAGAAGGTCCGGGAAATATTTCCGCGAAGCGTGGCGGCGCGGGACGGGCGGAGCGTGGAACTGGGATTTGATGAAGAATGAGAGAATAGCTGCGCAGGCTGGCTGCGGAAAATATGAGGCACTGAATATCTTATGAAGAAGAACACAATCCCCGGGGATGTCTATATCCTCGCGATCGAAAGCTCCTGCGACGAGACCGCGGCGGCCGTCGTGAAGAACGGCCGTCAGATCCTGTCCAATGTAATATCTTCCCAGATCGATCTTCACACCCTCTATGGAGGCGTGGTGCCGGAGATCGCGTCCCGGAAGCATATTGAGAAGATCAATCCGGTGATCGAGACCGCCCTGTCCGACGCCGGAATGACTCTGGATCAGATGACGGCCATCGCCGTGACCTACGGTCCCGGCCTGGTGGGAGCCCTTTTAGTAGGCGTGGCGGAGGCCAAGGCCATCGCCTATGCGGCGGGCAAGCCGTTAGTGGGAGTCCATCACATCGAGGGACACATTTCCGCTAATTTCATCGAGCATCCGGATCTGGAGCCGCCTTTTGTCTGCCTGGTGGCGTCCGGCGGTCACAGCCATCTGGTGGTGGTGAAGGATTACGGCGAATTCGAGATTCTGGGCCGGACCAGGGACGACGCGGCGGGGGAGGCATTCGACAAGGTGGCCCGCGCCGTGGGCCTGGGGTATCCCGGAGGACCGAAGATCGATAAGGCGGCGAAGGAAGGCAATAAGAAGGCGATCCATTTCCCGAGGGCGAAGGTGGAGGGTTCCGAATACGATTTCAGCTTCAGTGGCCTGAAATCGGCGGTGCTCAATTATCTGAACCACGCCCAGATGACCGGCGAGGAGGTCAATGTGGCCGATCTGGCGGCGTCGTTCCAGTACGCGGTGGTGGATGTGCTCGTTACCCACACGATCGCCGCGGCGAGAGAGCGTGGTTATGACAAGGTGGCGATCGCCGGCGGCGTGGCGTCCAATTCGGAGCTGCGAAGCGAGATGAAGAAGGCGTGTAAGAAGGCCGGGCTGACGTTCTATTATCCGTCGCCGGTCTACTGTACCGATAACGCGGCCATGATCGGGACGGCGGCCTATTATGAGTATATCAACGGTACCCGCAGCGGGTGGGATCTGAACGCGGTGCCGTATCTGAAGCTGGGGGAGCGGTAGGAGAAGTCGGTCGATGAGACACGAATTGTGCCGGGTGGAAATGTGCGAATTAAACTGGACGACAAGGCATGGATCAAGCTGGTTTATAAGGCACGAATCAGGCCGGCCGACAAGGCACGAATCAGGCCGGTCGATAAGGTGCGAATCAGGCCGGTCAATAAGGCGCGGATTCGGCTGGTAGTGGTTGTCGGGATATCGTGCACGCAATGAGAACAGAACATTCCAGGAGAGGCAGACAAATATCATGAGCGACAGAATTACCGCCATCGTTCTTGCCGCCGGCCGCGGCAGGCGAATGGGGAGCAAGATTCAGAAACAATATATGCTGCTGGCGGGCCAGCCTCTCATTTGCCATACCCTGCGGGCTTTTGAGCGGAGTCCGGTGGATGACATCGTTCTGGTATGCGGTTCCGGCGAAGAGGAGTACTGCCGGAGAGAGATCGTGGACGCCTATGATTTCACGAAGGTCCGCGCGGTGATTCCCGGCGGAGCCGAGCGCTATGATTCTGTGTATGCGGGACTGAAGGCCGCGGCAGGCTGCGATTATGTCCTGATCCATGACGGCGCCCGTCCCTGCGTGACGGATGAGATCATCCGCGCGGCGATTGACGGCGCGCGGAAGTACGAGGCGTGCGAGATCGCCGTGCCGGTAAAAGACACGATCAAGGTGGCCGACGCGGATGAATTCGCGGTCGAGACCCCTCCCCGCAGCAGCCTCTGGGCGATGCAGACGCCGCAGGCGTTCGTGTATCCGCTGGTTTATGAGGCATATCGGAGGTTTCTGGAACCGGGCGCGGATTGGGACGGCGGCACATTATTTTCTGGCAATGCGGTATCTTCTGGCAATGCGGTATCTTCTGGCAATGCGGTATCTTCCGGCAATGCGGTATCTTCTGGCAATGTGCCATCTTCCGGCACCGCAGCGTCTTCTGGCAATGCGGCAGGTGCTGTCACCGCGCCGGCGGATCTTGGTTCGGCTGCGGGCAGTGGGGCTTTGGCCGGCACCGCATCCGCCGCGCCAACCAGCGGACCATCCGCCATCACCGACGACGCCATGGTCGTAGAGCGTTTCATGGGCCGCCGCGCCCGCCTGATCCGCGGCAGTTACGAGAATATCAAGGTCACTACGCCGGAAGATCTGGCGGTGGCGGAAGTATTTTTATCTCATGCATCGGGAATTTAACGATTTATCACGGGAATTCGGTGATAGGTCTTGACAAAGAAGCAGCTTTACTGATATGATTTTGAAATGGCAAAGGAGTCTGATTGAGGGACAACTTTGCCGTTTTGCATTACGTCGGTATGCAATAATCTGCTGACAACAGTTTTACATTATGTCTGTATACCGGAAAGGGTGCCGGGGGCACGTTTTCTGCATATTTCACATCAAAAGGAGGACGCATAATGATCAGCGCAGCAACATTTCTTGAAGAAGCAGCCGCCAACCAGCAGATGCTGACGGAGACCAGACATTACCTGCACGCACATCCGGGAACCGGATTCGATATTGCGGAGACAGTCGCCTATGTGAAGAAGTCCCTGGAAGATATGGGCTACGCCCCGAAGGAGTGCGGCAAAGCCGGATTGACGGTCACTGCCGGTGGGAAGAAGCCGGGCAGGGTCTTCCTGATCCGCGCGGACATGGACGCGCTGCCCATCGCGGAGGAGTCCGGCGTGGATTTCGCTTCCTGCAACGGCAAGATGCACGCCTGCGGCCACGATATGCACGCAACCATGCTTCTGGGCGCCGCGAAGCTGCTGAAGGCCCACGAGGATGAAATACAGGGAACGGTCAAGTTAATGTTCGAGCCTGCGGAGGAAATTTTCCAGGGCGCCGACGACATGATCAAGGCGGGAGTTCTTGAGAACCCTCATGTAGACGCGGCCCTGATGATCCATGTAATGGCCGGCGTTCCGTTCGAGCCGGGTACGGCGGTGGTCTGCGACGGCGGCGTCAGCGCTCCGGCCGCGGATACGTTTGAAATCCGGATCCAGGGCAAGGGATGCCACGGATCCATGCCCCAGAACGGCGTCGATCCGATCACGGCGGCGGCCCATATCATTACGGCTCTCCAGGAGCTTCACGCCAGGGAACTGGCTATGGCGGATGAGGCGGTGCTGACCATCGGCAGCATCCAGGCCGGCGTCGCTCCCAACGTGATCCCGGACACGGCCGTGATGGGCGGCACGATCCGTACCTACGACGAGGAGATCCGCGAACTGTTAAAGAGCCGTATGCAGGAAATCAGCACCGGTATCGCCGCGGCGTTCCGCGCGTCGGCGGAGGTCGTCTTCGGCAGCGGCTGTCCGACTCTCTTAAATGACGGCCAGCTCTCCGGCGAGGTGGTTGGATATATCCGGGAACTGAACGGCCCGGCGAAGGCGTTCACCACCGGCCAGCTGCAGGCCATGTCCGGCGGCTCCGGCACATCCAAGTCCACCGGCTCCGAGGATTTCGCCTATGTGAGCCATCAGGTGCCGTCCATCATGCTGGCGTTCGCGGCCGGCACGCCGGCGGAGGGCTACGCGTACCCGCAGCACCATCCGAAGGCCCGCTTCTCCGATGAAGTCCTGTCCACCGGCAGCGCTGTCTACGCTTATACGGCCATGCGGTGGCTGGAGGAACACTGATTGCCGGGCTGCGTCTGCTGCATCTGATGCGGCGCCGGAAACGGTGAACGCTTCCTTTCGATTGGCCGCATCGCGGGCAGGCAGCGCACGGCTTTCGGCTGATAGCTGTGGGAAACGGCGCAGCGCACCGCGGAAAGATATGAAAAAATTGGTAAGAAAGAAGGTAACGAATCATGGCAACAATGAAAGACATTATCTCCAGCCCCCTTCTTCTGGCTCTGGTGGCGGGCGGACTGCTCTACATCGCGGGTTTCTCCCTGGTGTACTTAAAGAAAGCCTACACCCGCTGCATTGAGCTGGGCATTTCTAAAGAGGACCTTAAGAAGGTCATCAAATCCAGCCTGGTATTCTCCATCGTCCCCAGTCTGTCCATCGTGGTCGGCCTTTTCGCGCTGATCGCGGTCATGGGCGTGGTCTGGTCCTGGTGGCGGCTCTCCGTCATCGGCTCCCTGTCCTACGAGACGATGATCTCCAGCAGCGTGGCTTCCGCCATCGGCTACGCCAACAGCGCGGAGATGCTTGAGATGGCCAGCGGACGCGATTTCGGCGTGGTAATGATCTTAATGAGCGTCGGTATGCTCAGCGGGTTTCTTGTCCTGATCCCGTTCGGCCGCAAGCTTTCCAAGAGTGTGGACAAATCCGACACCGGCAACACCTGGAAGCATGTGCTCAGCGGCACCTTCATGCTTTGTCTGTTCGCCGTCTATATCCCGGTGCTGATCTTCGGCGACACGGTGCAGATGCTGGTCATGCTGACCGGCCTGGTCATCGCCGTGGGCCTGGGCGTCCTGGCGAAGAAACCGGGTCTCCGATGGCTTAACGAATTCATTATGGCGTTTTCCATGATCGGCGGCATGGTGTCGTCGCTTCTGTGGGTAAAGCTGTTTTCGTAGAGCAGTCAGTCGAAAAGCGATGAAGCGGAGGCAGATGTCCGGCGCGGCATAGCAGCCGGTCCGGCCATTGTCATGCGTTTTTCACGCGGAAAGGAAGGAGAATCAGACTATGAGCAAAAATAATACAAAACCCGTACATACTATGGATCCGTTCCAGGAGTGGTGCCACAAATGGGGCCGCGTCGGCACAGTTATCGCGTTGGTCTACATGATCGCGATCCCCTTTGTCGTACTGACCTATTACGACTGTGTGCCGTCCCTCGGCCAGGTCATCAATCTTTCCACGATCAGCATCCTGCTGATCTATATCCCGGTGGGATTTTCCGAGGCGTTAAGCTACACCCCGATCCTGGGCTGCTCCGCCTATCTGACCTTCATCACCGGCAATATCATGAACCTGAAGCTGCCCTGCGCGGCCAACGCGATGAAGCTGGCGGAGAAGGAACCCAACACCCCCGAGGGCGAAGCCATTTCCTCGGTGGCCGTGGCGTCCTGCTCCATCATGACGATCCTGATCCTGGCCCTGGCGGCGCTTTTCAGCACCTGGATCATGCCGGTGTTTGAGCTGCCCCAGGTGAAGACCGCGTCGGAGTACCTGATCCCGGCCCTGTTCGGCTCCCTGACCCTGGGCCTGTTCGCCAGCACCAATTCCGGCACCAAAGTCGTCAAAAACGGCATTATGGGCGTCCTTCCCGTGCTGATCATCGTGTCCATTCTGGCGTTGGCGGTGCGCCTGCTGGGCGGCGGTTCGCTGTTCGGCGCAGTGGGCTTCCTGATCCTGTTCATGCTGCCGGTGGCGATTATTTCCTCCCGCATCATGTGGAAGAAAGGGATCATCAAAGTGGTGGACAAGGAGACCGGAAAAGAGTAGAATATTCCCAGAAGAACTTTTCGCGCAGAAATTCTGTGCTGTCTGTGGCTGTCAGTGCGCAGTCAGAATGCCGTTATGTGTCCTTAATACACGGCTGGTGCGTCGCCAGCGATTCGTTAATGAGGCACGGCATATATAAGTAAGTCGTGAGTTCAGCCGGTCATCCGCGGCTGCTGCATGGCAGATCCGTATGAGATTTTATAGAGTATGGAGTCATAACAAGCAGGCCAACTGAAGCTGCAATATGGCAGATCAGCATGAGATTTAGCCGTAAGGACAGGAGGAATACTATGGAATACCGTATGCTTGGCAATACCGGCTTAAAAGTCAGCGTCATCGGCATGGGCTGCGAGGGCCTGTCTGAGGACAATTATCAAATGGCGCCGAAGCTTCTCGACGCGGCAGAGCGTCTGGGGATCAATTATTTCGATCTCTACGCCTCTGACCCGCAGCTTCGACGCGCCGTCGGTCAGGCGCTTAAGGGCCGCCGTGAGAAATTCCTGATCCAGTCCCACATCTGTTCCGTATGGAAGAACGGCCAGTACCTTCGCACCCGCGATCTGGCGGAGACGAAGGCCGGTTTCGAGGAAATGATGTCGCTTCTGGATACGGATTATCTGGACGTGGGCATGATCCATTACTGCGACGCCATGAAGGACTGGGAGACGATCGTGGAGAACGGGATCCTTGACTACGCCCGTGAACTCAAAAAACAGGGCCGTATCCGTCATATCGGTCTGTCCAGCCACAATCCGCTGGTGGCCGAGCGCGCCGTCACGGAGGGCGGCATCGAGGTGCTGATGTTCTCGGTGAACCCCTGCTACGACCTGCAGCCGGCCACGGAGGACTGTGAGGAAATGTGGGCCGACCGCAACTATCAGAAGCAGCTGACCAATATGGATCCGGACCGTCAGCGGCTCTACGAGGTCTGCCAGAGAAACGGCGTCGGCATCACGGTGATGAAGGTATTTGCCGGCGGCGAGCTTCTGGGAAGCAACCAGATCGCCGGCGTCTCCCTGACGCCGGAACAGTGTATCGCCTACGCCCTTTCCCGGCCGGCGGTCGCCGTGGTCCTGCCCGGCGCCCATTCGGTGGAGGAGCTGGAGCGGAGCGCCGCTTACTGCGCCGCGGACCCGTCCGCCAAGGACTACACCGCGGCATTGGCGTCATTTCCAAGGGTAAGCTGGACCGGCCACTGCATGTACTGCAGCCACTGCGAGCCCTGCCCCCGCTTCATCGATATCGCGTCGGTGACGAAATTCCTGCATCTGGCCCAGGCTCAGGGGCAGATCCCGGAGACGGTTCGCGAGCATTACGCGGCCCTGGACCACCATGCCGGCGAATGCATCCGCTGCGGCGCCTGCGAGAGCCGGTGTCCCTTCGGCGTATCGGTTCGCGAGAACATGGCGCAGGCGGCGGAAGTGTTTGGGTATTAGGGTTTCCGATTATTAGAAAATGGCACAGATCCTACGGAGTGTGCAGATATCCTGCGGGGGACGGGCAGAAATTTTGCCCACCCCCTTGACAAATATAGCGGAATCCAATAAAATGAAAAGGCATTTGGAGAGATATCGAAGTGGTCATAACGAGGCGGTCTTGAAAACCGTTTGTCCGCAAGGGCGCGTGGGTTCGAATCCCACTCTCTCCGCTTGAAAATCCCGTATTTTTGCGGGATTTTTAATTTCGTTTTGCATAGCTTCTCGAGATGCCTGTTTGCTTTGGCAGCCATGTTTTCTTCTTTTTCCTTCAGTGCGTGCCGGTATACCGTCTTCAGTGCTGTATCAGCCCTCCATCCTCCGCGTTGCATGTTGTAAGCGTCTGGTATACCAAGGAAGTGCTGGATTGATGCGCAGTAATGTCTGAGATCATAGGGAAAATTATTTGTAAAATGTGGTTGACAAATCTATTGTCCTGTGCTAGACTATCTTTTGCTGTGATTGGTACGCTTTTGGTACGGTTGGACTGACAAGGTACTGAAGCAACTCCATTCGCGGTATTTTTTTCGGATTCAGGCATCTTTGGGCAGAAGTACCCAAGTGGTTGAAGGGACACCCCTGGAAAGGGTGCAGGCCGTTAATAGCGGTGCGAGGGTTCAAATCCCTCCTTCTGCGCTGGCTCGCAAGAGCCGTACGGACCTTGACAATTGAAGACTGAACAGTATGCAGAACCCTGAAGATTCTTTTAAGAGAATTTCAGAAATGTATGC
>CANQBX010000108.1 GCA_947589095.1 uncultured Lachnospiraceae bacterium
TTCAAATCCGCAAGCCGCTGCGCGCACATGGCCGCCTTTTTCTGATACCGGGCTTCTTCGCTGTCCTCGGCGTCAAAGTAGCCGTTGGCATTCACTCTTGTCATATCGTACATCGTGGAGGCTACGGTCGCTTTTACTCTCGTATCCAATGCCGCCGTATTCAGCGCCATGCCGCCCCAGCCGCAGATGCCGATAATTCCGATTCGGTCAGGATCAACTTTATCGTGCAGCGACAGGAAATCCACCGCCGCCATAAAGTCCTCGGTATTGATGTCGGGGGACGCCATGTAGCGGACATTTCCGCCGCTCTCACCGGTGAAGGAGGGATCAAAGGCGATGGTCAGAAATCCGCGCTCCGCCATCGTCTGGGCGTACAGTCCCGCCGCCTGCTCCTTGACCGCGCCGAAGGGGCCGCATACTGCAATCGCCGGAAGCTTACCTTCCGCATGTTTCGGAACATACAGATCCGCCGCCAGCGTGATGCCGTAACGGTTCACAAAGGTCACCTTGCTGTGATCGACTTTTTCGCTTTTGGGAAAGGTTTTATCCCATTCCGCCGTCAGTTTCAGTTCTTCTTTTTTCATGCTGCTCTTACCATCCTTTCATTATTTCACTGAAAATTTTTCGGTCTGCCTTATCAGGTAATCCATACGATCAACTCGATTCTGGCTTTCATGCATTTGCTCTATCAGGGCACAGCGGCATTGTTTGAGGAACTTTGTCAGTTCGATAAAGCTGCCCGCGTTCAAAAAGCATCCGGCTCTTTGGATCTCCTCTTTCGTGCATCCTGCGTCGGCCATCCCTGCGAGCAGATTCTCCGTTTGTTCGCTCATCCTCTCATCCTTTCTGCGTCCGACTTTTTCTGACATCTACAATATAGCACATTGACATTTTCTCTCGCTAATGGCTATAATGAATATCATGATATTCGCTTTCGGAATATCACGATATGGAACGGAGGACAGGAATATGGAAATTCGCACTTTAAGATATTTTCTTGCCGTTGCAAGAGAAGAAAACATGACCCGCGCTGCTGAATATCTGCACGTTACCCAGCCGACGCTCTCAAAGCAGATCCAGTCTTTGGAGGACGAGCTTGGGAAAAAGCTGTTTATACGGCACAGCTTCAGCATTTCGCTGACCGAGGAAGGAATCCTTCTCAGAAAGCGGGCGGAAGATTTAGTTTCGATGGCGGATAAGATCATCGGCGAATTTGTGTCATTGGACGATTTAACCGGCGGAGATATTTATTTTGGGCTGGCTGAGTCCTATCAGATTCGTTACCTTGCCCGGGAGATCAAGCGTTTCAAAGAGATCTATCCCGGCCTGCGCTATCATATCAGCAGCGGGGATACGGAGCAGGTCACGGAAAAGCTGGATAAGGGCGTTCTCGATTTTGCCGTGCTGGCGGAGGAGCCGGATACCGCGAAGTACCACTATCTCACGTTTCCGGAAGCGGATGTATGGGGACTTGTCATGCCCGCAGACCACCCTCTGGCGGAAAAGGAGAGCATCTATGCGGAAGATGTTATCGGGCTGCCCCTGTTCTGCTCGGAACAAGGGTGGAAACGGGACATTCCATGCTGGTGCGGAGAGAAAATGGACAGGCTGCATCTGGAGGGCTCCTTCCGCTTATCCTACAACGCCTCTCTGTTTGTCAGGGAAGGGCTGGGGTTTCTGCTCACGTTCGACAGTCTTATCGATACGAGCCCGGCAAGCGGCCTTGCGTTCCGTCCGCTTGCTCCGAAGCTGGAAACGAGGATGTATCTGATATGGAGAAAGTACCAGGTTTTCACGCCGATCGCGGAACGGCTGCTCGCGAAATTGAAAGAACGGTTTGTCTGAGATAGGCCAGGAAAATAAAACGCCCGTCTCCGTTACGGCTGATACGGATACGTTCCAGCCGCGGGAGGCGGGCGGTTTGGTCTTTCTATGCGAGCAAGGCGTCGGTAAGGCTTTGCTCTTTTTTTCATGAGAGTAGAATGCTGGTGACGCTTTGCTCGTTTTTCTGTGAGAGCAGGGCGTCAGTGATGCTTTGCTCATCTTTTCATGCAAGATGAACCTCAGTGACGCTCTTCTTGTATCTAAAATCGGTTTATTAACTCTTGATAATATTTCTGCAATACATAAAACGCCGGCTTCTTATATTTCTTGTCCGGAGAGAGCAGTCCCTTGCGGTTATAGTAGCCCTGGATCGCGCTGGTGCGCCGTGGGCAGCGGAAATCGTACAAGATCCAGGGGGTCGTGCCCTTCACGTAGTCGATGCCCCGCAGGGTCTCGGCCTGCCGTTCGTAGACGTAGGCCTGGTATTCTTCCGTGCCTTTGTCCTGAATGGTTCCATGGTGCCCCGGCATAGCGTCCGCGCCAAATTCCGTGATGATCACTGGTTTCGACGGATCGCTGTTGGCGAAGAGCTGGGGCAGCTGGGCGAAATCCGGGGAATACCATCCGAAATACTCGTTCAGTCCGATGATATCCAGATATTCCGCCAGACGGTCGGCGATGGCCAGCTTGTGCATGCTGACCAGGCAGGCGGCGGAGACCATGCGGGTCTCGTCGACCGCGTGGGCGCAGTCGGCCAGACGCTTCATGAATGCCAGACGTTCGTCGGAGTCGGCGTTCTCATTTCCAACGGACCAGATGATCACGCTGGCCCGGTTCCAGTCCCGATAGATCAGTTCCTTCAGCTGGTTCTCCGCGTCCTCGTAGGTCTCCTCGCGGGTGAAGCGGATCGCCCAGTAGACCGGGATCTCCTCCCAGAGAAGAAGGCCTTCCCGGTCGGCCAGCTTCGCCATGCGTTCGTCGTGGGGATAGTGGGCCAGACGCATGAA
The DNA here is from genome assembly GCA_947589095.1 of uncultured Lachnospiraceae bacterium. Classification (GTDB taxonomy): domain Bacteria; phylum Bacillota; class Clostridia; order Lachnospirales; family Lachnospiraceae; genus UBA3402. The sequence goes on from CANQBX010000108.1 coordinate 2,832, forward strand.
GTTGCAGTTCATTTCTTTCGCCAGGCGGATGGTCTCCAGACGCTCTTCATCAGTAGGCGCCTTGCCGTGAGCGACGCTTTCCTCGTGGCAGCTAATACCGCGCAGATAAATGGGCCTGCCGTTTAAGAGGATGTCGCGTCCCCGGACGCGGATCTCGCGGAAACCGACGGTGTCGCTGACCGCGTCCTCACCGCAGGTGAGGGAGACATCGTAGAGCCGGGGGTGTTCCGGCGACCATAATTCAGGTGCAGCATCGATGACGAGTTCGCCATAGCCGTCTGCGAGAGGGATCTCTGCGCGGATGTTAAGCTCCGGGATGCGCAGTTCGGCGGAGGCATGAGCAGTTCCCTGGCCTGCGTCTGCGATCTGTGTCTCTACACCTTGTACGTTCGCAGCCTGTGTGCTCCCGGGGGCCGACATCTGCACACGCACCTTGATCTTCGAAAACGTCCCGTCCGGCACCAGCGCGATCTGGAACCGCTTTATGTATGTGGCCGGAACCCGGATCAGTTCGGTGTCCCGGTAGATCCCGCCGTAGTTGAACCAGTCCGTATTCTCCGTGGGCACCTGTTCCGGACGTCTGGTGCTGTCGGCCTGGATCAGGATCCGGTTCTCCGCCTGCAGCGCTTCGGTCACTTCGAAATACGCCGGCGTCGAGCCGCCCCGGTGCATGCCGATGTATTTTTTGTTCAGAAATACCCGGCAGATATAATTGGCCGCGCCTACTTTTAAGAAAACGCGCTCCTTTGTCCCGGCCGCGCCCGTTTCCCCGGCCGCGTAGCGGAAGGTGCGGGTAAAGACCATGCTGCCTTCGTAGAGCAGGAACATTTCCTTCTCCGTATTCCAGCAGCAGGGCAGGTTCATGGTGGGCCATTCGTCGAAGGAGTAATCTACCGGCAGCGTGAAGCCGTTTTTATCCTCGTAGCGCTCCTCGAACCAGTGCTGGCGGATGCAGGTATCGTACTGGTCAACGGCGTAGTGCCAGGCGCCGTTTAGGGATTCCTTTCTGCGGCCGCAATCGAAGAACATATCGTCCGCCGTGGCCTGCGGCTCCTCATATTCGCCCAGATAATCTTCCAGATTGATGTCGGATACATTTTTCTGCTGATATTTTTTCATATGGGATCTCCTTTTCATTTCCATGCGAGAAAAGCGCCAATGACGCCCTGATTGTATTGTAAATGAATCGTATGGAAAATGCAAGGGCAGAAGCCGACAGAGCAAATCGAAGAAAAGAAGCGTTATGATGAATCCCTGGCCATTTGCCTGTGTGAGATAAAGAAACGGAGGATCAGGCCACTTTTCACACATCCATTACATTACAGTTGATTTTTCAAACTATATTGCATATAATAATGAGTAGGGAAATCCCTACTTTTCTATCATGCTATATACATGGAGGTGCGAAGATGTCAGTGAATGCCTTTGTTGATAATGCAAAAGTCATGGCAAAAGGACAGGTCACAATCCCGAAAGATGTTCGGGAAGTTCTTGGCGTGACAAGCGGTGACCGCATTTCTTTTATCGTTGAGGGAAAATCCGTCCGTATTGTGAATTCTGCTATTTATGCCATGCAGCTACTGCAGAGCGAAATGACAGGAGAGGCAGAACGCGCGGGACTCACCTCGGATGAGGATGTGATGGCACTTGTCAAAGAATTGCGAAGTGAGGATGATGGCGAATGAGGGTGCTGATCGATACCAATGTTCTTATATCCGCGGCATTAAGAGCAGACAGTATACCATGGTTGGCATATCAAAGAGCGGCTTCATATCCTAATCATGGTCTGATATGTGAGCAGAATGTAGACGAGTTAAAGAGAGTTTTTAATAAAAAATTCCCCCACCGACTCGTAAGTCTGGACAAATTTCTGTCGATAGCATTATTGACCCTGGAATTAGTGTCAGTTCCAGATAGCGATCTGGCGGAGGAAACGCTGATCAGGGATGTAAAGGACAGACCCATACTGCGTGCTGCAATCAAAGCGAGGGCTGATGTTTTACTGACTGGAGATAAAGATTTTCTGGAATCCGGTGTGGAAAATCCAGCCATTATGACACCAGCTGAATTTCTACGCTTAACTTGAAAAATATCCTGCTTCAAAATAATAAAGGGAGCATATCATTGTGATTTCCTGCTCGGCAATGTTGTCGTTAGACAGTGGGTTATTCAGTTTTAGATTGAGAGTTCAACTTTGCAGGCGGCTATATGTATCAGTTTTTCCTTGAAAACTGTTATCATATATGATAACATAAGGGAAGGAACGGAGAGATGGGAGGGATCGTTTTGCAAAGGCAGGATATAATCGCGCAGCTTGTAGAGGCGCGGCTGGAAAAGGGAATCTCGCAGGCGGAGCTTGCACGGATGATCGGAACTCAGCGGTCAAGCATTTGCCGCCTGGAGAGCGGCGCGCAGAATCCAACGCTGGATATGGTTTTGAAGATCGCATCCGCCCTGGGCAAGACGGTCTCTCTTTCCCTGGAGGAGCAGGAAGAAATGAAGAAAAACTCTTACAGCCTCCGCATTTATGATACAGAGCTTATGAAGTTTATCATGGAAAAGCGCGGCCTGGAAGGGCTGGTAGCCAAGATCGTTTCTGTAAACGAGGAATATCGGCACCTGCTTCCGCTGGATATGGAATGTACCGGCGAGGGCGTCATCCGATGGCTGGAGCGCCGTGTGATCCCCAAGAACCGCACATTTGTGGATGAGATTTTGAAAACGCTGGGGTTGAGCCATAATGATACCAAGGGAATCATGGATGTATGCAAGGGCCTATCCCTTAATGACAGCTACTGGATCGTGCCGGAGGGGTTTGACGGGAAGTTTGCCGACTACAATCTGTATCAGAACCGCTTTTCGGAAATGCTGGCGCTGGTGGCCTATACCGGCGCGGGACAAAGCCGGGAGGCGTTCACCACCTCCCCGGAGCTGACGACCAACGGGATGCTGCCAAAGGCGTGGCGTTTCATTGAGAACGATGGTATTTATCTTTATAAGGGCGGCTCCAGCGGTGCCTCTAATACCGGGCGGGAACCCTACTGTGAATATTATGCTTCGCAGATTGCAGAAACCATGCGTCTGAACGCCGTTCATTACGACCTGGAGAACTGGAAAGGGATTACGGCGTCCAAATGCGCGCTGTTTACCGATGTGGACACTTCCTACATTCCCATTGGCCGGCTGGTTAAGGCCGGCGGGATTCAGAAGTGCCTGGAATACTATGACGCGCTCGGCCCGGAATACGGGGAGCAGATTCGCAGTATGCTGGTGTTTGACGCTCTGATCTATAACGAGGACCGGCATTTCGGAAACTTCGGCATTCTCCGGGACAATCATACCGGCAGGATCAAGGCCCCGGCTCCCATTTTCGATAACGGCCTGTCTCTGCTGTGCTATGCAGGACGGGATGAAATCGCGGATTTTGAAAAGCTCCGATCCTACGCCGGGACACGTACGAACCCCTACCGGTTATCATTTGAGGAAGTGTGCGCCGCCGTGATGGGCGCGAAGCAAAAGGAGCAGCTTCGCCGGATGATCGGCTTTACGTTCAAACGGCATCCGTCCATCAACTTTCCGGAAGACCATTTGCGGGCGTTGGAAAAGCTGTTGGAGATTCGCGTCAGAAGGCTGCTGGCGATCCCCACAAAAGGGAAAGCTGAGAGGCGCGGATCGCGTGGCTGAAAAAACGTCAGGGAGACTTCCCTCGGAGATGGAGCAGTGGAATTCATTCAGTTCTCAAACAGATATCGGATATACTCCGCGGCGGTTTCGGCCCGCGGCGTGTTGGCGACGACGCCCAGATAGACGCTGCCGTTAAAACCGGCGCGGCGGATCACCGGAGCCTGGGAGAGTTCCAGGGCCATGGGAAAGTCCTCGGTGACGGCCTGGTATTCGACGGAAGGATCCAGCCGGACGTCCGTGGCGTTGTCTTCCAGAACGGCGGTTCCTGTGGTCAGGGCGGAGCGCAGCGTTTCCAGCTTTTCATAGCCGGAAAGGTGCGCTGTCAGGAAATCTTCCATGTTGATCAGATAACCTTCCCGCGCGAAAGCGTCGAAGGCCTCCTGATCCATAAGGACCACGTCGAGCTGCTCGCCGTCGATGGTCGCCAGGATCTTCACCCGCGACGCGTAGACATATTCGTAATAAGGACTGTTCTCATCCGCGGTGAGATAGAGGCCGGTATAGAGCTGCATTCTGTTTTTGGCGGTGTCTGTCCCGGTATCGGTGAGGAATCCGCCGTCTAAGTCGTTAAGCAGATCGTCGCCGGCAGTGACGTTGACCAGGCCGGTGTAAAGGACGACGTCTTTGTGGGTGACTTTTCCGTAGATATTGTAGCCGACGATATAGGCCAGGATCAGAAATACCGCGATGGGAAGCTTATAGTAGTCCCAGATGTAGCGGACTTTGCCGCGTCCGTTCAGGGACTTGAATTTGCGGCGTTCTTCTTCCATGGCTGGATTTTTCATCGTGACGGATCCTTTCGTTCTATTCTGGATGGTGTTTCACTGGTGAATTTCTTTTTGTGATTGTGTCGCCGGCTCGTCGCTGGCTTCGTCTGGAAAGCTCACACAGAAATAGCATCTGATATCAAAAAAGATAACTATTTGTGTGTAAACATTTTTTGGTTTCGAGGTGGCGGTTCATCTGTCTGTAGTTCAAGAGTTAAGATTCACTCCTCGTCGTCCCTGCGTACTTCCTCATAATTGGAGGCCTTCGTCTCCAGCTGCCCCAGCACGTTGTTCATCAGAAACGAGCAGAGAAATGCGCACGTTCCTTCGCCGAATACGATAACGGGGAGGAAGACATTGATAATGACCACCAGCATGGCGAAATGGATCGCCGCCGCCAGGGCGGTGCAGAAGAGGAAGCGCATTCCTACCATCAGGGCGTTCTTGATGGTGCGGAACGCGGTATTTTCGAACCGCGCCATGATTGGGAACACCCACAGAAGGATGATGGCATATCCTACCAGCAGGACGATGAAGACGGCGGTCTCCACGGCCCAGAAGGCATTCTCAAATCGCATATGGAAGAACACGTAGCCGTCTACGCCCAAAAGGATCCCCAGTGCCAGCAGGATCAGCCAGACGACGGTGGACTGGCGGAAATTCTCTTTAAACGCCTGGAAGAAGCCGGATGTCAGATGGCCTTCTTCGTTCTTTGCCATTTTGAGGGTCATGTGGTAGAGAGCGGTGGTGGACGCGCCTGCCGTGACGATGGGGATACAGCAGACTATCCAGAGAATGTTCAGATAAGCGCTGTATACCAGTCTGGTGATAAATGACATTGCCGGGCCTTCCGGATCCAGTAAACGACTCATGGGATACCTCCTTACTTCTTACGGTTTTCCTGCATTTATTTCCATGCGGGGCAGGACGCCGGTGACGCCCTGCCTGTATTTCCCTATCCTTCCGTCGACTCCCTGTAGATCAGCTCCGTCTCCGTGTGCATGATCCGGTAGTTCAGTTCCGGCTCCCGAATGCGGGACAACAGAAGCTGGACCGCCGCGAAGCCCATGATCTGGCTGTGGATGTGGATCGTGGTCAGCGTCGGCGTCATGATCCGGGACTCCGGGGAATCGTCGAAGCCGCAGAGCCAGACGTCCTTCGGGACGGACCGGCCCAGCCGCTTGAGAACAGTGACGACGTCGATGGCGACGAAGTCGTTGGCGCAGAGGAAGACGTCGGGCATCCGGTCAAGCCCGCCCAGCTGCTCGGTCAGATAGGCGCGGTAGGCGTCCCGGTCCAGATGGCTCTGGCCTTCCTGGGTTCGGGTCAGGCAGAAACGCTCGTCAATGGGCAGCCCCAGCGTGAACATGGCACCTCGGAACGCCATATAGCGCTCGTAGAAGGACTGGCAGTGCAGGAATTCGCCGATGAAGCCGATCCGCGTCCGGCCGCGCCGCGTCATCTCGCTGATAAAGCGGTAGATCTCGGTCTGGTTGTCCATGTACAGCCGGTCCGCCTCCAGCGGGCGGTCGAAGCCGTCGGCGGGGGTGTCGATAAAGAGGGTGGGGATCCCCTGGCCGCAGATCATGTGGCTGTATTCATGGTCAAAGATCTCCACGCACACGATTCCGGCGGTTCGGTCCGGATTAAAGGACGCCGGCAGCCGTCCCGCCGCCTGATCCTCGTAATAGACCCGGTGCAGGGTCAGGCTGTAGCCGGCCTGGGTCAGCTCTCTCTGAAACTTGTCCAGGATGACGGAAGCGATATGGGAACCGCCTAACGCCGA
>CANQBX010000109.1 GCA_947589095.1 uncultured Lachnospiraceae bacterium
ATCCTGCTGAACTTATTGAGAAAAGACATCAAGGATGAGCGGGTAATCCAGATGGTCAAGAGGTATCTGAAAAGCGGAGTGATGGAAAACGGAGTGGTCATTGAAACGAAAGAGGGATCGACGCAAGGCGGAAACTTGTCGCCATTGCTGGCGAACATCTACCTCAATGAGTTTGACCAAGAGTACAAGAAACGGGGAGTTCCATGTATACGCTACGCAGATGACATCGTGCTGTTGGCAAAGAGCGAACGAGCCGCCAAAAGACTACTGGAAACAAGCACAAAATATCTGGAAGGGACACTGAAACTGAAAGTGAACCAGGAGAAAAGCCGTGTAGTAAGTGTGTTTGCGATTCGAAATTTTAAGTTTCTTGGCTTTGCATTGGGAAGGAACGGAGCGGGCATATATGTCCGGGTTCATCCAAAGTCATGGAAAAAGTTTAAGACTACCCTGAGAGAACTCTCTTCCCGGAGACGCTGTCAGAGTATCAGACCTTCGCTGGAAAAGATAAAAGTCTATGCGAGGGGCTGGCTTAACTATTACGGGACAGCAAGCATGAAGAACAACCTAGATGACCTCAACGGATGGCTGTACCATCGAATCCGGATGTGTATCTGGAAACAGTGGAAACTGCCAAGGACGAAGAAACGGAACCTTATAAAACTAGGGATACCGGAATATTTTGCATGTATGGCGGCGAACAGCCGAAAAGGGTATTGGAGGACATCCAATACATCAACGGTCAAGAGGGCATTATCAAAAGAAAGACTGATACGGTCAGGCTTTTATGACTTAGCCATTGCGTATCAGTCCATGCACGTCAACTGTTGAAACCGCCGTGTACCGAACGGTACGCACGGTGGTGTGAGAGGACGGCGGCTAATCACCGCCTCCTACTCGATCGAGAAGAGAATTTTATGTTGTCGTATCGCCCCAAATCTGTTATAATCTAAAGCATGGGAAACCAGAGCGCATAAAGGCGGCCTACCCTCCATTTTTCGGAGGGGCCAACCCTCCGGATATCATACCCTATGGGTGTGAAAGAAAGGAGGGCGTGCCAATGATTACATATTCTGATTTGGTTCAGTTTAGTATATTCATTGTAGCCCTTGTAAGTCTGTGTTATCAGATCTTCAAGGGAAAGGAATAAGCCGCCACTACTCGCGATAGTGACGGCTGCCCGTTAAGGGTTTAGCTAGTTATTTCTTGGGGGTAGGCCGTGTGTCTCTGGCTTTCCCTTTTCATATCAAATATAACATATCTCAAAACACAGTTCAAGAGTTTTTTGCCATTTTTCGAACAACAGTATTTATATCCCTTATTCTCAGCAGATCTTATGGATCCATCCTTCCGGCGCATCCACGGTGCCGAGCTGGATGCCGGTCAGCGTGTCGTAGAGCTTCTGGATCACCGGCCCCATGTGGTCCATGCCGCTTGGGAAGCAGATCTCGCGTCCGTGGTCCACGACCTTGCCCACCGGGGAAATGACGGCCGCGGTGCCGCAGAGACCGCACTCCGCGAAGTCGCCGATCTCGTCTAAGCGGACCTGGCGCTGGGTCACTTTCATGCCCAGATAGTGTTCGGCTACATGAAGCATGGAACGCCTCGTGATGGAGGGCAGGATCGAGTCGGACTTGGGCGTTACGATCTCATTGTCCTTCGTGACGAAGAGGAAGTTGGCCCCGCCGGTCTCCTCCACGTAGGTTCTGGTGCCCGGATCCAGGAACATATTCTCGTCGAAGCCTCTCTTGTGAGCCTCCACATGGGCGTGCAGGCTCATGGCGTAGTTCAGACCCGCCTTGATATGTCCGGTGCCGTGAGGCGCCGCGCGGTCGAAATCGCTGACGCAAAGGGTCAGAGGCTTGGCACCGCCTTTGAAATACGGTCCGACCGGGGTGCAGAAGGTGCGGAACTGATATTCCTCCGCCGGCTTCACACCGATGACGGGAGAGGAGGCGAACATGTAGGGACGGATGTAAAGGGAAGCGCCGCTGCCATAGGGCGGTACCCAGTCCGCATTGGCCTTTACGACCTGCTCCACAGCGTCCAGGAAGCGCTCCTTCGGGAAGGGCGGCATTTCCATCCGCTTGGCGGAATCCATCATGCGCTCTGCGTTTAAGTCGGGGCGGAAGGTGACGATATCGCCGTTAACCGTGGTGTATGCCTTCAGGCCCTCGAAGACCTCCTGGCAGTACTGCAGGATACCGGCGCATTCATTGAGCACAATGTTGGCGTCGGCGGTCAGCCCGCCTTCGTCCCAGGCGCCGTTCTTATAGTTGGAAACATAACGCATATTTGTTACATGATAGGCAAATCCGATCTCACTCCAGTTTAAGTCTTTCTTTTCCATGGTTTCGCACTCCTTAGCATAGATTGTCCGCAGGCGCAGCCGGTCTGCTGGATAGCAGCGTCTTCGATGCTGGAAGGGCGTCGGTGACGCGCTGCTATTATTGTTTTCGGCTGTCAAAGCGGTATTTTCGCGGCTGCCCCCCGCAACTTAACCTATTTTATGATATTCATTCGGATATTTCAAGTATGCAGAGGTGAAAATGGCAAATTTCTTTGGGGTCTGATTATAGGAGGTATGAACTGTGTTTATAGCGAAAGAAAAGATTGCGTGGGAAAGAGGTCTGTTTTATACTTATAAACAAATGTATTATAGACTGGCTGTGCATTTTCAGGTATGAGGCGAGAACAGACGCCAATGCACGTTCAGACACAGGAATAAGATGAACCTTGCCGCATGATAAGATTAAATGCAAAAAGGTAGATCGGGAGAAACAGCAATCAGGAGTATTGTATGGATAGTGAAAATAGATGTTGATGAGAGGAGCAGGAAGATTATGAGCAGATTATGGTACCGACAACCGGCGGAAGTGTGGGAAGAAGCGCTGCCGCTGGGAAACGGCAGGATCGGAGCCATGGTGTTCGGCGGTGTTCGTCAGGAGCGGATCCAGGTGAACGAGGAGAGCGTCTGGTACGGGGGAGAGGTGAACCGGATCAACCCGGACGCGCGCCGCTATCTGGGCGAGGTCCGGGAGGCCATTTTCCGGCAGGAGATCGGCAGGGCGCAGGAGCTTCTGAACCTGGCCTTCGCGGGATGCCCGGACGGTATGCATCCCTACCAGACGATGGGCGATATCCGGATCCAGCAGGAAAATGTGGATCAATATGAGGATTACATGCGGGAGCTGGATCTTGAAGACGCCGTGTGCAGGGTTTCATTTGTCAGCGGCGGTGTTGCCTACAGGAGAGAGTATTTCGCGTCGCATCCGGCGGACTGTCTGATCGTAAGGTTTACCGCGGACAAGCCCGGAAACATTTCCCTGCGGATCCGGATCGAGCGGGGGAAGACCATCGACGGGGTCGGACGGCTTTCGGACAACGGAATCTTCCTGTACGGGAGCCTGGGAGAGGGCGGCAGCCGCTATGTTTCCGGCGTCAGCGTGCGGGCGGTGAATGGAAAGGTCAGCGTCGTCGGTCAGACCTTATGCGTCGACGCCGCGGATGAGGCGCTTCTCATTTACTGCGCCGATACGTCGTATCAGCACAAAGGAGAAATACGAGGAGAGCGTCACTGGCGCTCTCCTCGCATGGAAATACAAGCAAGGCGTCACTGGCGCCCTGCTTGCATGGAAATGGATGACGTTCCCTATGAGAAAGCGGTGGAGATGCTGCGGGAGCAGCTCTGTTCTGTGATGGACAGGGCGGCGCGGGAGCCTTATGAGCAGCTGTATCAAAGCCACCGAAAGGATTACCGGGATCTGTACGGCCGGGTGAAGTTTGAACTTGCCGGGACCGGGGCCTGCGATCTTGAACCGACGGACGAGCGGCTTAAGAAGGCTGCGGAGGGCAGCACGGATCCGGGGCTTTACGGGCTGCTGTTTGATTATGGGCGGTATCTGCTGATCGCGTGCAGCCGGGAGGGCGGCCTTCCCGCCACGCTGCAGGGGCTCTGGAACGAGAGCATGCAGCCGCCGTGGGATTCCAAGTATACGATCAATATCAATACGGAGATGAATTACTGGCCGGCGGAATGCTGCAATCTTTCCGAATGCCACATGCCGCTTTTCGGGCTGATCCGGAAGATGCGTGAGAGCGGGCGCAGAACGGCGCGGGAAATGTACGGCTGCCGCGGGTTTATGGCGCATCATAACACGGACATTCACGGAGACTGCGCGCCCCAGGACAGATGGATCCCCGGCACCTACTGGGTGATGGGGGCGGCGTGGCTCTGTACGCATATCTGGAACCATTACGAATACTCGAAGGATCTGGATTTCCTGGAGGAATACTACCCGGTGATGTGCGAGGCGGCGCTGTTCTTCCTGGATTTCCTGGTGGAGAAGGACGGCTGTCTGGTGACGTGTCCGTCTTCCTCGCCGGAGAACAGATATCGGCTGCCGAATGGCGAGTGCGGGGCGGTGACCTATGGGGCCGCGATGGATAATCAGATCCTGAGGGATCTGTTCAGTGCGTGTTTGATGGCGGCGCGGGAGGTACGGGGAGACCGGAATATGCCGCCTGACGGTCATAAAGCGGAGAACAGTCAGAATGTGCAGCGGATTCAGAATATCCGGGTGGAGGATACAAAAAAGCCATCGGCGAATCCGGAAGAACGTGATTATGAAGAGAATCGTGTATACCAGCGGAAACTTCGTCTGGCCGAGGCCGGAATCCCGGACGAAGACGCATTCCTTGCGCAGGTCAGAGGGGCCTTAGGAAGGCTGGTTCCCACCAGGATCGGCCGGTCGGGAAGGATCCTGGAATGGATCGAGGACTACGAGGAATGCGAACCGGGACACCGGCACATTTCCCATCTGTATGGTCTGCATCCGTCCCGGCAGATCACGGTCGACGGCACGCCGGAGCTGGCGAAGGCTGCCCGCGTCACGCTGGAGCACCGTCTCGCCAACGGCGGCGGTCATACCGGCTGGAGCAGGGCCTGGATCATCAACCATTACGCGAAGCTGTGGGACGGAGATGAGGCGCTTTATAACCTGAAGCAGCTGCTGGCTTCTTCCGTCTATCCGAACCTGTTCGATCGCCACCCGCCGTTCCAGATCGACGGCAATTTCGGTGCGGCGGCAGCCATCGCCCAGATGCTTGTTCAAAGCTCTGCCGAGCGGATCGTTCTGCTGCCGGCCCTGCCTTCCGAATGGGTGAGCGGAAGCGTCCGGGGTCTGCGCGTTCGCGGCAACGGTGCGGCGGATATCGCGTGGGAAGGCCACGAGCTTAAGAAATTCCGGCTCACCGCGTATTCTGAGATTCATACCAAACTTCTGTATGGGGGAACATGCCGTGAAATAGATATTCCGGCTGGAGAGACACTGGAAATAGACGGCAGTTTCTGTGAGTAGTTTCTTGCAGAAGATGCATTGAAAGCGGATGGCAGCTTCTGGGAGTTTTTTCCTCAGGAAAAGCATTGGAAAAAGACGACAGTATCCAAGCGCAATCAGTGGCGGAAGCATCCTGTGCAAAGGAGAGGGAAATCCTGCAAAATAATGCTTTCCAAACAGGCGTTATTCTGCTAGAATGCATTTAATACAAATTTTACATACAAGGAGAGGCGGGCAGCATGAAAGCACTGGAAGAAAGAATCCGCAGGGACGGTATCCTGGCGGAGGGCGATGTACTGAAGGTAGACTGTTTTCTGAATCATCTGATGGATGTGGACCTGTTTCACGAGATGGGCATGGAGTTTAAGCGGCTTTTCGCCGATAAGCCCATCAACAAGATCCTGACCATTGAGGCCAGCGGGATCGGCATCGCCTGCGTGGTGGCGGAATGCTTCCATGTGCCGGTGCTGTTCGCGAAGAAGGCCCAGAGCCTGAACCTGTCGGGAGACGTCTATACGACGAAGGTGCAGAGCTACACCCACGGAAGAGTGTACGACGTGATGGTTTCCAAACGGTTCATCGGACCGGAGGATCATGTGCTGATCATCGACGATTTCCTGGCCAATGGCTGCGCGCTGAAGGGGCTGATCGAACTGGTGCAGAGCGCAGGCGCGACCGTGGAAGGCATCGGTATCTGCATCGAAAAGGGGTTCCAGCCGGGCGGAAAGATGATCCGGGATATGGGTATCCGCCTGGAGTCCCTGGCCATTGTCGAGAGCATGGATCCGGCGACGGGGGAGATCGTGTTCAGGGAGCAGCAGAACGCCTGATATTTTGTATTGGGAGGTGCTGTAAATGGAGAAAAGGGAAATTGTATTATTCGAGTATAATGACATCAGGCTTGAAGTGCCCGTAACGCCGGAACAGGAAATGGTGTGGCTTAACCGTGCACAAATGTCGGAATTATTTGGGCGTGATATTAAAACGATAGGAAAGCACATCGCGAATGCATTGCGCGATGAATTAGCAGGGCAGGAGGTGGTCGCAAAATTTGCGACTACCACTCGGCATGGTGCCATGGAAGGGAAAATGCAGACGCATATGACGGAGTACTACAACCTCGATGTCATTATTTCTGTCGGATATCGGGTAAAATCCCAGCGAGGCGTTGTATTTCGCAAGTGGGCGAATTCCGTCCTGAAAGAATACATAATGAAAGGATATGCGCTGAACAATAATCGTATCAATCAGCTTGGCGAGGTGATACGGGTCATGAAGCGTACAGGAAACGCCCTGGATAGCGGGCAGGTGCTTTCGGTAATCGAAAAGTACAATGAGGCGCTAAGCCTGCTGGATTCCTATGATCATCAGAATATGGAGCGCCCGAAGGGCAGGGAGGCCGCGTATGTTCTCACTTATGAAGAGTGCCGGCGAGTGATCGACAGTATGCGATTCGGCGATGAATCAGAGCTTTTCGGAAAGGAAAAGGATGATTCATTTCGGGGAAGTATTGGCAATATCTATCAATCTTTTGGCGGGAGGGAAGTGTATACCACGCTGGAGGAAAAGGCAGCGCATCTGCTTTATTTTGTGACGAAGAATCACAGCTTTTATGACGGCAATAAACGGATTGCCGCGACCATGTTTCTGTATTTTCTTGATAAGAATCATGCATTGTTTGCGGATGGGGAGAAAATGATCGACGACCATACTCTCGTGGCACTGACGATTATGATCGCCGAATCCAGGCCGGAAGAGATGGAAATGATGATAACGGTTATTATGAATTGTATGAAGAACTGACGAGTGAATATATGACAGACGCAATCTGTTAATGAAAGCAGATTGCGTCAATATTTATGCTTCTAAAATTCGAGTAATTTCTTCTGTCAGCTCCGCCACGCTGTGTGCGCGGCTGCGGCTGCACACATGGGCCGGCCGGCCGCACAGAAGGCAGCGGCGAGGGGCGAAGCCCAGTTCCTCGCGGGATACCTTTGTGCCGTCCGTGCGCAGCACGTCGATGTCGAAGAGCCGTCCGAGACGGTCCTGATCCTCTAAGGCGATCATCAGCTTTTTGGCCGTTTCCGGCGATGCGTCCACGCAGTAGAAAGCTTCATATCCGGTCTTTTCCCGTACCGCCTCTGAGCGGAGCGTGGGGATCTGATTCTTACTGAGAACCGATTCGATCCTTCCGCGTCCGGTCTCAAAGGCTTCCGGTATGCCGGGCAGTATCTTTACCGGACCCGGGATATTTAAGGTCAGGCAGATCAAAGGCTTTTGATGGGCGTTTAGAAGTCTCTGCTGGAGCCGGCACCGCGCCTCCCTCGCATTCAGCATATCCATTAAACTGACGTCTTCCATGAATGTGTCCTCCGTTTGTCGCCCGCTTTCGCCGGGGAATCCACTGTTTTCCTGGCAGAAATTGGAGTGAAACGATCGCTTGCAAAGCTGTTCCCGGCGGTACGGGACGCAGAGTGATCCGAATGCAGATTAACGCTTGTCAGTTTATCATTATAACTGAGAATCAATAGGTTGGCAAATACATAATGGTCTATGGTATCTATAGATGTTAAGTTATTGCTGTTTTCTTTCTGGAAATGTAGTGTCTATCCAAATGAATTGCCTGTCGGATCGAGAGACAGAAGTTGTGCGCTGTTGGCGGATCAGCTTCCGTGACAGCTTCCGGTTATATAGGTTTTGGCTATGGCAGCTATGAAGAAAACCTATTTGACGGAGAGAAAAAAGGGCGGTATGATAGGAAAATACGGGGTTCTGCCGGGATGCGCGGAAAGAAGTGTTCGGGAAGCACGATCCCGGTAAGCGCGGTATGGAACGATTAAGGAGAAAGGATGACGGGAAGATGGAAAAGACCAAACGGCTGCCGGCCATTTTCTTCATTATGGCGAAGATAGGCCTGTTTACCTTCGGCGGCGGGTGGAGCATCATCGCCCAGATCCAGAATGAATTTGTGGACAAAAAGGGCTGGATGACAGAGGAACAGATCGTGGATTATATGTCCCTGGCTAAATCATTTCCGGGGATCATGATCATCAATATGTCGGTCTTCTGCGGTTATACTATGGCAGGCGCGGCGGGAGCCGTGGCCGCGGCCTTCGGGCTGTCGCTGCCGGCGCTGGTGGCTATCGCGGTGGTGACGTATTTCTATGAGTCCCTGCGGGACAATATCTATGTGGCGAAGATCCTAAACGGCGTCCGCAGCGTGGTCATTCCGATCATCATCAGTGCCTGTGTGCGGATGCGGGGGACCGCGATCCGCGGGAAATCAGCCTGGGTGATCCTTGCCGTCAGCTTTGTGGTGTGTGCGCTGACCGGCTTCAGTAAGCTTCTGCTGATCCTGATCGCGCTGGCACTGGGACTTCTGATCTGGAGAGGGAGGATAAGCGATGATCTATCTTAAATTATTTATCTCCTTTATGAAGATCGGATTCTGCAGCTTCGGCGGTATGACCATGATCCCGGTCATCAACGACGAGGTGCTGCG
>CANQBX010000110.1 GCA_947589095.1 uncultured Lachnospiraceae bacterium
TCCTTTCCTGCAACACTAACGGCAACTTTTTTGCCGGGGTCTTTAGAAGTGGAAGTTAACTTTTCACTTCACTATTAAATTAGGAGCATCGTCTGTCCGTTCGCGTCGGAAGCCCCGCAGGGGGTATGGTTACAGGTTCTGCATCACCTGAAGCGCTTTCCCGCGGCATATGGTCTGATAATGCTCCTCATAATATGCCGCGCTGGCGTATTCGTGGCGGAGTTTCGTGCCGTATTCGGCCAGGATATTGCAGGCGCGGCTGAAGCTCAGCTCATCCGCGCCGTCCCGTGTCACCACCAGGTAATACCGGGAAGCTTCGGGCTTCCGGTACAGGGTGTTCAGGCCGTCGTAGATGCCGCCGCAGGCCCTTGCCGCGTCGGAGACCCGGTCAAGACTGTCGAAGACGTAGACCCGCGCAGTGTCGTTGGGCTGTACGGTTTCCGATTCGGCGGACGGATCGCTTTCATTCGCCGTCTGCGGTTCCGCCGTCTGTGCGGAAATGCCGAGCAGCTTCGCCAGGCCGTCCGCGCCCTCCAACAGCTCGCTGGCCAGCTCGTTCAGCAGCTCGGAGTCATCGTCGTCGGCGGGCGCGAAGCGGGAGAACCGGGTATCCAGCTCCTCCGGATCCTCGATCTTGGTTATGACCAGCATGACGCTTTCGTTGGACAGCGGGATCGCCTCCACCATCAGCGGGATATCTTCCGCGTCGAAGCCGACTTCGTTGGAGGCCCGCTGGATCATCTCGCGGAACAGCCCCCGCGCCTTCTCGCTGCCGTAGGCCAGCTCGCGCAGATTAAGATTGCGCACGCTTAAATCGAAGCTCGTCAGCGTGCAGCGGATCTGGTTTTCATTGATACGCTCTATTTTCATACAGGATCACATCCTTCCTTACAGGCGAATAAAATACATCACAATAAATATACTATAGGTTGCGGTCAAATATCAATTCCTATGTGATATTTTTTCGAAAAAATTTTGGAATTTTTTATTTTTCCGTTGCGAAGACGGCCGCTTTATATTAAAATAGATTTCGTAAGAGGTGGTATTGACAGAAGGAGGTGACGGATTAAGGGCACCATTCTGTGTGGAAAATACCAGCTGATCCGTATCCTGGGGCAGGGGCGAAGCGGCACCGTATATCTGGCGCGGCACCTGGAGCTGGACGCCTACCGGGCCATCAAGCAGGTTCCGAGGGCAGCCGCCGGTTCCGGCGCTTTCCGCAGGGAGGCGCTGCTTCTCAAACGGCTGAGACATCCCTGTATCCCCATCGTATACGATCTTGAAGAAGACAGTCAGTACAGTTATCTCATTGAGGAATTTCTTGAAGGAGACTCACTCTATGACCTCGTGAACGCACGGGGTCCTCTGAGCCAGGACGCTATCATCCGGTACGGCGTTCAGATCTGCGCCCTGGTCCAATATCTGCATTCGGCAGAAGCGGTCCCTATTTTACATCTTGATCTGCAGCCCAGGAATCTGTTGGTATGCCATGGGCAGGTAAAGCTGCTGGATTTCGACCATTCCTGTACGCTGACCGCGGCCAATGAGGCCGGGGAGAGGTACGGCACGGAAGGTTTTATCGCGCCGGAACAGCGGAATGGAGGTTATCTGGACATTCGCACGGATATCTATCAGATCGGTGCGCTGCTTGCCTATCTGGCGGCCGGAGGGACGCAGAAGGGGGGATTATCTGCATCGGTTCCCGGACGGCTGGGAGCCGTTATCCGCAGGTGCCTCAGACGCGAGGCCGGTCAGCGCTACGGATCGGCCCTGGAGCTGGAGGAGGCGCTTGCCGGCCTGTGCTTCAATACAGAGTGTCCGCGTCAATTACGATCACCATCTCTTACGATCGCTCTCGTCGGGGCCCGCAGGGGCGCCGGCGTTACACACATTGCCATCGGTCTTGCCGCCTGGCTGAACCGGAACGGCCGTCCCGCCCTGTATGTGGAACGGAACCGCTCCGGAGATGTAACGGCTATGGGGGAGAGGCTTGGAGTGACGGCCGATTCCTATGGTATCCTCAATGTTCTGGGACTGCCCATGAAGCCGCGCTACGGCGGGGCAGTGAGGCTGGATGAATGCGATTATCCGGTCGTTTTGCAGGACTGCGGGACGGACGCGGCGGCGGCGGCGGAAATACGGCCGTCGGCCATCCTGGCTGTCTGCGGCGGCAAATGGTGGGACGAACCGTGCCTGTCGGAGCTGCTGGAGAGGCTTGGGGCCGCGGAAAGGGAGTTTCCGGCCGGACAGGAGGCGGCAGAACCGGCCATTCTCATTAACCATATGGTTCCCGGCGCCCTGCGGCGGCCGCGGGAGTGGCGGGGGAGCCGCAGCTTGCAGGTTCCGGAATTTCCGGATCCGTTTCATCCGGACGAAAGGGCGTCGTCGTTTTATGAAAGCGTCATGTCCGGATATCTGCGGGAGGAGGAAAGGAAGAGACGATGGCGTATTTTCGGAAGGGGGAGCGCCCCGCGGGGAAGCCGCGGATCATCGGCGTGACGGGAGCGGGACGCGCTGTCGGGACGACGCATCTGTGTGTCCTGGCGGCTAATTACCTGTGCAGCGTATGCGGACGCCGGACGGCGGTTCTGGAATGGAACAGCCATGGCGATTTCGCCAGGTTCGGAAGCGTATGCACGGGCTTTTCGGCGGCGGAGAGTCGCTATCCGATTCAGGAGGTGGACTTCTATCCGGGGTCTGCCGGCAGCGTGCTGGCGGACTGCATTAGTCAGGGGTACGAGGAGATTCTTATTGATTTCGGAAGTCTGGCCGAACAGGACGGCCAGGAGTTGCGCAGGTGTCACAGGGTGCTTCTGGTAGTTTCCTTCAGCGAGTGGCAGATGGGGGCTCCTGGGAAGACGGAGGTATGGGAGGAATGCGCCGCGGGGAACGGCTGGCTATGCCTGGCTGCGTTTGGCAGCGAGGAATCCAGGATCAGGTGGAATAAAAGGCGCAGACCGCCCGTACTGAGGATTCCCCTTTCAGAGGATGCCTTCACGGTCACCGGTCCGGTGATGGAATTTATGCGGAGGATCCTGTGACGCCTCCTTTCCCAACGATGTGTCACGGCCTCCGGGAAGGGAGAGGATCGTTAGGGAGTTGTGGTTAAAGGACAGGAGACGTTATGGATGAGTATCTTCAGGAGGAGAAAAACCAGTACGTGAACGGCCTTAAGAAGTATGAGGCCAGGGGGATCCCGGTCTATATCGACGGCATCGTGCCGGAGGATGGGGACTGGGAAAAGATATTTCAGGTCAATGAGGACGGTTCCTTCTATATGTGCGATTATGTGGGCGCGACGGAAGGCCGTTTGAAGGAGATCCGGTTCGACCGCGTTTATAACCGGTAGGACCGCCGGCGCCGGACAAAACCGCCGTCCGCGGGACGGACAGGCGTCCGGCGCCGGAATCAAAGTGGGGCCCCGGGGAGCATCGTCTTCCGTCTGCAGCCGACGAGTGGGGCGCAGGGTGGGTGGGAATTAAAAAAAATTTAAGAAGTTATGGGATGAAAATGTGATATACTGTCCACATAGGGAAGGGGCGGAGCGCGCGGCAGCGCGCCCGGGCATACATCAGGAGGAATTTATTTGAAACGTACAGCCATACCGGTTTTAGTTGTGATTCTTTTGCTGCTTCTGATCGCCGGAGGCGTCGCGGCAGCCAGGTATATCGACCGATATATTCCGACGAAGGAGAGGGCGGACGTTGAGGAGGTTCTTGGCATATCCGGCGAAGAGGCGGCCTTTTATTATAATGACGAGCGCCTGAGCGGCGTTCGGGTAATCGTGCGCGACGGCCAGGCGTATCTGCCGCTGGCCTGGGTGAATGAGAATCTGAACGAGAAGTTCTACTGGGACGATGAGGAGAAGCTTCTGGTCTATACGCTGCCGGATACGGTCGTATACGCGGATAAGCGGACCATGGGGAGCAGCGGAGCGCCGCTTATGCTGGCGGAGGACGGAGAGATATGGCTTTCCGTGTCTCTCGTTGCCAGTTACACGGATATCCGCTCCGAGCTTTTCACGGACCCGGTGAAGCGGTTCTATCTCTATGACAGCTGGGAAGCGCGTACCGTGGGAACAGCCGCGAAGGAAGCGCCTGTGCGTGTCAGGGGAGGCATTAAAAGCCCGATCCTGACCACGGTGGCGGAAGGCGGGGAGTTTACCGTCCTTGAGGCCGGCGAGGAGTGGTCCAGGGTGCGGACGGCGGACGGATACATAGGATGGATCCAGCATAAGCATATGGGCGGTACATTTTCGCGGGAGCAGGTCAGTACGTTTAAAGCGCCGGAATATACCAGTATCTCGCTGGGAGAGCCGGTGTGCCTGGTCTGGCACCAGACGCTCCGGGAGGAGGATAACGCCGATTTCGACAGGCTGATCGCCGGGACGAAGGGAGTCAATGTGATCGCGCCTACCTGGCTGATGCTGACGGACAACGACGGGAATTTCGAGTCGTTTGCCAGCCGGGAATACGTGGAGAAGGCCCATGAGCTGGGACTGCAGGTGTGGGCGGTCCTGGATAATTTTAACAAGGGAGAGAATGTGAATTCGGAGATATTGTTCTCCAGGACCTCCGTGCGTCAGGCGCTGACGGACAGGCTGATGGAGGAGGCAGAGCAGTATGGACTGGATGGAATCAATCTGGATATAGAAAGCATTTCCCAGGCGGCGCAGCCGCATTACGTACAGTTTATCCGCGAGCTGTCGGCCGCGTGCCGCAGGAACGGCCTGATCCTGTCTGTGGACAATTATGTGCCGTCCGATTATACCCGCGGGTACAACAGGGCGGAGCAGGGACGGGTGGCGGATTATGTGATCATCATGGGCTATGACGAGCATTACGCCGGCGGAGAGCCGGGATCCGTGGCTTCGCTGCCGTTCGTGAAGGGCGGCATAGAGGATACGCTCGCCGATGTTCCGAAGGAGAAGGTGATCAACGCGGTTCCGTTTTACACCAGACGCTGGGAGGAGACGGCCGGAACGGTCACGTCTTCGTCCATGGGGCTGGAGGCCGCCCGCAGGTGGGTCGAGGAGAATAACGTGAATCTGTACTGGCAGGATGAGCTGGGGCAGTATTACGGCGAGCTTGATACGGAGAACGGCGTTCAGACGGTATGGATGGAGGATGAGCGTTCGCTGGAACTTAAGATGGAGCTGATCCGGGAGTACGATCTGGCGGGAGTGGCCTGCTGGAAGCTGGGGCTGGATACGGAGGATATCTGGGATATCGTGAGGATGGACGAATAGAGGCAGATGTATATGAGAGGACGAATGATTTCTGCTCTGATCGCGGCTGCGGTCCTGCTGGGGGGCTGTTCCGCTTATTACCGGTCGGGACCGGAGCAGACGGGGCCGGCAGCTGAGCTGCCGGAGCAGACGGAGGATACGACCATTGGCGCCGCGGTCGGACCGGGCGGAGGGGTGCCCGGGACGGCGGACATAACGATCGAGTCGCTGGAGTTGCCGGATGCGGAGAACGCGGCCGTGAATCCGGAGATCATGATCGCGGCGGATATTCATTATCTGGCGAAGGAGCTGACGGACTTCGGCGACGCCTTTGAGGAGATGGCGGAGAACGGGGACGGAAAGGTGGTTCCCTATGTCTGGGAGATCGTGGATACGTTTCTGGACACGGTGGTGGAGCGGAAGCCGCAGGCGGTGATCCTGTGCGGCGATCTGTCCCTGGAGGGAGAGCTTCTCAGCCACCAGGCGCTTGCCCAGAAGCTGGGACGTGCCAGACGGGCCGGCGTGAAGGTGCTGGTCATTCCGGGCAATCACGACATTAACAATCCGAAGGCCGCCGCCTATCAGGGGACGGGAACGGTTCCTTCGGAACGGACGACGCCGGAAGAATTCGCCGAGATCTACGGGGATTACGGATATAACGAGGCTGTGAGCCGCGACCCGGCGTCCCTGAGCTATATTTATGAGCTGCCGGACGGCACATGGCTTCTGATGCTGGACAGTTGCCAGTATGAGGAGGAGAACCTGATCGGCGGCGTGATACGCCCGGAGACCTACGAGTGGCTGGGACACTGGCTGGAGACGGCCTGGCACGACGAACGCCGGGTCATCGCGGTAGCCCATCATAATCTTTTGGAGGAGAGCCGGATCTATGAAAGCGACTGTACGATCGAGCATGGCGAGCAGCTGGAGCAGCTTCTGGACGACTGGGACGTGACCCTGTTCCTCAGCGGCCATCTTCATGTGCAGCATTACCGGGCATCCCAGTCCTACGATATCGATGAGATCGTCACGGGAAGTCTGTCCATAGCTCCCTGCCAGTACGGCGTGCTGAAATATTTCGGCCCCCGAACCTACGATTATCATACGGAGAAGCTGGATGTAGCGGCGTGGGCGGACCGGCACGGGAACCCGGACGGGAATCTGGAGAATTTTGACAGCTATTCCAGGGAGTTTTTGCAGGCTGTATTTTATAACCAGGCGTATTCCGGACTTGGGGACGCCGGTCTGACGGCTGAAGAGAAGGACGTTATGGCGGAGTTTTACGCCTATGTGAACGCATATTCGGTGGCCGGCCGGGCTGTGGAGATCCGGGACGATATCCGGGACTCGTGGGCGTATCAGGCGTGGCAGGAATACCGGCGCAGCGATATCCGCAGCATGTACATGAACGAGATCCTGGAGGACGCCGTCTGCGATTATAATATATTCCGGCGGGACGATGAGTGAGCTCCGTGCTCACCGGGTATTCAGATATTCCATGATCCCCATGTGGATCGTCCAGGCCACCCGATCCTGATATTCTTCGGTATTCAGAAGCGCCGCTTCGGACCGATTGCTTAAGAAGCCGCATTCCACGATGACGATAGGGCTTTTGACGTGGAGCAGCAGGTAGTAGCTGTCGTTGGCTTTGGCGGAACGGGTGTTATCGCTGCCCGAGACGTAATCGAAACGCTTCTGAAGGATTTCCGCAAGGCGTTTGCCGTTCTCGGAGGAACTGTAATAGAATACCTGCGCGCCTTTTACATACTCCTCGTGGTAGCTGTTCTGATGTATGCTGACCACCAGGTCGGGGGAGGCGTCGTTGATCAGCTGACAGCGGTTTCGCATGTCGGCTGATTTTTTGTTGGAATCGGCTTCCCCGTAAAGACCCGTGTCGGAGTCGCGCGTCATGACGGTCTCCACGCCGGAGGCTTCCAGATACTGCTTTACCCGCCGGGCGATCTGAAGGTTGATGTCCTTTTCCAGAGAACCGTCTATGGCGATCTTGCCGGGATCGAAACCGCCGTGACCGCTGTCGAGGACGACGACCGGTTTCTGCGCCGGTTCGGACAGCGTCTGCCCGGATGGAGAAAGAACAGTCGCGGAGGCGGATACGATTGCCGCCGCCTGCCGGGACAGCTGAAAGACCAGGACGAGCATCAGAACGGCCATGAAGAATTCCGCGCGGAATGAATTTGTTTTCAAGGGAAGGCTCCGGATAGAGAGATTCTCTTTATTATAGAGAAAATATGAGGGAAAAAGAACCGTTTTTTGGCTTTACATAGAACCCGGAAGGAAGTATACTGTCCATATTGGCAGTAAACGGCCGGCTGCGGCCCGGCGGCAGTCCGGGAGGCAGGTGGCGCGGCCCGAGACGGCAGCCGGCGTTGCCCGTGTAGCAGCCGGCGTTGCCCGTACAGCAGCCGGCGCGGTCCGGACAGCGGAACCGGGTGGCCTGCCGGCAA
Source organism: uncultured Lachnospiraceae bacterium (assembly GCA_947589095.1). Classification (GTDB taxonomy): domain Bacteria; phylum Bacillota; class Clostridia; order Lachnospirales; family Lachnospiraceae; genus UBA3402. The sequence goes on from CANQBX010000110.1 coordinate 7,693, forward strand.
TGAATGGCGGCGGAACAGCAGGATTAAGGGATTAGAATGGTATGGACACAAAAGTTGTTTTGATAGATAGAGAAAAACTGGGAATAGCGGGCAGCCGTAAGAGGGCGGAGGAAGGCTTCCGGGGAGCGGACGGACCCGCGGCAGGCGGGACGGCGGTTTGTCCCCGGCTTGACGCGCTTCTTGAGGAGGCGGCGCGGATCCTGCGGGGAGGCGGTCTGGTGGCCTTCCCGACGGAGACCGTATACGGTCTGGGAGCCAACGGCCTGGATGAAGCGGCGGCCAGGAAGATCTACGCGGCCAAAGGACGGCCGTCGGACAATCCGCTGATCCTGCATATCTCGGCGGCCGAGGAGCTTGCGCCGCTGGTGCGGAAGGTGCCGGAGGCGGCGCGGAAGCTGATGGAGGCGTTCTGGCCGGGGCCGCTGACGATGGTATTTGAGAAAAGCGATATCGTGCCGTACGGCACCACCGGAGGGCTGGATACCGTGGCGGTGCGGATGCCGGATGACCCGGTCGCGAGCCGGATGATCGCGCTGGCGGGAGTGCCGGTGGCGGCGCCCAGCGCTAACCTGTCCGGGCGGCCCAGCCCGACGACGGCCCGGCATGTGATCGAGGATATGAGCGGGCGGATCGAGATGATCCTGGACGGCGGCCCTGTAGGGATCGGCGTGGAGTCCACGATCGTGGATGTGACCGGGCCGGAGCCTGTGCTTCTGCGGCCGGGGGCGGTTACCATGGAGATGCTGCGGGATGTGGTCGGAGAAGTGGCCGTTGATCCGGCGATCGCCGGACCGGTGGCGGCGGACGTGAAGCCGAAAGCGCCCGGCATGAAATACCGGCACTACGCGCCGAAGGCGGAGCTGGTGCTGGTAGAGGACGTCGGGAACGGAGCGGCTGGACCCGGCGGCTGCGCGGCTAAGTCGGCTGAACCCGGAGGCTGTGCGGCTAAGTCGGCTGGACC
>CANQBX010000111.1 GCA_947589095.1 uncultured Lachnospiraceae bacterium
CTATTTCTGTGTCTTGCGATTATCGTTACGCCCGATGGCGTATCCGACGCTAAAACAGGCCAGCCCGAAGCTGAGTACTGCCAAAAGGCCTTCAATCGTCAACATGAGCGTCGCCCTCCTTTTCACTGAATTCCCTTGCGGGTTTCTATGTAAACGGAGGGGCGCACTGCGTCCGGTGGACGCAGGTTTTGCGCCGACCGAAACGAAGTGTAGAACACAGTCCCTCCGCAGAGGCCAGCCGTCCACCATCTTGGTGACACCCAAAGAAATATTACCATATTCTGACAGGAGTTTCAAGCTTTCCTACAAATGAAACAGGCGCATCAAAGTCCAAACTCTGTTCAGAGACATCCGCATAGAAGATAAGGAATCCTACCAATTTCGCTGGATTCCTTCTCATCTCAAGTAATAAAGCGTATGGGATTCGAATTCATAAATATCTCAAGACTCAACATGGTGATCACTCCCCTGGCAACATCCTTTCTGACCATTGAATCTTCATTCTCCATATTTCTCTTTAAGCCTCAAATACAGTTTATATAGTTCTTCATCTTTCGCAGCTTTATCATCAGGTTCCTTTTTATAATCAGCTATAATCGCCTGGGATGGCGTTACGACTGAGGCCAACGCTTCCTCCGTTGCATGAGTATATACATTTTCAACAGATATTGCCTTGTGTCCCATCATCAAGGCAGTATTTATGACATTAGCTCCTTTTGCCGTATTTGCGATTGTATCTGCCGTGTGCCGCAGTGAATGTAAACTCAGCCCTTTCATTTGGCCGGTTTTAGTCGGATGAACATCCCTGTCAATTCCCAGCTTGTTACACAAATCCTTAAAGCATGTCTCCATGATCGAGTTTGTCCTGCGCCTGCCATTCCTAAAAGTAGGATATAAAAGATTATCCGGATTATTAGGGCAATTCAGCTTCGTCTGTTCCATCATATATAATACACATTCACGGCAGAGATCTGACATAATGATAAATCTTGATTCCTTATTCTTTGGGACTTTTACGTATTCCTCTATACCTTTATTCTTATCATTGTCTATAAATCTGACTGAGCGCGTTTCTACAATATCAATACGATTCTTCTCCAGATCAATACTGTCATTTCTCAATGCAGCAAACTCGCTGGCTCTCATGCCTGTTTCCAAAAGGAACAGCACAATAACCGGGTACTGTCCCATATGGTTTTTATAGGCGTAGTAGAATTTCTGAACGTCCTCTACACTGAATACTTTTTTGCGGTTCTTAATATCATCTTCTTTTTTCTTATCATATTCATCTGCAATTTCTTCTTTTATTTTGGCCTGGGCCGCATAATTTTCTTTTAACAGGCTTCTATCAATCAGCCACTGGCAGCACGCCTTGCATAACTGCATAGGTAAAGAACAGGTCTTCTTACTTTTTAATTGCAAAATAGTATCATAATACCTTTCAAACTCAACCGTATTAAGCATATGCAATTGATATTTTGCAATTGGAAACGGATAGAAATTAACATTCATATTCCGAATATATGAATGATATCCACTCGCCGTTAACTGGGGTTTGCGCTGTGTTTCAATATACTCGTCCATATACTGTCCGAAAGTTTTTGTGCGACTAATTTTTGTATCTTTTCCACGTTCGATCTCCTTCTCCCACGCATTAAGAGCCATTTGAGCCGATTCTCTGGCGTCCGTCTCTGTTTTACCAGTCCGCTTAACCCTTTTATAATTACCTGTTTTGGGATTAATATATTTACTCTGAATTACACACTCCCATTTTCCATCTTCCAGCATCCTGGTACTGCCGCTGCCATTTGATTCTCGGCCGGGATCATTCAATCTACTAATGCCTTTCATCGCCATTATATCTCCTTTTCTAAAAACTATCACTTTTTCAAAAGTGAGGATATTACAAGCCCAAAAGTGATAGTTAAAAGTGATAGTAATAAAATGATAAAACGCCACGGAACGCCCTCCATTTGGCAATAACTGCCGAATTTCATGACGTTCCGTGGCGTTTTCACATGTTATATTTGGTTAAAATGCGCAGAAATCAATTACTTATTGTAGTTGACGATCTTCCCGAAATCAGGCTTGAGAGAGGCACCGCCTACCAGGCCGCCGTCGATATCCGGCTGGGCAAACAGCTCGGGGGCGCTGCCGGCTGATACAGAACCGCCGTACTGGATACGGATGGCCTCAGCCGTAGCCTCATCATACAGTTCGCCGATACAGGCGCGGATTGCCGCGCAGACTTCCTGAGCCTGCTCAGTGGTAGCCACCTTGCCGGTACCGATCGCCCAGATGGGCTCATAGGCAATCACAGCGGTCTTGGCCTGATCCGCTGTCACGTTCAGGAAAGCGATCTTGATCTGCTGGCGGATCCAGTCAATGGTGATGCCCTGCTCTCTCTGCTTTAAGGACTCGCCGCAGCAGATAATGGGGGTAATTCCATATTCAAAGGCCTTCAGGACCTTCTTATTGACTGTCTCGTCTGTCTCAGCAAAATACTCTCTTCTCTCAGAGTGACCGATAATCACATACTTAACGCCGGCGTCAGTCAGCATGCCGGGAGCAATTTCTCCGGTATAGGCGCCCTTGTCCTCAAAATACATATTCTCAGCGCCAATATTGATGTTGGTGCCCTTTGCCGCCTCCATGGCCGGAATAATGTCGATAGCCGGAACGCAGAACACTACGTCCACATCATCATTTACCACCAGCGGCTTTAACTCGTTGACCAGTGCAACGGCCTGAGTCGGTGTCATGTTCATCTTCCAGTTGCCGGCGATGATTTTCTTTCTTGCCATAATTTTGTCTCCTTTTCCAAGCTTTTTGCGCTTAAGTGTTCACAATTATTCTGCGTCGTCCGCCGCCGCAACACCCGGAAGCACCTTGCCCTCAAGGAATTCCAGAGAAGCGCCGCCGCCGGTAGAAATGTGGCTCACCTTATCAGCAAAACCAAGCTGGTTCATAGCTGCCGCGGAATCTCCGCCGCCGATAATCGTAGTTGCCTCAGTTTCAGCCAGAGCCTTGGCTACCGCAATGGTTCCCTTGGCCAGAGTCGGATTCTCAAACACGCCCATGGGGCCGTTCCAGACAACGGTCTTGGCGGACTTCACAGCCTCTGCATACATCTCAGCCGTCTTGGGTCCAATATCCAGGCCTTCCATATCTGCCGGAATCGCGTCAGAAGATACAACGGACACTTCGATGGGAGCGTCGATAGGATTGGGGAAGGAAGCGGCAACAACCGTATCAACCGGAAGAAGCATCTTCTTGCCCAACTTCTCTGCCTTCTCCATCATTTCCTTACAATAATCAATCTTCTCGTCATCAACCAGAGAATTGCCAACGCCCTTGCCCTGAGCCTTCAGGAAAGTGAAAGCCATGCCGCCGCCAATAATCAGGGTATCGCACTTCTCAAGCAGGTTGGAGATAACATTCAGCTTATCGGCAACCTTAGCGCCGCCCAGGATCGCCACGAAAGGCCTTACCGGATTCTCTACCGCATTGCCCAGGAAATCAATCTCCTTCTGCATCAGATAACCAACAGCGTTGGTGCCGCCCTTGGCAGTGATAAACTTGGTCACGCCCTCAACGGAAGCATGGGCCCTGTGGGAAGAACCAAACGCATCGCATACATAGTCGTCAGCCAGATCTGCCAGTTCCTTTGAGAATTCCTCGCCGTTCTTGGTCTCTTCCTTGCCGCGGAAACGGGTGTTCTGCAGAAGAACCACATCCCCGTCTTTCATGGCTGCAACAGCTGCAGTGGCGGCCTCGCCGGTTACATTATAATCTGATACAAATACAACTTCCTTGCCCAGCTTCTCAGTCAGCCTTGCAGCTACGGGAGCCAGAGACTCGCCCTCGTTGGGGCCATTCTTTACTTTGCCCAGATGAGAGCAAAGGATAACCTTCGCACCCTCGTCCATCAGTTTCTTGATGGTGGGCAGAGCCGCCACGATACGGGTTTCATCTGTGATCTTGCCTTCCTTCAGCGGTACGTTGAAATCGCAGCGTACCAGGACTTTTTTGCCTTTTACATTTTTTAAATCTTCTACTGTTTTCTTGTTCAGCATAATGTTGAAATTCCTTTCTATAAATATTATGAGTCGCCCGACAAACGAGCCTCTCGATTTTCCGTGCTTCGCACTCACAAAATCGATGATGTTGAGGTCAAAGGATATTTCGACCTCTGGAAACGTACACCGCCAGACGCACTGCCGAAAAAAGGGCCCGGTCCTGGCGACCGGACCCTATTGGTCACTTGAATCTTCAGCTTGCGCCTGCTAAGCACTCACAATCAGCCAAGCTCTGCGAAATACTTAATGGTACGAACCATCTGGCTGGTGTAGGAGTTCTCATTGTCATACCATGAAACAACCTGAACCTCATACAGATCATCAGCAATCTTGGCAACCATGGTCTGGGTAGCATCAAACAGAGAACCATAGGTCATTCCGATAACATCGGAGGAGACAATCGGATCCTCGTTATAGCCATAGGAAGCAGAGGAAGCTGCCTTCATAGCTGCGTTGATACCCTCAACAGTAACATCAGCGCCCTTAACAACTGCGGTCAGAATCGTGGTGGAACCAGTCGGAACCGGAACACGCTGCGCGGAACCGATCAGCTTGCCGTTCAGCTCAGGAATAACCAGGCCGATAGCCTTAGCTGCGCCGGTGGAGTTGGGAACGATGTTTGCTGCGCCGGCTCTTGCTCTGCGCAGGTCGCCCTTCCTGTGAGGACCATCCAGGATCATCTGGTCGCCGGTGTAAGCATGAATCGTACTCATAATACCGGACTGAATCGGTGCATAATCATTCAGAGCCTTAGCCATGGGAGCCAGGCAGTTGGTGGTGCAGGAAGCTGCGGAAATGATGGTGTCATCCTTGGTCAGGGTGTTCTCATTTACGCTGAATACGATGGTGGGAAGATCATTGCCGGCCGGAGCGGAAATAACAACCTTCTTAGCGCCTGCGTCAATGTGTGCCTGAGCTTTTGCCTTCTTGGTGTAGAAACCAGTACACTCCAGAACTACATCAACACCCAGCTCGCCCCAGGGCAGCTTGGAAGCGTCAGCTTCTTTATAAATCGTAATCTTCTGTCCATCAACAACAATATTATCTTCACCGGCTTCTACCGTGTGCTTGCCCTCGCCGATATGCCCTGCGTATCCGCCCTGAGCGGTATCATACTTTAACAGATGAGCCAGCATCTTTGGATCAGTCAGATCATTAATCGCTACGATCTCGTATCCTTCTGCTCCGAACATCTGACGGAAAGCCAGACGTCCAATACGTCCAAATCCATTGATTGCAACTTTTACTGCCATGTTTTTTTCCTCCTAGAAAATGAATAATGTTTGATTGTGAAAATATAATCAACCTAAATCCTATTCTACAAAATTTTCCCAGAAATAGCAAGCCCTTTTTATAAAATCCCGCGGCTTATTTTTGCCCTGCCGGGGCCTTTCTTGCGCGGCCTTTCCATTGGCAAAAATGCCCCTCCGAACCCGTGCAGGCACAGGACTGCCCGGATATTTGAAGACGCGCAAACTGCCGCTACATCTCATTTTTCACATAACCTGCCAAATTGTAGGCATGATCGGAAATTCTTTCCAGATTAGTCAGAATATCCAGGAACACAATGCCGGATGAAGGGACGCACTCGCCTCTGGACAGGCGCTCGATATGCTTCTCACGCAGTTCCTCCTCCAGATTATCCACCTCGTCCTCATACTGGCTGACCTTCCGGACCGCGTCCATATTGCCGGTCCTTCTGGCTTCAATCGCATATTCAAAGGACTTAAATACCGGTTTGCTGATTTCCTCCAGATCTTCATCTCCGGTTTCTGAGAAATTCAGGCTGTGTTCCACCATATATTTTGCCAGATCAGCCAGATTCTCCGCATGATCTCCTACACGTTCAATATCACTGACGCTGTAGAATAGGTTGTTGACTACCAGCTTCTGATGCTCCGTCAGAGACAGATTTTCAATCTTTATCATATATTCTGTCAGCATTTGAGCCATTTTATCAATGGTTTTTTCAACCTGGTACACTTCCTCTATCTCATCCAGATTGGCAGTCAGAATCGCGTCTATGCTGTGCCGCACATTTTTCATGGTAATCTGGCCCATATGCTGTATCTCTAACGATGCCGTCTCGATGGCAAAAGCCGGCGAGCGGAAGATACGCTCGTCCAGGTGGCGCAGAGTAAGAGCTTCTTCATCCTCTTCCTCAGCCTTCTCCGCTCCGCTGTCCTTATCCTTCACCAACAGTCCGGACAAATTGACAATCTGATCTGCAAAAGGATACTGAATAATCGTTTTCACAATATTATAGCCCGTATGGAAAATAGAGATCTGCACCGCCGTAATCTTGCCTGCGGCAAAAGCCGGATTAAGCGTAAAGAAAATAAACGCCGCCACGACACATAAAACTGCGCCGATAATATTAAAAATCAGATTGATGGCCGCCGCCCTTTTGGCATCCCTGGAACCGCCCACACTGGAAATCATGGCGGTAGAACAGGCGCCGATATTTTCGCCCAGAGCAATATAAACCGCCGCATTGGTCGTCACTACCCCGCTCATGGCCAAAGTCTGCAAAATACCGACAGATGCAGAGGAACTCTGGAGAATAAGCGTCACTATTATACCGATCAGAATGCCCAAAAACGGATTGCCCCCAAGAAGTGTAAAGGCTTTTTCAAAAATCGGGGCATCCGTATAACCGGAAATGGACGAGGACATCATCTCAAGCCCCATAAACAGCAGGCCCAGGCCAACCAGAATCTGGCCGGCAATGTGCTGGTTCTGCTTCTTCAAAAACAGGATTAAAACCGCGCCGATCCCAATCATCAGCGGAGCATAAAACACCGGCTTCAACACTGCCATGGCATTGCCCAGCTGACTCAGGGAAACGATCCAGCCGGTGATAGTCGTTCCGATATTGGCTCCCATGATAATTCCCACCGCCTGGGTCAGGTTCATGACGCCGGCACCGACAAAACCTACCACCATGACCGTAGTTGCACCGCTGCTTTGAATAATAACCGTGATTGCCGTTCCCAGTATGACGCTCATGAGACGGTTGCTGGTCAGCATTCCCAGAAGCTGGTTCATCTTTCCTCCGGCTGTCTGCTGCATGCCATCCGACATCTGATGCATACCAAACAGAAACATCCCCAGGCCGCCGATCACCCCGAATATATTCGATATATCATTAACTGACATAGTAACCTCCAGGAGCCTATCCTCCATATAGTATTGCGCCGGATTTTATCTTTCGCATTCTCTTCTTTTCACGCGCACACAAAGTTATGATACCATATCCCTCTATTACTTGCCAAGTATTTTATTCACAATCCTTTTATCTCTGCACAGAGCAGCATAACAATCCTTTTACCCACTTCTTTTATCTGCACAAAGCAGTATAACAGCCCTTCAGCAGAATCATTATCCCAAAGCGCCCAAAGCAGAATCCCGGAAGTAAGGCTGTACAAAACCGCGGCAAGTATGATATACTTTCCCTGGTAAATTCTCCGCGGCGGGAGTATTATATTTCCCTGCGAAGAATTACAAACACTGTTGTTATATAAATGTCTTTCTATATAAATGTGAGGAAACGCCTATGCTCTGCGATTTTCATATTCATACCAGCTTTTCCGGAGACAGCGATACGCCGCCGGAAAAGCAGATTGAACAGGCCATCTGCCTTGGAATGGAACGGATCTGTATTACAGACCACCATGATTACGACGTGACATCTTTCTGCAATTTTGAACTGGACATTCCTGCCTATCTGGCAGCCATGAAAACATTAAAAGAACAGTACCAGGATAAAATCCAAATTGAAATCGGCATTGAACTGGGCCTTCAGCGCCACATTAACGATTATCTGGAGACATTAACAAAACAGTTTCACTTTGACTACATTATCGGTTCCAGCCACTTTATTGACGGCCTGGATCCTTACGAACCGGCTTTCTATGAAAACCGCCCGGAAACGGAAGCTTACCGGCGTTTTTTTCAGATATCCATGGAACGGATTCAGGCCATGGACTGTTTTGACTCTTACGGGCACCTGGATTACGTGGTCCGCTACGGCCCCACCAAAAACAGCATGTACCGGCCTTCTGATTACGAAGAATACATTGATGCCATTCTGAAAACCCTGATCCAACGGGGCAAGGCCCTTGAATGCAACACCGGCGGTTTTCGTTATGGGCTGGGCCACCCCAATCCCTGCGAAGACATCCTTCGCCGTTACCGCCAGCTGGGAGGCGAGCTAATCACCATCGGTTCCGACGCGCATACGCCTGATTATCTGGGATATGAGTTTAATCTGGCTGCGAAACTTTTGAAAGAATGCGGCTTCCGCTTCTACACCGTATACCATAACCGCCAGCCAGAATTTCTCCCCCTGTGATTTCTGCCGGATGCTTCGCCGCTGAAATCAATTTCTTTTAAAGCCCGCAAAAAAGCAATTTCACTAAATTCTTATTGCAAAAAAATCGGTTATCGCTTATAATCCCGTCTTTGACACTTTATGACATCAAAAAGCCCAGAAACTGTTGAAAAATCAATAGTTTCTGGGATTTGT
>CANQBX010000112.1 GCA_947589095.1 uncultured Lachnospiraceae bacterium
TCAAGTGGAGGTTGGAGAAAGACTAATTTCTACTTGGGCCCCTCAGAAGTGGAAGTTAACTTTTCACTTCACCCAATTTTTTTATCCTTTTTGAGCACCACAAGATATACATATTTCTTGAATTTTTCTCTATATTTTGTGTTTCGAAAATAAACGCGGCAAAGGATGACTTTATCACTTTGCCGCAAATTGTATGAATTTCATGTACTATATATACAATCATATTTTTATTCAGGAAACGATTCCTCTGACGATTCCCAATACCAGACGTGAGAGCAGATTATAATGGTAAAGAAACGACAGCCAGGGACTGGCTTCAATCTGATCGAGGATCGCCGATGCCCAGGCAGTCGCAGCAAAGGCAGTTACCAGCAGGGACGCCAGCCACAGGAAGAACAGTCCCTGCAAGCCGCCCAGGAGCGCGCCGGCCAACTGATTCATGCCGGATAAAATCGGCAGCTTCGCAACCAGATCCAGCGCGCCGGCCAGAAGCTTTAACGCCACATAGATCACAAGAAAGAGAATCACAAAGCCGACAAAATTAATGATCACGTTGGCCAGGTAATTGCCGATATAACCGGCGAAAGCGTCCACTCCCAACAGATCATAGACTTCACTGTTGTTATTCTCAATAAGGAGCTCCTTCAGATCATCCGGCAACCGCATATCCTCAATGAAGCGGCGCTGCGCTTCGGGAAGCCGGTCATCCGAAAGCGCTTCTTCATCGCCGACACCGAACGCTTCGCTGACACTGTCCGTAATCCAGCCGTAAACCGGCGTCTTATCCCTGATAAATGTTCCCACATACGGCATGGCAAAATGAACGGCCGCAAGCGTAACCGCCAGCGCCACCATAGAAACCGCCAGGCGGATGAGTCCCCGGTAATGACCGTAAAGAATCATACCCAACAGGTAAACGCCAACCGTTATCTGCAGCCAGTTTTCCATAAAATATTCCATATCCGCTCCAAATCCCCGTCAATCCGACAGGATCAGTTCCTCAATTGCCCGGGCCACGCCGGCGTCATTATTACTTCCGGTCACATAATCCGCGGCTTCCTTAAGCGATTCCTCCCCATTCTCCATAGCAATACCGATGCCGGCTGTCTCGATCATGGTATAATCGTTTCCTCCGTCTCCAAAAGCCATCGTCTCGCAGATATCGATCCCCAGAAGCGCTGCCAGGCGCGCAAGAGCCGGGCCCTTGGATGCTCCGGCGCCATTGATTTCCAGATTATTCGCCACGGAAGACGTAACCAGAATATCGCGAAAATTTTTCAGCTGTTCTCTCAGCAGCTCCCTCTTCCGCGGATCCGCAAAATACATATTTACTTTATTCACCTCTGTCTGAGGCCGGCTGATGTATTCCAGCATATCCGGAACTTTGGTGCGGGTCTGCCGGATCATTTGCATAGTCCGCGCCGGAATGCCAAACTGTTCCAGATGGTCATAATACCTTTCCTCAGAAATTCCCCTGCCGTCCGCATAGGCGTCGCACATAATATCCGGGTGCCGCATCGCAAGCCGCATAACCGCCAGCGCCGTTTCTTTGTCCAGCAGCTGCCGGTCCAGTGTGCGGCCCTCCTGCAGATCCTCAATGACGCCTCCATTGATCGCAATGGCGTAGCGGACTCCAAGCTCCAGAATCTCGCCCGGGATCCCGCTGACCAGCCTTCCGGTACATGGAACGATCCATATTCCCCTCTCCGCGCAGGTTCTCAGCGCCCGGCGATTCGCTTCCGGCAAATGCTTCTCATCATCCAGTGCCGTTCCGTCCAGGACAAACGCTATCAGCCGAATCTTCCTAATCTGTCCGTCTATATAAAATGCTCCTCCCGCAGGATCAGAAGTCCTTCTTTATTATATTTGGCGGAAAATACGCCGGTGATCAGACGGCCAAGGGAGGGTTTCTCCGCCTTGTCGGCGGCTTCTTCGATCATCGCCTCGGCATTTTCCTTTGTCAGCGGAACACCGTCCTCCTCCATCAGCTCTACCCTCTCATAGAGAGCCAGCATGCTCTTGCCGGTAATGCTGCAGTCGATACTGGCCGCATAATCGCAGGCATACTGGGCGAAGGAATCTGCATCCATCTCCTGACGGTAATCGTCGTCGCGCCGCTCCGGCCCTGCCGCTTCCACAGTCTCGCTCGGCTCCTCCCCGGGAGCTTCGGCAGACGTCTCCGGAGCTTTCTCCTCTTCGCGGGCCAGACGTTCCTCCTCTTCCACCTGCTCCATGACAGCGTTGCCGATGGAAACCTCTTCCGGGACCCACTCACCGTCGATCCTGGTAAATCTGCCCATCTGCTCCGGATACTTCTGATACAGATCGTCCATCTGACGAGGGTTATCCAGAAGCACCACTGCCATATGATTCCGGTTATCCTCCTCCGTCATCAGATCTACCAGCTTCTCCAGCTCCTCGCCCGCCAGATCGCCCGCCTCGTCCACGATCAGATCCCTGCCGGTCAGCTGCGCGGAAATCGCGTCCACGCCGCGGCTGTTCAGCTTACTTCCGGTAATTCTGACTGTCTGATTATGACTGTCATTCTGGCTGTGATAAGCCTTCAGCTTTTCGATCGCCTTCTCCATTCCCTTCTCCGGAGTCCGCGTCTCGATCGCCATATACTCCGGTACGGGTTCTTCCTTAGCCGCCGTTTTATCCTCCGCCGCATCTGCCGCTCCGTCTCCGGCATCTTCCGGCTCCGAATCCTCTGTCGCGGCCGCTCCCTGCATATCGGACTTTTCGTCTGAAACCGTCTCTCCCGCCGTTCCGCTTTCTTCTATATCGGAACCATCCGCGGATATTTCCTGTTCCTCATCCGTTTCATCATCCGGCTCTCCCCCGCTCCGCAGCGCAGGCGGAAGGGCCCTGTGAATATCATACAGCTTTTTGGTCTGTTCGTTCAAAACATCCTCGTCGGCAGCGCCATCCAGGGCCAGCCTGGACATCTCTCTGGCAAGACGCTCCTCGGCAGCCGCCTGATGGAGATTCGCCACCAGCTCCTCATCGATCGTTACACGCTCCGGCATCCGCGGCGGATTCTCCGGCATCTCCTCCACCGGTTCTCCTTCCGGCTCTTCACCGGCAGGCTCTTCATACGTCATATCCCCATCCTCAGGTCCGTATTCCTCCTGCCCGTCATATTCCTGATCATACGCATTCCCGTCGTATGCCGGCTCATCCGCGTAGCGTCCCTCATCCTCATAATCATGATCCGGAAACTGCATCTCGCCGGAAAAATGATCCTCGGAATAGGAATCGTCCTCTCCGAACACATCCAGGGCGCCATTCTCAAATTCCTGCTCTACCGCCTTATACTGGGCCTCGTATTTATCCGGATTCTGCACCAGATCCTGCTGATAATCGGACAGGGCCGCGAACTGAGCCTTCAGAGCCAGCGCTTTATCCACATATTTCCCGAATGCGAACATCAGCGCGATCTTATCGCACATCTGCACGCACAGATTCTTCTCACCGATCGCGGCGTAAAGCTCCGCCAGCTCGTACATCCAGCGCTCGTCCAGCTCCGTCGCGACATATTTCTCCAGAGCGGCCGCCAGCTGCCTGCTGGACGCGCCCTTCGCCTTCAGGATCAGATACCGCAGCAGATTCTGTCTGGGATCCCCGGGCGCAGCTTCATTAAATTCCCTGTAGTATTCCTCCGCCTCCCGGACATTCCCTTCCCGCAGGGCCAGCTCGGCCAGCTTGAACAGAAGCCTTTTTCCGACCGGCGCCCGCTCATAGGCCTGCATCAGGATTTCCTTGGCTTCCTGATACTCTCCGTTCTTCTCATAAACCTGGGAGATCATCGCCAGCAGATTCGCGTTGCGCACACGCCGCCAGTCAATCGTATCCGCTATCTTCATGGAGGTGGTGAAATCCCCCTTTGTCACCAGTTTCTTAATCTGTTCAACTTTAATGTTAAACTCGTACTTGTCCATGGTATCCCTTCCTGCTTTCCTGCGCAGAACCCGCTTTGGTCTGCCCCACCGCGTTCTGACGCAATGTATTCGCCGCTGTTTGGACTCTCCCCGCGGCCGGAAATTCGCGTGGCGGCGCGCAATATGAGCTGGGGCGCATATTCGCGTCGGCTACAGCTCGACCCGCCCTTCCAGCGCGCGAAGCAGAGTCACCTCGTCGATGTTCTCCAGATCCCCGCCCACCGGAACGCCGCTGGCTATGCGGCTGACCTTGATCCCCGTAGGCTTTATCAGCTTGCTGATATACATCGCCGTCGTCTCTCCCTCCAGGCTGGAATTCGTAGCGATGATCACCTCGTTCACATCTCCCTGAAGGCGCTGCATCAATTCCTTCAGCTTAATATCTCCCGGTCCGATCCCGAGCATCGGGGAAATGGCTCCGTGGAGCACATGATAGACCCCTTCATACCTTCCCGTCTTCTCATAAGCCACATAATCTCTGGGAGTCTCTACCACCATAATGGTTTTGTGGTCGCGGCCGGCGCTGCGGCATACCGGACACAGCTCCTGATCCGTAAGCGTACAGCACTCCTTACAATAGCGTATATTCCTTCGCGCCTCCGTCATGGAAGACGCCAGCCGGTCCACCTGCTCCTCCGGCATATTAATGATGTGAAACGCAAGCCGCTGCGCCGATTTGGCCCCAATGCCGGGAAGCCGTGATAATTCATCGATCAGTTTTGTGATCTGGCCACTGTAATATTCCATAATCTAGAACGGGAAACCTCCGCCCATCCCGGCAAGACCCCCGCCTAACCCGCCGGTGAATTTAGACATGGCGCCGGCGGAATCCTCCTCCATCTGCCGGAACGCTTCATTGACCGCGGCCATAATCATATCTTCCAGCATCTCTACATCATCCGGATCCACAGCCTCCGGGGAAATCTTCACGGCAGTAACTTCCTTCTTGCCGGACACGGTAACGCTGACCGCTCCGCCGCCTGCCGATGCCGTATATTCCTTACTCTCCAGTTCCTTCGTCGTCTCCTCCATCTGACGCTGCATGCGCTGGGCCTGCTTCATCAGATTATTCATGTTTCCCGGCATACCGCCCGGGAATCCGCCGCGTTTCGCCATGATCTGCAATCCTCCTGATTCTCTTATCTATATTCCAAACCGAACATCCCGGTCATCTGTCTGTCATAATCGGCCCTGCCGCCGGACAGGCGGCACAGGCCGGACTACTCCTCTTCAACCGTAATATCCATGTGAATATGCTCTTTTAGATCCTCGGCAGTCACATATACCGTGTCCGTGCGCTCGCCGTCTCCCAGAAGCCTGGCCTTAAAATAAATGTCCTTGCCGTAATTCTCCCGGACATACTCCTCCAGCTGCCCCATGACCGTGGGTCTTCTGCCGATCTCAAAACTGTTCACGCCGGAAAATACAACCGTCAGACAGCTGTCCCCGCCCGGCTCCACAATGGTGTCGCGAAAGCTGGGCCGCACCGCGCCTCCCAGGCCGCGCACAATCTTTCCCCAATCGTTGCGGATCAGCTCCAGATCCTCCAGCTGCGCCTTCGGCAGCGTAACCTCACGGGGCGGCGTAAACGCCTGCGCAGGCTGCGCGTATGCACCGGAAATACCGCCTGGCGCCGCCGGATTCGCAGCATCCGTTCCCGCCGCACCGCCGCCGGACTCCGAAACGCCGTATCCGGGTCTCCCCGCTCCGGCCGCGTTTACCGACACGCCTTCTTCCAGCGTCTCTTCAATCTTATTCAGCCGCTCGATGACCGAGTCGTAATCATGCTCCATCTGCGGTTTCATCAGCCGGATGAACGCCAGCTCCACCAGCACCCGCTTCTGGGACGCATAGCGGATCTGATTGGACAGATCGGAAAACACGCGGATATAACGCATCAGCGTCTCTCCGTCCGTCTGTCCGGCGTCCTCTTTCAGAAGCCGCAGATTCTCTGAGGACATATCCACAAGGCCCTCCGCGTCCTCCGCCGTCTGCGCCAGCAGAAGGTTGCGCATATACCAGATAAAATCCGTTACAAACTGGGTCAGCTCCCGCCCCTGGACCACCAGCTCCTCCAGCTGACGGATACAGTCCGCTGTCCGGTTCCCGGCCACGGCCCGAAACATCCGGCTGAAAATGGCGGTATCTACCGCTCCGAGCACATCCAGCACATGATCGTAGGTCAGCCGCTCCCCGTAATGGAACGCGACACACTGATCCAGAAGGCTCAGCGCGTCACGCATGGACCCGTCGGCCGCCCTGGCAATATAGGAAAGCGCCTTTTCCTCCACGTCGATCTTCTCCGCCGCGGACAGCTCCTTCAAACGGTCCGTGATCGTCGCGATGGAAATGCGTTTGAAATCATACCTCTGGCAGCGGGAAAGCACCGTAACCGGGATCCGGTTTACTTCCGTAGTCGCCAGAATAAAAATCACATAAGAAGGCGGCTCCTCCAATGTCTTAAGCAGGGCATTGAAGGCGCCCGTCGAAAGCATATGAACCTCATCAATGATATAGACCCGATAACGCCCTTCCGTCGGGGGATACTGCACCTGTTCCCGGATCTCGCGGATATTATCCACGCCGTTATTGGACGCGGCGTCGATCTCCACCACGTTCAGCGACGCGCCCGCAGCGATATTCTTACACGTACGGCACTCTCCGCAGGGACTTCCGTTCACCGGATGCTCACAATTGACCGCCTTCGCAAATATCTTGGCGATCGTAGTCTTGCCGGTGCCGCGTGTGCCGCAGAACAGATACGCATGTCCGATGCGCTGGGACAGTATTTGATTTTTCAAAGTCGCCACAATAGGATCCTGGCCTTTTACATCATCAAACGCGGCCGGACGCCATTTGCGGTACAGCGCCATGTAGGACATGAATCCGAGTCTCCTGTCGTCAGACATCCGTGCAGGCCGCTCCGCAGGGGGCGGCACACGCATGGACATCCGTTATTCTGTAAAATACTGCTTACTTCATCTTCTCATCGCCGAAGCAGATGCCGATCATCTTCGCCTCACGAATGATAGAGCTCTTCGGATCGACCACTTTAAGCTTCCCGGCCACATCCTTCAGCGGAATCTTATCGATATCGTTGTTCTTCACGCAGACCATATAGCCGTATTCCCTCTGCTTGATCAGGTAAGCCGCTTCAGCGCCCAGCCTGGTGGAAAGCACGCGGTCATAAGGACAGGGCTCGCCGCCCCGCTGCATATGACCCGGAACCGTCACGCGGATCTCCTGGCCGGTCATCTCGGCGATCTTGGCTCCGATCTCGTAAGCGACCGACGGATAGACCGGACCCTTGGCCTGCTTCTCTTTCAGTTCCTTCTTGGTCAGCTTGGCGTCTTCCTTGGAAATGGCGCCTTCGGCCACGGCCAGGATGGAGAAGCGCTTGCCCTGGCGGTTACGCTCCTTCAGCGCGTCCACGACGATATTAATATCATAAGGGATCTCAGGAAGCAGGATAATATCCGCGCCGCCGGCAATACCCGCATGCAGCGTCGGCCAGCCTACCTTATGGCCCATGATCTCCACGATAAAGACGCGGCCATGAGAAGAAGCTGTGGTATGGATGCTGTCAATGGCGTTAGTCGCCACGTTCACCGCGCTCTGGAAACCGAAGGTCATCTCCGTTCCCCACAGATCATTGTCAATGGTCTTGGGAAGAGCAATGATATTCAGCCCCTCTTCGCGGAGAAGGTTGGCTGTCTTCTGGCTGCCGTTGCCGCCTAAAACTACCAGGCACTCCAGGCGAAGCTTCCGGTAGGTCTGCTTCATGGATTCCACCTTATCCAGACCGTTCTCATCCGGCTCACGCATCAGCTTGAACGGCTGGCGGGAAGTACCCAGCATCGTGCCGCCCTGGGTAAGGATGCCTGAGAAATCACGCGGTTTCAGGATCCGGTAGTCCGTGTAGATCAGACCCTTGTAGCCGTCCTCGAAGCCGATGATCTCCACCTCGTTATCGTACATGTTGTACAACGCTTTCGCCACGCCGCGCATGGTCGCGTTCAGCGCCTGGCAGTCGCCGCCGCTGGTAAGCATTCCGACTCTAATCATGTCCTTAAATCCCCTTTCTGTATTAGGATAGAGCTATTATGTCGTTACAATAACCCCATTTTGTTATTATAATACAAAGGTTGTAATGGGACAAGGGGAAAATCGAGAAATTCTAAAATAGATATCCGTGCGTCTCACTTTGAACAGCTGTCACAGACGTTACCTGCGCAGTTAGCTCGGTCCAGGCTGCCTCGCGGCACACAGAGTGATCCGCTTAGTGCTGCTGCATTCCTGCCCTGACACGGTTCACGAAGCTCTGTTGCGCAAGACCCAAACGTCAACACCACTTACGCAGGGCAGCTCCACAACAGACTGCCCGGGGTGAGACATCACCCCTGCTAGAGCGGATTGCAGGTACAGGGCACCGCTATCTCCCCGGCTGCACGGAAAGGTTATGAC
>CANQBX010000113.1 GCA_947589095.1 uncultured Lachnospiraceae bacterium
CGCATGAAATTATATTGTATGTCGGATATTCACGGCTGTCTTGGGGAGTTTGAGGAGGCGCTGTCGCTGGTAGAGGAGCATCTGGAGGAGGATGACGTGAGGCTGATCCTGCTCGGCGATTATATCCACGGCGGCGCCGACAACAGAGGCGTCCTGGACAGGATCATGGCGCTTCAGCACCGGTACGGTACGGATAAGGTCGTGGCGCTTATGGGAAACCATGAGGAATTTGTGCTGTGGGGAGATTCCGATATCGACCATCTATTCAGGTCGGTTGGAAAGGTTGACAGCGGTGGGGATGACGATGGAGAAGACGACAAGTATGTCCGCTGGATGGGAACATTACCCTTTTATTACACGGAAGGCAATACGATTTTCGTCCACGCGGGCATCGATGAGGAGGCCGGCGACCTGTGGGAGTGGGGAACGGGAGATGAGATATTTACCGGTAAATATCCTGCTCAGACAGGGCAGATCGAAGGCATTGAAATGAAGGTGGTGGCGGGGCATGTGGGCACCGCCGAGATCTCGGGCGATCCCGGCTTTCATGACATCTATTATGACGGTGCAAGCCACTATTACATAGACGGCACGGTTTTGGAAAGCGGCAGGATCCCTGTCTTGAAAGTGGACACGGAGACGGATAAGTATTACAGAGTGACGGAGACCGGCGATTGGCTGATCCTGCCCTATGAGGAGGAATATGGTGGCTAAAGGGGGATACGGTCAAAAACGAGGAATATTTGCGCGGATTTATACGGAAAAATGAGTATTTACGCGTGGCTGAAGGCGGCGAAGCCGTTGATGGTGAGCAAACAACATGGCTTTTTCAGGCAGTCAGGTCTATAATGGGAAATAGTGGAATGAAAAATGGCTGTTAATATAAATGTAGGGAGCAGAATACAGGGAACAGAGGGGAATGTCAAACTGATAAGTGAAAGTGAGGCCGAGACGCATATGGTTCTTTTAGAAGAACTGGGATACGAGCCATATCGATATGACGGAACGATGTTGATTTATCGTAAGATAGAGGGAGATACAGACATAACGTTCGAGATCAACATGAATACACGGGAGATTCACAAATTCGCCAATGATTTCAGGAAGAAGGCTGAGATCTGCCCCGATGTTCTTGAGGAGATCTTAATGAAGAACGCTGCAAATGATTATGCGACAAACGGAATAAGGCTAAAAAATGAATTCCCGATGGAACAAAATAAAAGGAGCAGGATTACGGAAAAAACATATATAGTTCATAAAACAATCCTATCCTCCGACTGTTCCAATCAATATTATCTGAAGATTGACCGCAATGCGCATTGTTTAGATGTATACGAGCAGGAGGACAACTGCAATCTGCGGAAACTATACCCGCTGCGGGAAGATTTCGATACCTCCGGTTACACGCTGTTTACACTGAAAACGTCTGTACCGTGTATACTCGGCGGCGGGGGAAAAGAACGGATGCCCACGGGCATTTTCCGAATCGTGCATAAGTCAGGACTTCACGAGGAATATATCCGTTCATACCGCCCCGGGCATGAGAAAGTGAAAATCTTCGGCTATCTGGAGGTGTTCGGGGATTATTTTATCCACAGCGATATGTATCTGGCGGATGCCGTGAGCGATACGTTCCGGCAGAAGGAACCCATATCCGTGCAGGATGAACACACCTGCGGATGTGTCCGTATGCCGCAGGAGGAATTGGACTGGCTGGTGGAGTATGTGCCGGAAGAAACAATGATTGAGATATAGGCGATGCGGCTGATAGCGTTAAAATGCGACAGATCATGGCGGCTCGATACTATAGGGTGACGGAATCTGGCCGGGAATTCTTTTTATTTTCTCAAAAGGTTGGTTTTATCGAGAAAAATGTTGAAAGCGGTTTTTGATACAGCAGTGAGAGCCAGCCGTATTTTCCAATTGGCATATCTATGCGATCCAGATATAATAAAGACTAGAAAGAAAAGCGAGGGGGTGTGTCATTTGGAAAACAGATAGAGAACAATGACGATCTGGAATGGGGCATGATTATCGTCCTGCCGCTTCGCTATGAGGAAATGATCTGATTTCTATGTATAGGGGCGGTTCTGCAGGCGGTGGACGGCATATCATCGAGCAGGACGGAAATGATTGTCAGTTTCATACTCTCGTGCGCCGGGATCGCAGTTTTCGGAGCAGCGCTTGCGGGGTGTATTGGAGGAGGAAGAAAAGGGGATGTATAGATATAAGAGGTGAGAATGTAAATAGTCAGATTAAGAAGTCAGTTTGTATCAAAATGAGAAATTAAGAAAATGAATTAGAGGAGGCTAAACGAAAATGAGCAAGGAAATAAACATAACCAATCGATATGTATTGGGATTTTATGCGGATAAGGGGGAAAAAGGATGTGAACTTACAAAAGAATATCTGTCTAGACATCCTCTGAAAAAGAAAAGGGGAGGTAATCCATATGTGACGCTTATAGAAACATTTCAGTACGAAGGAAGAATAGAGGATGAGGATGGATATTATCGATTTTATCAATGGCTTATGAGGCAAAATTATTCGGAGATGCTTTCCTTGTCTGATCTTGCGAAAAATAAGACAAAAGAAAGTTTAATGGAGGCTTTTTTGAAACGTCCAGATAAGTTTATGGACTCTCCATTGATAGAGAAGTGGCATTTATATGTTGCTTTTTATGCATATGAGGAATTTTGGGCAAGTGAGAAAGATCCCAAAGGACGATGGCTGACAAGTCAAAGTATGAGTGATTTTGCTGATAACGGCAAAACGGGAATATTTAATCAGAATTTGAATAAAAGTCATTCTTTATGGTTGTGGTTATATGAAGCCTCTGTGTTAAATAAAAATAGCGAAGAATACAAAGAGGTTGCAAAATGGGTGCTAAACGATGAAAGTGTAGATATAAAAAAACTCAAGGATGAGACAATAAAAAATATTTTAATGCAGAAATAGTAAGAATCAAATAGTAAAAAAGATTTTTGTCCCCCTGCCAGATCCAATCAATATTATTTGAGGCTCAACCGTACTGCGCAATCTTTAGAGGTCTATGGGTAGGGGGACAACAATACCCGGCGGGAGCTTTATCCCCGGCGGAAGGATTTTGAAACGTCCGAAGCTAAGGTAAACGTATGATTGGGGTACTGTATGTGAATTTTTGTGATCATGGAAAGATAAAGCTACATGGTCTTAACAAGATCGTTAGATACGACGACATACTATCATTACTTTCTGGTGCATACAAAATCAAAAATGTTTCTGACGTTATAGTATTCAGAAGCTATGCAAGAGGTGAAGAAAGACCAGAGATCAGTGATTTGGACGTAGTAGTGATAATAAACGACGAACGTACAACATACCAACAGATGAAAGATTTTCTGATTTTTGTGAAACGATAGCCAATGAGAAAAACATACAGGAAAGATACAATGATCCTGCACATTATGGCTTGGTGAAAACATATGGAGGGACGGAGTCAGAATTGGCAATGGATACGGATAGAAGATAGTCCATGATTTGCTTAATAATAGACATTTTACGTATTGTTTATGAGAAAGATTTGAAGAGATTTTGCGGAGTTGGTGAGAATGGTCAGTGAACATGATAAGGGAATCTTCTTTCCGCGCTCTTTTAATGAGCAGATGGCATGGATTGATGCTGAGGTGGATTTGATTTTGCGGTGTGAGAAGCGGGTAGAGAAGTGCGGTCTCCATGAAGAAGCAAAGATAAACCGTAATGAGGGGCATGGACATGTAATCGATCGTTTATTTAAAGTCATAAAGGAAGATCCCAAAAATATTGCAGTATTGCGTGAGGTTGAGACTGCCGAAAGAGAATTATGGGCTTTTTTGGAACATGAGCATGGCGCGAAGTCGGAGGAAGAGATATATGCTTACTGGCACAATTATTCGCTGGCCTATATGGCGGAACTGGAATCATCGCCTACATATTATTTTTTAATGCGTGGTTATGATGAGTTCCATGATGCGGACGAGTGGATTGGAATTTATAGCAGTCTGACGCAAGTGCGGGAAGCATATAGGAATGCTGTGCAGGCATTGGAACAGGAGCATAAGCGGTGCAGAGAAACCTTTACGAATGAGCATGAAAAGGTCATGATCCATACGTTTAATGAAACTGCGGGGTGGCATTATGACATTTCCCCCGAAGTATTGATCTCGGAGAAAAGCGCCTGCTAGCGCAAGGCTCTTTTGAAGCATCAAAAATAAGAACCATAGGAATTGGCGGAGAAAATGGTACTATAGAAACTGAGATATACTGGAGGAGGATTCGAAATGGCAGCGGAAAAGGAAGTAAGGGAAAGATTACTGGAACAGGCGATTCCGTCCGATTATATGAGGGAATTTTACCGATCCATCAACAGAAATTTTACGGACTTTGAACTGGCTGCCATGCTGTGGAACAGCAGCATGAAACGGACGGAAAGATTACAGGCAATCAGGGAGCTTTCGGAGATTACCACGGACAGCGGATCGAGAGAGCAAATAGAAAATCGGCTGCGATATGAGCGTGAGGCATATCGTGTATTTGCCGACAATGCGGTCGGCAAATATATCTATACCGTTGAATATGAGGATGAGGAATGGCCCAGCGGTTATTTCAGGAAGCTGGATGCGGCAGTCGCTTTTGCAAAGAAAGACGGCGAACGGGGGTTTTCCATTCAAAAGCAGATCGTCGTGGAAGATGAGCCGCCGATGCAGAAGGTCGGAGAATGGAATCCGAATCTGTTTCCGGATAAGAAAGACGATCTTTCTGAGTACTGTGCAAATCCGGATGGAGAAGTGGAATATTTTGCGGATGGCGAAATTCGGAGTTGGTGGAATTATTGTCTGCCGGATGAAGTCAAAAATCTGGCAGACGAATGGAGTACGGAACGTTTTGAAAATTATCCGCTCCTGCTGGAGAATCCCTTTGACAGGGGAGATATTGTAATGGAGGACGATAAAATCGGGGTGATTGACATTTCAAAGGAAGATATGGAATCGGATTATGAGAAGATAAAAAACGGCGAAAAAAAGCATTGTGATTATTGGGATTCTACTTCCACAATTGTGCAGTACATCCGAGAAGACGGGAGAATCATCCACAGCCATCCATCTCTGCTGTTTCTGAAAAAAGTAAACAGGGAAGAGCTTCCGGAGGAGATACGGAAGTATGTCGGTATGGTGAGCGATATGGTGCAGGGGAAATTTCCTTTGGATTTTTTTCTGTTAGAATACGAAAAGAAGATTCAGCAGACATCGGAATTGAGCCGGAAGGATTGATAGATTCAGCAGGCATCGGAATTAAGCTGGAAGGATTGAGATATTTCATAACGCGAAGGAGGGGATGGAATGGACGTGAAGCTTTATGAGGACGGGGAAGGACGGGCCTACTGGTTCATCTGGCGGCGGTTTCGCGACAGCGCGGATCGGGCTGCGAAGCGGGAAGGCCTGGATGAGATGAAGGTGCGGCTGGCCGAAGCGGCCGGAGTGTCGGAGTACACCGTAGAGAACCACCTGCGCAGACGGACAACACGCGGAGCTAATTTCCCTGACGACATCGCCATCATTCGTGCTTATGGAAAGGCGCTGGAGGGAGATGAGAAAGCGTTTCTGGAACTGGTAGTTCTGCGGACGGACGTCCCGGCGGCAGAGCCTGCGGATCCGCAGGAGATCATGGGGCTGTCGGGCCCTTGCTTTGACGGTTGGACCGAGGAAGACCGGAGTATCGGCGAGATGGTGTTTGAGGGGCTCTGGCAGCTTCTGGGGCTTTACGCCGACACGGATGGCTATAACTGCAGACCTGACACCGGTGAGTTGGAGGGGGCAGAGGAATATTTCAGCGACATGGTCAAATCCATATACCGGAAGGCAGAGGAAACGGGCGACGGCGGCAGCAGGATATTCCTGATGAGTGCAGTCCGGGATGTGGGGGATTTTGTGAAGAGCTGCGAGCTTCCTGGGGTATCTGACCGCTGGCTTAGGTTCAACCCGCGCCTGAGCTATTTTGACCCGGTGTTCGAACTGGCAGATGATCTCCCGGCGGAGATGATGGCTGAACTTGATGCGGCAGGACATTTCCGCGTCCCGGTTCCTACTCCCTGGGAGCGGCGGATGCGGGGGCTCTACTTCTCGGCGATGGACGGAGACGAAGCGGCATATTTCACCCGCGAACTGCAGGAAACGCTGGTGCGCGTGTTTCGGGCGGCGCGGTGAGGAGAGAGGGTGCCAACAAGCATATCGCCATCGACTGCGGCTGCGCCTTCGGCGGCGTACTCGGCGCCATTTGCCTTGATAGCGGCGAGGAGTTTTACGTCTGATAAAGAAGGAAAGGAAGTAACTGGAAGAATGCCAGGATAGGGGGAGACATTGATTATTTAAAAGGAAACTGATGGAGCGTGCGCTTGAAATATCCGGGGCGACGAATGACCGCTGGTATAGAAGAGAACAAGGCGTTCAGGATTATCTGGAGGAGCAACCGGACGTCGATGAGTATGTTATACTGGACGACAACCGGTTCGACTTTGCGGATTTCCCCAGATTATACGAGAGGCTGCTGATAACGGATGGAGTTGAGAATGCAGTGTTTGCGTCGAAGACGCCGGCGGTAGAGGTGATTCTGTTTCAGGAATACATAACGGAGCTTTCATTATCGGCCTGGAAACTGTAAGGCCGGTAAAAACGCGGGGAGGACATTATGAGGTGTAATCAGGTCAGTATATTTATTGAACGCTTCGGCAAGTACGTGCCGAAGGACTATCCGGCGGATGTACAGAGGATCAGCGTGTATTGCGATGATTTTCATTCCATTTACGCGGCGCTGTCGAAGGCGTACGCCACGGCGGTCAATGAGCTGAACGAATATGAAAGCATTGGCGCAAGGACAGACGTCTCTACAAATGAATTCTCTTATAAGGATTATACAAAAATGCATGGCACGGTACCGAAGCAGCGCAGCTATGACATAGATGATAATCCGCTGTATGCAAATAGGAGACTGGATCTGCTCAGGGATTATGTCTGGGTCTACGAGCACAGCGCCGAGGTCATGGAGGTCATCCGGAATTCGCGTAAGGAGGACGTTGTTCCGGCGCTGCGCGAGCGTTTTGCGCTGGACGATATGCAGGTCAGGAAGCTTCTGCAGATCCGGCTGGATATGCTGGACAGGGACAGCTTCGAGCAGATCCGGCAGGAAATCGAAGACCTGGAGAGAAGACAGGGGGAAATCCGTGACGGAGCGCAGACGGCGCAGGGAACAGACATGCGCCTCTATTGGAGGAAGCGGATCCGGGAGTGTGAAAGCGGGATCGATGAGATCCGAGCTTATTTTACAGCCGCGGATCATTATGAGGATATTGTACGGGCAATGCGGGATTCACAGGAACCGGAGGAGTACATGAAATATATGGAGAAGACCTACGGTTTTTCCCGTGAGCAGGCAAGAGCGATCCGGTACGCTCCGGCGGACCGTTACAGCAGGCCGGAACGAATCAGGCAGGAGGAGAAGCTGAAACGGCTGGAGAAAAATGTGCAAAATTACCGGGAATGGCTGGCAAGAGCGGAAGAAGCTTAGCGTATGGAACAGGAGGACTGGAAGCGATGACGATGGAACTGCTCAGCCGCATTTTAAAAGAGAACAAAATACCGGAGAACGTCCATTTTATGAGCGACAGCGGCTGGGAGTGCGATCCCACGGAGATGGACGGCGTATTTTACAACAGAAAGAACAATACGATTGTATTTACCCAGAGCGGATGTACGGATCGGGAGTATGAACGATCTGAAGACTGGGAGATATTGTATACGCCCGAACTGATAAAGATCGAGGATTTTGAAGTGTATCCTGTTTCCAGCTTAATGAGCCATGGTATTACGGAAGTTTTTAAGAAAGAACTTAAAGAGGCAGGCGATTTTGAAGAATATTATGGTTTTGATGGAACGGAGGATGCTTACGAGGCAATCGATCTGCAGAGGCCGATGTTTTACAGCATAAAAAAGAAAGACTGCTTTATAGGATATATAGGGTTTTGGTTTCATGAAGATGAGAATAAATTGGAACCGGAAATATATATTTTCAGGCAGTATCGGAATAAAGGCTATGGAACCCGTGTTTTGAATAA
>CANQBX010000114.1 GCA_947589095.1 uncultured Lachnospiraceae bacterium
TCCGGAGCGGGAAAGGCTCGGATGCCGGATGGGGCAGGCTGAAGTCCGGGGCAGGATGGATCAGTCTGGATTATGCGAAGAGAGTGTAAGGATAATGGCTGGTGGAGATTTGTTTCTCTGCCGGCCATTTTTTGCTTTGAGGGTAAAATCTGGGTCATTTTCGTTGCCTGTGACATGAGGAAAGAGTCTTCAGAAAGGACGGGAGAAGAAAATGATCGTAACAGTAGAAGAACTAAAAAGACTGGAAGATACGGATATCCGAGATCTGAGGCGTGAAGATTTGGATAATGCGGGGGATATAGTGATCGACAGACAGAAGCCTGCCAATCAGCGCATGAGGGAGTTCCTGGAGAAAACGAAAAATCCTTATGCGGAAAATGTCGGGGAATATATCCTGCAGATCACTTATTCAAAGATATCAGAGGAAACGCTGGAGGATAAGATGATCCAGCTTGCGAAGCGGATGACAAGGATCCCTCTTTGAGATTTTGGCACATGTTTTTCTTGTTTAATGCACGGTATTCTGTGGTGGTAGGGCTGAATCAGCTGGAAGTTCTGATGACGGTCGTATCCCGTAGGACGGATAGCTGGCTAATATCGGAAGGAGGCTGAAGCCATGAAGGCAAAAGATTTTTATAATGTGGCTGTCTATCTCAGGCTCTCCAGGGATGACGGGGAATCCGGAAAAGCGGAGAGCAACAGCATTACATCGCAGAGGGACATCATCCGCAGCTTTATCAGGAAGCAGGATAACATGGAGATCTTTGATTTTTATGTGGATGACGGATGGTCTGGAGCGAACTTTGATAGGCCGGCGTTCAAGCGGATGATGGGAGATATAGAGGCTGGCCATATCGATTGTGTGATCGTAAAAGACCTGTCGAGGCTTGGAAGGGATTATATAGGTTCCGGCAGGCTGATACAGAAGACGTTTCCGGAGTATGAAGTCCGGTTCATAGCAATCAATGACAATTATGATTCGCTGACGGCTGATTTCAATGAGGAATCGCTTGTGCTGCCGGTAAAGAATTTTATCAATGACGCATACTGCCGGGATATTTCCGTGAAAGTTAAGAGCCAGCAGAAGATGAAGCGTGAAAGCGGCCAGTACATCGGCGCTTTTGCCATGTACGGATATCGGAAGGATCCGGATGATAAGAACCATCTTATTATCGACAAGTACGCTGCCGGCATCATCGAGAGCATTTTTGAGTGGAAGGTGGACGGGTACAGCTTTGAGGCGATCGCCGACAGGCTGAACGGCATGGGCGTTCTTTCGCCGATGGAGTATAAGCGGTCGAATGGCGAGAAGTTCACTACAGGCTTTCGCACAAAGAAGCGGAGCAAATGGTCGGCGCAGGCTGTGAGACGGATCCTGATGGATGAGACTTATATCGGCACCCTGGTACAGGGTAAGTCCGAGCGTGTAAACTATAAGGTGAAGAAGTCGGTCGTGAAGCCTGCTGACGAATGGGTGAGGGTGCCGAACGCACATGAGGCGATCATATCCAAAGACCTGTTCGAGGTAGTGCAGCAACTTCTGAAAACGGACTGCCGGTCGGCAAGCGGGAAAAATACTTCCCATCTGTATTCCGGGCTTCTGTTCTGTGGGGATTGCGGCGAGCAGATGACAAGGCGTGTGAACCGGTACAAGGGGCAGACGAAGGTTTACTTTATCTGCTCAAATTATAACAAGAATAAGAGGTGCAGCCGGCACAGCATCCTCCAGGATGACCTGGACAAATTGGTTCTGTATGGCATCAAGAGCCGTGTAGAGCTGATCCTTGACCAGATGGCGGTGATCTCCAAAGTAAAGGATCTGGATATGCGTTATGACGATATTGTGGCGTTCGATAAAGAGATCGTTGACCTGAAGGCAGAACAGGAGAAGTATAAGAAGCTCCGCGCTGCCCTGTATGAAGATTATAAGAAGGGTATTATTGGTGAGGAAGATTTCAAGACCTTTTCCGCAATCTATGAAGAAAAGTACGCCGCCATCGAGTCTGATCTGGAAAAGCAGATGCAGAATCTGAAGGAACTTTTCAGGAATGGGCTAAAAGCCGGGATGAAGCTGGAACAGTACAAGGATGTCCTGCAGGTGGAATCTTTGAACCGCACGACACTGGTTCATCTGGTAGAGAAGATCTATGTGTATGACGACAAGAGGGTTCAGGTTGTACTCCGCCACCAGAACCAGTTCATCAAGGTAGCGATGCTCTGTGACTTCCTGAAGCACAGCGAAGCGGAAGGAAAGGTGAAGTAAATGGCAAGAACGTCAAAGAAGAGACAGGCAGCGGTGTCTGTAAAGAAGGATAAGATATATTCTGTCGGCATTTACGCCAGACTGTCGGTGGACGGCACGGACAGGAAGAATGAATCCATTGACAATCAGCTGGAACTGTGCCGGGAATATGTCCGGTCGCATGAGGATATGGAGATATTCGATTGCTATAGCGATCTGGGTAAGACCGGCACGCACTTCCAGAGGGACGATTTTGAACGGCTGATGGCGGATGTCAGGATGCGGAAAGTGGATTGCATCGTGGTAAAAGACCTGTCGAGATTCGGCAGGAACCATCTGGAAATGGGAAACTATCTGGGAAAGATATTCCCGTTCCTGGGCGTCAGATTTATTGCTGTCAATGATAATTTCGACAACATGGACGGCGATCCGGAGACTTTGGGAGTGCAGCTGAAGAATCTGGTCAATGAACTGTACGCCAAGGATATAGCCGTAAAGATCCGGAGTTCCAGGGTGAAGCAGTTTGAGAGGGGAAGCTTCTCAGGATGCCATCCGGTCTATGGATATGATGTCATGAAGGAAGGGAACCGCAGGGTGCTTGTTATCAATGAGGAAGCGGCGGTAGTCGTCAGGAAACTGTTCGACCGGTTCCTCCGCGGTGAGGGTTATGCAGAGATGATCGAGTGGCTTTATGCTGAAAAGATCCACAGACCGAGTGATTATAGGAAATATGGCCATGTGTATCAGAGGGATGGCGAGGAGCTGCATAACTGGCATAAGGCAACGCTGAACCAGATCCTGAATAACTGCGCATATATAGGATGGTTGATCTGTGAGCAGAAGGATGGAGAGCGCGTCACCGGAAGGACCAGCACGAAGGTTCTGACCGGGGAGCTGAAAGTCCGCGAGAATAATCATGAGCCGATCATTTCCGAAGATGTATTTCAGGAAGTGGCCAGACAGTTTGAGGCGAGATCGCAGAAGTTCTCTTCCGGCTCATCCAGGAACCTTCCGATGGAAGAGGATATCTATAAGGATCTGATTTTCTGTGGCCTGTGCGGCAGCAAGTTCACTAGGGAGTGCGGGCTTACCAATCGTTCCGGCAGAAAAGTCAGGAATTATCAGTACAGGTGTGTGAACAAAGAGACTATAGATGACCGTAAATGTGATAATGACAGGATTTCACTGATCATATTGAACCGGCTAGTAGAGGAAGCGTTGGAGAAAGAGTTTTCACTGACATCCGTGAAACAGAAGGATCTTGTCGCTGCAAGTAAAAGACAGGCTGAGAGCGAGAAGAAAAAGCTGGAGAAGGAGATATCAGAGATTTCCTATAAGGTAGAAGAACTGAAAAAATCCGGCAGTGAGGATTATATCCGTTACCGCTCAGGGGAGATGACCGAGCAGGCTATGACGGAAGCGGCGGAGAACAGGAAGAAGGAGAGCCGCAGAATGCAGGACAGGCAAAAGGTTCTGGAAAGAAGGCTGGCTGAGATCGATGGCAAGACAGAGAAACGAAACCAGTATCTGCGGATGCTTATGAAGTGCAGGAAAGGAACACCACTGACAGCGGAAGTGCTTCATGCCCTGATAGATAAGATTGAGGTGTTTAAGGATAAGAGAGTCAAGGTGCATTTTCTTTATTCCGACAAGGAAATCCGGGAACTGGAAGGCGGTGGCAGGCCATCATGAACATAGCGATTTATATGAGGCTTTCCAAAGAGGACGAATTCAGCCATGAGGAAAGCAACAGTATAACGATGCAGCGACTTCTGCTCCGGGACTATGTCCGGGAGCATTTTCCACAGGCAAAAGTTTTTGAGTTCTCGGATGACGGGTATTCCGGGACGAACTTTGACCGACCCGGTGTACAGGCGCTTCTGGACGGCGTGAAGAATGCCGAGTTCAACTGCATCATTGTGAAGGACTTTTCACGGTTCGCCAGGGATTATATTGAACTGGGATCTTATCTAGAACAGATATTTCCGTTCATGGGGGTGCGGTTCATTTCCATCAATGATAAATATGACAGTGATCAGTATTCCGGTAATGTCGCGGATATCGATGTGAATTTCAAGAACCTGCTTTATGACCTGTACAGTAAGGACCTGTCCTTAAAGATAAAAGCGTCTGTGAGGGCTGTGAAGGAGCAGGGGAAAGCGGTATGTTCCACTCCGCCATTCGGTTATACAAAGGACCCACAGGACAGGCATAAGTTTGTGACTGCCGAGGATGAAGCGGCAGTTGTCAGGCGGTTGTTTAAGATGTATGCGGGTGGTATGTCCACGGTGGAGATCGCGAGGATCTTCAATGAGGAAGGGGTTAAGCCGCCTTCTCAGGTCTGGCATGAGAAGGGAATCCGCAAAGCTGATCCGAAGGGCGGAGCCTTTGTCTGGCAGCATTCCGGAATGCTCAGGATGTTGAAGAACAGGGCTTATGTCGGTGATCTGGTTCAGGGTGTGTATGAATGCCAGAAGATCAGGGATGACCGGCGGGTGACGGATCCGGAGAAATGGATCATCACAGAGAATCACCATGAGCCGATCATTGACAGGGAGACTTTCGATAAAGTGCAGGAACGATTCCAGAAGAGCGGCAGGAAATGGAAGCGCAGAGATCAGCATGTATTGGTCGGCAGAGTGAACTGCGGATGCTGTGGCCATAATCTGCGGCACAGCACAGGCATTGGCCAGCCGTATTACTGGTGTCCTGGACTAAATATCTATCATATGGACGGATGTGTGAAACGGATTGAGGATTTCTATTTGGAAGAAGTAATCCTGTTTCAGATCCAGCAGCATATCATGGAATTGGGAGAATCAGATAAGCTTCTGCAGGCAGAAAAGGAAGCGGCGGAAGCAGAGACGGAGGCATTAAGGAAGAAGTGCCGGGATGTGGACAAGGCGATAGATAAGGAAAAGGCTCAGAGGATGGCGGAGTTTGAAGCTTATGCCCTGGGACAGAAGAAAAGTTATGATGTTTCTATCGATGGGGTGGAAAAGCTCAGGAAGAAGTATGAAGGGCTTATGGAGCAACTGTCAGAGGCGGAGGACAAGGTCAGGCAGCTGAATCGGGTGAAGGTGCATGAGAGCTTTGCGGTAACGAAGCTGACAGAGGAACTTCTGGATGAATATGTGGAGAGTATTGAAGTTCATCCGGGGAATGAGGTCAGAATCAGCTGGAAATAAATATTGTGAGTGAGGGGCTTGTCAGAGATGGCAGGCCTCTTTTTTGATTGAAAAGATGTGTATTTTATCGTATTATAAGTTATACAAATAAGACAATGGGAAATTCAATAAAGGGTAAGATGTATGGTCAAAACAATATCAAAGTAGATGTGAAAAAGTGTATAGAGCGAGGAAAATACAGGTGACGCAGGCAGCAAAAATTGACACTGCAAAAGATTATACCAACGATAATATGAAGAAGATGGATGTGGTCAATATGAACTTTCTACAGATGATAGGAACACTAAGGTATGATATAGAGCTGCCATATGTAAAATGAGAGAGAATATAGTCTGAAATAATTTGAGAAATCCGTTTGAAGAGGGAGGGCAAATGAAATTATGGGAGCAA
This sequence comes from uncultured Lachnospiraceae bacterium, assembly GCA_947589095.1. Lineage (GTDB taxonomy): Bacteria > Bacillota > Clostridia > Lachnospirales > Lachnospiraceae > UBA3402. The sequence continues at coordinate 5,821 of CANQBX010000114.1, forward strand.
TACCTAGAAATGCCTTAAAAGGATATTCATATCAACAAAGTATTTTTATACTTTTCTTAGCATTTATGGACACAGAGCGTAAAATATCGAAGATAACATTAGAAGCAACAGACACAAAACATTTTGATGATATATATATTGAAAATGTTCGATGTAAAGACTTTAGATTAAAATCATATCGTATTCAAGTAAAGAACTATCCAGGTACGACATTGGATGATATTGTTATAACAGATCATCTAGTAATAGTTAAAGGAAATCAAAATGATTATGATCCTTCTGATAATAATATATTGGTAATTAACTCTAATTTAATTTATACTGATAGCGTATTTATGGGGTTGCCATGTGTTATAAAGAAAGATATAATAATCATTCCGCTTACACCGGAACAATGTTCGGAGAAAATAGATAATATGTTCAGTTCTGATGAAAGGGCACTTCAGATTATTCATCAAGCTGATGCTGTTACACAAGATGCCAAGTTTGAAATCTCTATTGAGGAATTGCCGGCAGTTATAGAGATGTCAGTCGATTTAGAAGATGAAACAGTTCTTTTAAGGCAAGTTCCAGAGGAATTTCCGTATCAAGTTACTTGGATTGAAGGAAAACCAGGTGTAGGGAAAAGTCATTTTGTTAATGAAATATGTGCCAAGTACCCAGATGCTATCATATATAGGTTTTGGATTGGTTCCCAGGATCCGTATAGAAATAAACGTCTTCAGTTTGAAAATTTTATTAAAGAACTTGGTATCAAAGTTTATAAATCTGCTAAGAGAATTATTATCGATGATTTAATTAATACAATTAGAAAGGAGAATAAATTTATTGTAATAGATGGGTTAGATCATGTTGAAAATTACAATCCATCCCAATTAGAGCAATATATTGATTTTATAAATGGACTTCAAAATATTAGAGTAATTGTACTGTCTAGACCGCTTAGAAAAAAATTGAATTGGAACAAAAATATTTTATTAGACTGGACGATAGATGAGACAAGAGTTTATTTAGATATGGTTCATCAAATACATGATTATAAGATACAGACTCAAATCTTTAATATTACAAATGGATATCCCATCATCACTTACTTTGTTGCATCAGATTATACATTGAATGGAAAAGTTAATGTGGCTGGCACATCAATTAAGGAAATAAATGATTATTATGATAGTCTATTCATTAATCAAGATAAACCGAGTGAGGCAATTAGTATTTTTTCTGTAGGTAATTGTTTTTTTACTTGGAATGAGCTGAAAACATTTTACACAGATCCTGAATTGTTTGATGTTATTCATGAATTTGTAAAAAACCATCCGTATTTATTCAAAATCGTAGCAAATCGTGTTTCATTGATCCATGATAGTTTCAATACGTATTTGAGAGAGAAGCTTACCTCATTTTCAAGAAGAAAAGAAATAACGCTAGATATTGTGCGTAAAAGTATTTTGAATGGTTCTGTAGAGTATATGGATAGAATGCAGAGTTTCTCTTTAGATGATGAGTTTTACGATGAAATATTAAAGAAATATGCCGATTTTGAAGAGTTTAAAAGATTAATGTATTCTACATGCGATTATAATTCTATTGCAAGTTTATATCTTCAATTGCAAAAGCATCTTGAAACTAGAAAGGGAATACTGGATATATATCAGCTTTATTCGTTTTCGCTATTATTTGAAATCTCCCAGAGAAATGATTTGATCGGCTCGGACAGTATGGTGTTTCAGATGCTTAAATATATGCATTCACATGAAGGAATAGAGAATTATATTTTTAGTTCAGCCTATATTTGGCGGGTGTATCTTGTATGTATACATCATGAAACAATGGCTGAAAAATATTTGATCAATAGAAAAATAGCTCAAAGTCAGTATTATGAGTTAATTGAGACAATTAATATGGATTGCAAATTTTATGAGAAAAAGGAGAGTATAATCAAATTTGCAGATATTGAAAAGGATTTGCAAAATTATGAAAGTGTTCGACTCAATAAGATTCTTGCAGACTACTTTGTCAGTATATGGATTCATGGAAACTCAGAGGACAGGTTTTATGATGCCTTTGTAGCATATTTAAATGGAAATGAAAATTGTGTAATTGAAATAGAGCAAGAGTTGAAGCAGTACAATATAGATCATTTTTGGATTGTTATGGGGTTGTCATCTGCAAAATATCAATTGCAGGAGCTAGTATAAACATTTTAAAATAACTCGACTTTATATCGTATCCATGATATAATCTTTTTATCAAGTATTTGGAGGTT
>CANQBX010000115.1 GCA_947589095.1 uncultured Lachnospiraceae bacterium
AATTTACTGTTCAATAAAAAGTACAACAGCGGTCTTCTTGGCGACTTGCTTAAAATAAAAGCCTTTTACAAACTTTGGGCGAATCAAATCAAAAAGACCGATGACGGAGCCGATCCTTACAAAGTTGGATTGGTGAATAACGGTATGTTTTTCATGACATCTATTATCGGTGTTGTATGTAAGATATACTATCGTCATAATGTGATAGAGCAAATTACGAATTCGGTCATGTCTGAGCAAAAACTTGAAGTGGTGGCACAGCATGATATAGATCACCCGATTTTCCGCCTTGATCTTGAGAAAAAAGAACAGTTCTTTGCGTTGTTTGAATATTGCTATACCAAATTCTATCGACCTGGTTATGAGTTTTTGAAGTCATTCAAAGAAAAGTATAACAACTATTCAAACTTTACCAAAATCAATAACAACTATACGAATTATGTTTTCAGACAGATTGAATTTGAATATCGCCAAGGTATTCCTGCGGATGATGTGAATTTTCTTAACACTATCCTTTATACAGCATCCGAGGAAGATATTCATTTTTTGATAGAAACTACCCAGTAAAAGAAACAGACATATCCGGTCGATAAACCGGATATGTCTGTTCTCTTTGTTGCACCCCTGTTTGGCAGCTACCCTATATCAGTATTACTTTGATACTGTCTTATTGGCAGCTACCCGACGGCGCTCTTTTTGATTGCGTGTGCGCCCGGCGACGCACATTTCTTTTTCCATGTCCATTTTTTTCCCTTCTCAAGAAATTTTTGTAAAAAAATCCCGGAATATAACGTTCGGCGTAACGAGCCGTCCGTTATGATTAGAAGCAGAAAGGGGGTAGTGTCTTGATTAACAGGAGATACATCGATGTTTCAGCGCCGAATCTCATGTGCATCTGCGTGGATGAGAACGACCGGGGCAGCGAGCGCGGCCGGTGTTACAGCCGGTACTCCGTCGAGCCGTCGAGGTTCAATGATCTGAATGTACTGTTACTCAAGATGGACCGCCTGATGGATCGAATCAATTTCCCTCAGGCGTCAACCCAGAGCAGGGACTTCTTCGACCGGAGGGAGACCACAGAGCGGAAGGAGGCGGAACGGATGAGAGCGACGGATGACATATTAAGCCAGACAGGAGAGAAGGCCACATTCGTGGTGAACATCCAGTACCGGCAGAACGCCACCTGGCAGGGCAAGGTATTCTGGGCCGAGACCGGCAAAAGCTGTAATTTCCGAAGCGCCCTGGAGCTCCTGAAGCTGATCGACGGGGCCCTGGATGAAGAGGAGGATGCCGCTTTCGAACCGGATTGAAACACAGCAGCCAACTGATTCCGCCGGCCGGCAGCCGCCGGGCGGCACGCACACAGCTCCATAGCAGCTTTCATATAGACGAAGATCAAAGGAAGGGGAGAATAATTATGAAGGAGAGGAAAGAAATGAGACTTGCAGACATGAGACTCAGCCGTCTTGGCAGCGCGGCGCACGCCGCAGCGGAAGCCATCAGCCGCAGGAAAACCGTCCGCCGCGTCATCTCCGGCGTCCTGGCGTTCAGCATGATCGCGACGACCGCGTTGACGAATGTTGGGATTACGGCGTGGGCGACTACGACACAATCGTCGGGAACGATTACGCGTAAGGCGGATACGGATACCCTGGATGGATATAAAGGTTTGTTGAATAGATCAGACAGCTTAAACAATGGACTGGTCTGGACGGACAAATCTGTGTTCGCGAATACGACGAATGGTGGTTCTGCGTCAGCAACGATTGAGGAAGGCACGGATACTATAAGCTATAATGAAGACTTCTTGGAAGTCTTTTCGGCTATGGGTTCCAGTCAGGTAGTGAATACGACAAAGCCAATAGATCTTGTATTTGTTTTGGATGTGTCTACTTCTATGAGTTATAAGCCGGGAAATGGTCAATTAACCGCGACAACTGTAAGATCAGAAACGAGAATATATAGAGCGGTAGAAGCAATAAATGGAGTTGCCAATTATTTATTGGATGGAAATAATACTAATAGGGTAGGAATTGTTACCTATGGGTCTAGAGCTGCTACATTGCTGGAATTGAAGCACCATACGAAGGCTTCAGGCAACGAATATATAACGTTACAGGATTTTATAAATGAGAGCAAGGACAGCACAAGTAAAAACCAAAACCCGGGTACGGGGAGAGTTAACTATAGCCTTAAGGCAAATACAAGTGATGATAGCAGTACAGAAATTTTTAATGTACAACCGCGCGTTTACAGCGAAGGCATCGGAAATTATACAAATCAACAGGCTGGAATTTATGAAGGTATGAAGATGCTGGCTAATGCTAGGAAGCCTGCGGGAGATAACTCGGATCGTATCCCTGTCTTAATTATGATAACTGATGGCGGTGCGAATGTATTATCAACCGGAGATTTTTGGGAGATAGCTGCTACAACAGCTGAATATCAATTATATGAGGATAATGACACAAATCAAAGTCAGACTGCGGCAATTGTCCTTGAAACTCTTATGACGGCAGCATATATGAAAGGCAATGTAAATGCTAATTCTATATATCCCGATGGTCTGCATGTGTTCACAGTTGGTATTGACCTTGGCGATGCAGGAGAATGGACGAAGCAGAGACTTAACGCAATAATGGATCCCGAAACGTATTTTAAAGAGAGCTCAGCGAATGGAATTAAGAAGGCTTGGAAGGCTTGGAGTGACTGGATAAAGCCTGGTGCCGGTACGATATCTGTAGAGGGCTTGCTGGAAGGTGGGACAGGTCAAGGGGGTACTGCAGAACTGAAACAGTGTACGAACAAATCGTGGGTGACAGATAATATTTATTATGTTCCTCATGAGAATTTTATGAAATATGATGGGGACGAATATTTAAAAGATAAAATTAAGGGCTTAGTACAAGAAATAGTTGAGAAGGCTTCCTACCCATATGGTCCGAAAGAAGGGGATGTTTTATCTAGTCAGCCGTTGGTTTATACAGATCCGATTGGCCAGTTTATGGAAGTTAAAGGAATCAGTGCGGTGTTCTGGAACGGGGAAAAAGTAGCTGGTCCAATATCGCTGAATAGTAATGGCACGTGTACGATTAACGCAACAGTAACTAATAGCTATGGAAATCAGATTAATTTGAGTACAATCAGTTTTGCGGTAACGGGAGATGTGGAGACTGGACAGATACTAACAATAAAAGTTCCTAATGTGGCACTCCCAATTCGAAGTGATGTCATCTTGGCTGGGAAGAGCTTAACAAAAACGGAAGCAAAGCCCCTTCGTATCGCATATACGGTAGGACTTGCCGAAAAGTATAAGACGGAAGGCAAATTTGACCTTTCTCAATTTGCCTCTACTGATGCAGGAATGAAGTATATTCAGGATCAGACGGCACAATATGGCGCAGTCCGATTCTTCTCGAACAAATATAGTGGCAGCGGAAATGGGAATGCGAACACCACATTTACACCGGCATCCGATAACAATTTTTATAAGCCGGCAGGCGCGAACGGTAGTGTGGTGCCATATTATGATCAAAATGGAAAAGAACAAAAGGCAACCGATATACCGCTGAACGATGGTCATCGTAAAATTGAGGGAACGACCCTGGATAACCAATCGGACGGAAAAAAGAAAGCGAAAGGCGCGATAGAGGCCAATGCCAGTGATACGGCGAGGAGATCCTTTACACAAACTTACGATGGTGGAGCTGTCAAGACAGAGCTTGGCAATAACGGTTATATGGATGTGCCGGCAGCGCAGCTCTCGATATCTAAATCCATTGAGACGACGAATGTAACAGGAGATCTAACGGCTGATGACAAGAGTAAAGAATTTAACTTTACGCTTTATCTGGAGGAAAGAGTTGGTAAGGGTGGGTCACTGACAGGTAAGGTTTACACGAAAGACACGTCGACTTTTGTTAGATCACAAAAAGTTACATTCGATGCAAATGGTAATGCGACTGTCACACTGAAGCATAATGAGGAGATTGTTTTTGACGGCCTGGTACCGAATAAGAAATATTCCGTAACAGAGAATGCGATGCCTGGTGATAACTATGGGTTCAGCAGCGCCACCGGAGAGGGCACTGTTAATGGACAGACGGTGACGGGTACGATCCAGTTAACACCGGATATCAAAACCGAGGTGCATTTTACCAATCGCCTGGTGGCGAACCTGGAGATCAGCAAGAAGGTAACGCCTGCATATTCAAGCGTTCAGATTGATCCGGCCAAGAAATTTAGCTTTACAGTTACAGTGACAAACAACGATGCGAAGCTAGGCATGGCGAAGTTTGTACGTGTCTATAAGGAGCGGGAGACACCGGATAACACACTGCACTTCAATGGCAATCAAGTAACCTTTGAGCTAAAGGACGGAGAAACTCTCCGTATTACCGGATTGACGCCGGGAGCAACTTATCAGGTAGAAGAAGCGAATCAGACCGAGCCGTATTTCCGGAAGACGGGTACTCTGACTGGGACTCTTACGAGGGTTTCTGCAGGAACCAAAGAGGCAGAGGTTGAGAATAGGTTTGCACCGAAGATCGGCGCGGAACTGACCGGCCGCAAGCTGCTGGATGATTCCATTATTGGCGGAACCGGCGATAATACTGGCAAGCTGTTGGTGGATGAGGATGGCAAGCCGATTAAGTTCACGTTTACACTGGAACCGACCGAGCGTCCGGATCATAAGCAGAATCCGGTTAGTGATCCGTTGAAAGATGGTATAACAACGCAAAATGATGAGCATGGTGATATCGTATTCTTTACCAAGGACAAGGCGGTATACCAGGAGCCGGGTGATTACTACTATACGATTAAGGAAACCATACCGCCGGTTGTTGAAGGCATGCTTTACAATGTGGATCATGCGGAGTATACGGTACATGTCCATATAGGCCAGAAGATTCCGGGAGACTATACATTCGAAGAGCCGGTGATTACAATCAGCGGCGGCGACAATCAGTCAGTTGTTTTCAATAATCAGTACAGCCCGGATGAGGTGAATATCCAGATCTTCGGACGGAAGTTCCTGGAGAACGCTGAGGTTCGGCAGGGAGATTTCCAGTTTAAGCTGGTGCCAATGGGATATCAGCTGGCAACTGCTTCGAACGGAACAAGAGAAGAGCATGAAGCGAATGTAAAGGTCACGGAGCCGTCTTCAGCAGCTGAGGTGGATCCGACCGAGATGTCAACAGAGGAATCCTCCGGCGCATCGACGGAGACAGAGTCGGAGCAGGAGACTACGGAAGCGGGCGTGGATCCGGCAGAGGAGACCACCGCTCAGGCAGAAGAAGAGACAACTGCGCCGGACAGCAGCGTTCCGGTAGCCACTCCGGCAGAACCGGATTGGAGTCTTCCGTTACCGAGCCTGGAGAACCCGATAAGACCGGTGCCGAACGAGGATCCGGAGAGAGTGAAGAATACTCCGCAGGATCCGAGTACACAGCCAATGCCGTGGGATGGCAGGGATGTGGTTGAGAATACCGGAAGCGGCCTGTACTCTTTCGCAGCAATCTACTACACGGAGGAAGGTATTTATAACTACCGTGTTTACGAGGTAGAAGGCGAGAACGGCAATATTACCTATGATAAGGCATTGTATGATGTAGTTGTGACCGTAACCAGGAAGCATAAAGGCGGGGATGATTATTACCTGCAGGCGAAATGGGAAGCGTTCAAGGTCACGGTAGGCAGTGATGAGAACAGTGAGAGCAAGGGAACCCGCGGAGAGAGCGTGGGCAATGCGATCAATTTCACCAACACCTACAATCCGCCGGAACTGCATCCGCATAAAGAGCAGGAGAAGGAGTCTGATTATGTGCAGACGACCGAGGATCCGTATATTGCGATGAAGCGGACCTCCGAAAAGATCGCGGTCGAAGAAGGGGATCAGATTACCTACTATGTGACTCTGACCAATACGGTTGCTGCTGATGATGAAGGAAGCGAGCCGGATGAGGGAGACGGAACCCTGAAGACAAACGAGTCCAAGGGCACGCTGATGGATGTAGTCATTTACGATGAAATTCCTGAAGGTTACCAGTTGGTGGAGATTTATAACGATGGTGTACTGCAGGATGACGGAAAGACGATCCAGTGGACACGCGAGAAACTGGCGCCGAATGCTTCATGGGAAGTCAGCTTTAAAGTATTGGTACCGGATGTGAGCGAAGATAAGGGGTATGTGAATGTTGCGCATGCCTATTCCGGAAGCGCGAAGCCGGATACGCCGGACGATACGGAGAAGGTAGAGTCCAAGGAAGGCACGCCGCAGGTCAGCGTTACGAAGGCGCAGAAGGTTAACGATGGAGAGGAGACGCAGGATCTGCTTACGGTAGACGGCCGCGACGTCGTGACCTACTATCTGACGGTGACCAGTAACGGTACGGAAACTGCGAGAGACGTAATTGTAACGGATATGGTCCCGCAGCATGCAACGAATCAGGACGGCGATGATCTGCCTCTGACCTATGTGGAAGGTTCGGCAGGCGTTGTCGGGGATCCGGACATTAAGGGTGAGTATGATCCGGATACGCACATCATTACCTGGAAGCTGGGCGATATGGACGGTATCGGCCTGACGGATCCGGAGTTCAACCATACGGAGAACGGTACCAGCAAGACCGTATACTTCAGCGTAATCGTACCGGATGTTACAAAGGAGACCTATTGGGAGAATATCGGTGCAACGACCTACGCCAACAACCCGGAGAATCCGCAGGATCCGGAGGACCCCGACGATCCCGGTAATCCGGACGATCCGGATGATCCGAAGAATCCGCGCTTCAGGATTGAGACCAATATAGTCGAGATCAAGGAGGATGCGCCGGTTCTGGGTATCCACAAGCAGCAGGCGAAGACCTCCGTGCAGCGGAACGGCAAGAACATTGAAAGAACGGACGATATGTTCCAGGTAGAGGCCGGTGATGAGGTGACCTACTACATCCGGGTCGAGAATACCGGCGACTCAGACGCGAACCGTGTAACGGTTAAGGATAAGGTTCCGGTGGAACCGCTTTCCGGAGAGAAGAAGGCGCTGGCGCTGAAGGAGGGATCGGTCCAGATCGTAACCCCGCTGGATCCGGTTGTTGATAAGTCCGATCCGGACGGAATCTGGGTGAACAGCTGCGGCGTGGAAGAAGACGGTGTGACGCTTTACTGGAACATCGATGAGATCAAGGCCCACAGCTATGTAGATGTCAGCTTTACGGTCATCGTACCGGAGGTGAATTACGAGACCCATTGGAAGAACATTGCGCACCTGTACTATACCGACCCGGATGAGCCGGATGAGCCTTCCAATGAAGTAGAGATTGTAGAGAAGGCCCCGAATGTCTGGATCGAGAAGGAGCAGTCCAGCAACCGTTTCGAGAAGACGAAGGATTCCTTCCGGGTATACCAGGGAGACGTTGTGACCTACTACCTGACGGTGCACAGCGACGGCGAGGAACCGGCGAGAGGCATTGTGGTGAAGGATACGATCCCGCAGGCGACCACGCAGGGAGACGCGATCCCGCTGATCCTGGTGGAAGACTCGATCTCCGACGGAGGTACGCTGGAAGCGGATGGAATCACGATCACATGGAATCTGAACGATCTGGAAGTGGGAGAGACGAAGACCGTTTCCTTCCAGGTAAGGATCCCTGCAGTATCGGGGACGCAGAACTGGACGAACATTTCGCATGTGTCCTATGACAACCCGCCGGAAGATCCGGAGCATCCGGGAGAGCCGGGACCGGGAAGCCATGAGCATCCGACGCCGTCGAACGAAGTAGAGATTTACAAGTTCCCGTACAATCCGGGCGGTAATCCTGGTGGCAACCCAGGTGGTAACCCCGGCGGAGACCCCGGAACCGAGATCCCGGATGAACCGGTACCGCTGGCGAA
>CANQBX010000116.1 GCA_947589095.1 uncultured Lachnospiraceae bacterium
GCGAGAAAGCCGCAGGCTTTCAAAGCCGCCGCAAAAGCCGCAGGCTTTAAAGCTCCGCACTGCGGCCCCGCGGCTCCTGCCACCCCACGCGGCGAGAAAGCCGCAGGCTTTCAAGGCCGCCGCGCGCAAGCCGCAGAAAGCCGCGAATCAGTCGTAAAATGAGCAAACAGAAAATATACATAGAACAGGGGGGTGTCGGTATGTCGGCAAGAGAGATGCTCGAGAAGATGGAAGCAGAATATTTGAGCCCCTACGCGGCCCTGAGCCAGAACACCCAGGGCCGGGACCGCCCGGAGCCGCTGTGCGATATGCGTCCGGAGTATCAGAGGGACCGGGACAGGATCCTGCACTGCAAGTCCTTCCGCAGGCTGAAGCACAAGACGCAGGTCTTTCTGGCGCCGGAGGGCGACCATTACCGGACGCGTCTGACCCATACGCTGGAGGTATCGCAGATAGCCAGGACCATTGCCAAGACCCTGCGCCTGAACGAGAGCCTGACGGAAGCCATTGCCCTGGGGCATGATCTGGGGCATACGCCGTTCGGTCATTCCGGCGAATATGTGCTGAACCAGATCTGCGGGGACGGATTTGTCCACGCGGTTCAGAGCGTCCGCGTGGTGGAGGTGCTGGAGAAGGACGGCCATGGGCTGAACCTGACGAAGGAGGTGCGGGACGGGATCCTGAACCACCGCACGTCGGGCAGACCGTCGACGCTGGAAGGGTGCATCGTACGCCTTTCCGATAAGATCGCCTATATCAATCATGATATCGATGACGCCATCCGCGCGAAGATATTTACGGAAAAGGATCTTCCGCGGGAGTATACGGAGGTGCTGGGCTTCAGCGTCCGGGACCGTCTGAACAATATGATCCACGACGTGATCGCCCAGAGCATGGACAAGCCGGCGATCCTTATGTCGCCGGATGTGGAGAAGGCCATGAAGGGCCTGCGCGTCTGGATGTTCGCCAATGTCTACAGCGGGAGCGTGGCCAAGAGCGAGGAGAAGAAAGCCCAGCAGCTGATCGAGACGCTGTACAGATATTATAACGAGCATGCGGACCAGCTTCCGGAGGAGTACCAGAGGCTGATGAGCGAACGGGGAGAGAAGAAGGAGCGGGTTGTCTGCGATTATATCGCGGGCATGAGCGACAGCTACGCCATTGACCGGTTTGAGGAGCTGTTCGTTCCGAAGGCCTGGAAGGCGTAAGCCGGCGGACCGGACAGAAGACATGTACAGACGGCCGGGAGAAGCGGAGAGGGGGTGTTCTCATGTACTATTCGGACGATGTGGTGGAGGAGGTTCGTTCCAGGAACGACATTGTGGATATTGTCTCCGGATACGTAAAGCTGCAGAAGAAGGGCAGCAGCTATTTCGGTCTGTGCCCCTTCCATCATGAGAAGTCCCCGTCGTTTTCGGTTTCTCCGAATAAGCAGATGTATTACTGCTTCGGCTGCGGCGCGGGAGGCAATGTGATCACGTTCCTGATGGAATATGAGAATTATACCTTTCCGGAAGCGCTGAAGGTACTGGCCGACCGGGCGGGGATCGAGCTCCCGAAGCAGGAGATGTCAAAGGAAGCCAGGGCCCAGGCGGATCTTAAGATGACGCTTCTTGAGATCAATAAGCTGGCGGCCAATTATTTTCATCATCAGTTAAAGCAGCCGCAGGGCAGCGCCGGATATGAATATCTGTCAAAACGCTGTTTAAGCGATGATACGATCCGTCATTTCGGCCTGGGGTATTCGAATAAGACCAGCGACGATCTGTACCGCTATCTGAAAGGGAAGGGCTACAGCGACGGTATTCTGAAGGAATCGGGGCTTTTCACCATATCGGAGCGGGGAACGTGGGACAAGTTCTGGAACCGGGTCATGTTCCCGATCATGGATACGAATAACCGGGTCATCGGGTTTGGCGGCCGCGTCATGGGGGACGGGGAACCCAAATACCTGAATTCCCCGGAGACGAAGCTCTTTGACAAGAGCCGGAACCTCTACGGACTGAATTTCGCCAGATCGACGCGGGAGAAGTATTTCCTGATCTGCGAGGGCTATATGGATGTGATCGCCATGCACCAGGCGGGCTTTACCAACGCGGTGGCTTCCCTGGGAACGGCGTTTACCACGCAGCACGCGTCGCTTCTGAAACGCTATACCGGTCAGGTGGTGCTGACCTACGACAGCGACGACGCGGGCGTGAAAGCGGCCCTGAGGGCGATCCCGATCCTCAAGGAGGCGGGGATCTCCTGCAAGGTGCTGAATATGAAGCCTTACAAGGATCCAGACGAATTTATCAAGAACCAGGGCGCCGACGCGTTCCGTAAACGGATCGAGGAGGCGAGGAACAGCTTTCTGTTTGAGATCGACGTGCTGAAGAGGGGGTATGATCTGGAGGATCCGGAGCAGAAGACCAATTTCCACACAGCGGTGGCGAAGAAGCTTCTGGAGTTTCCGGACGCCCTTGAGCGGGATAATTACATGCAGGCGGTTTCCCGGGAGCAGTTTATCAATTATCAGGATTTAAAGCAGTTAGTGAGCCGGACGGCCGCGAGGCTCGGACCGGCGTGGGCCGAGACGAGACGGTCGGCCGCTGGTTATGCGGACCCGGCCGGAGAGGCTTCCGCGTCCGGCGCGGGAGACGGAGGAACGCGGGAAGGGGCGTTTTATGAACGGAGAGGGAGCTTTGGGACAGACGGCGGAACACGGCAGAGGAAGAGGGAGAAGGAGGACGGCGCGAAGCAGTCCCAGAGACTCCTGCTTACCTGGCTGATCGAGGATCCGCGGCTGTTTGACAAGATCCGCGGCATCATTACGCCGGATGATTTCAAGGAGGAACTGTACCACACGGTGGCGCAGATGGTATTTGACGGACACGAGTCCGGCAATCTTTCGCCCGCCGGGATATTAAATCATTTCATCAATGACGAGACACAGTACAAGGAGGTAGCGGCGCTTTTCAATGCCAGTCTAAAGGATTCTCTCGGAAGTGAAGAGCAGAAAAAAGCGTTTTCGGAGACGGTGATAAAGGTGCGCAAGAACAGCCTGGATGAAGCCAGCAGAACGGCCGCGGATATCGGCCAGCTGCAGGAGATCATCAGGGCCCGGAGCGCGCTTAAGACCCTGCATATTTCCCTTGATTAGGGCTAAACTATATGCAGACTGCGGAAAGGTAGGACCATATGGACGAAAAGGTATTGGGATTTGAGGAAAAGCTGCAGCAGCTTCTGGCGGAGGCCAGAAAGAAGCGGAATACCCTGGACAGCCAGGAGGTTCAAAGCTTTTTTGCCGGTGACGATCTGGATTCGGATAAATGGGACGCGGTCTATGATTTTCTGGATTCGAACCAGGTGGATGTGATCCATATGGGCGGGGGCGACGACCTGGATATGGATCTGTTTCTGGATGAGGAGATGGATCTGGACAACGAAGAGGAGATCGATCTGGAGAAGATCGATCTGTCCGTACCGGAGGGCGTGGGGACGGAGGATCCGGTCCGCATGTATCTGAAGGATATCGGCAAGATCCCGCTCCTTACCATGGATGAGGAGATCGAGATAGCCAAGCGGATCGAACTGGGGGATGAGGATGCCAAGAAGCGCCTGGCCGAGGCGAATCTGCGTCTTGTTGTAAGCATCGCCAAGCGTTATGTGGGGCGCGGCATGCAGTTTCTGGATCTGATCCAGGAGGGGAATCTGGGGCTGATCAAGGCTGTGGAGAAGTTTGATTATACCAAGGGATATAAATTCAGTACCTATGCTACCTGGTGGATCCGCCAGGCCATTACAAGGGCCATCGCCGATCAGGCCAGGACGATCCGGATACCGGTTCATATGGTGGAGACGATCAACCGGCTGATCCGCACCTCCAGACAGCTCCTGCAGGAGTTGGGCAGGGAGCCGCAGCCGGAGGAGATCGCGGAGCGGATGGAGATGCCGGTGGATCGGGTGCGGGAGATCATGAAGATATCCCAGGAGCCGGTGTCTCTGGAGACGCCCATCGGCGAGGAGGAGGACAGTCATCTCGGCGATTTCCTTCCGGACGACCATGTGGCGGTGCCCGTGGACGCGGCTACGTATACGCTGCTTCACGAGCAGCTTCTGGAGGTGTTGGAGACCCTGACCGACCGGGAACAGAAGGTCTTAAAGCTACGCTTCGGACTGGACGACGGCCGGCCGAGGACGCTGGAGGAGGTCGGAAAGGAATTTAACGTGACCAGGGAGCGCATCCGCCAGATCGAGGCAAAGGCGCTCAGAAAGCTCCGTCATCCCAGCCGGAGCAAGAAGCTGAAGGATTATCTGGATGAGTAGGAGGCCTGGCGCCGCGGGAGCGCTGCGGGGAGGACGGACGGATGAGCGAGTCTGCGGTGCGCTGCGCGGGCAGAGGGAAGGACAGATCGCGGATGGATATTAAGCTGTCGGACAGGCTGGAGATGGTGGTCTCCTTTGTGCTTCCCGGAAGCTGCGTGGCCGATGTGGGGACGGATCACGGCTATGTGCCGATCGTGCTCGTGAAGCGGGGAATCGCCGCTCGGGCGCTGGCCATGGATATAAGGGAAGGACCGCTTGCCCGCGCGAGGGAGCATATCAGCCGGTACGGCCTTGAGGGGCAGATCGGGACCAGGCTCAGCGACGGCGTGCGCGGACTGGAGCCGGGAGAAGCGGACACGGTGATCGCCGCCGGTATGGGCGGCGAACTGATCGTACATATCCTCCGGGAGGGACAGCGGCTGTGGGATACGGTCGGGCACTGGATCCTGTCGCCTCAGTCGGAACCGGAGAAAGTGCGGAGGTATCTGCAGGAGAATGGTTTTCGGATCGCAGGGGAACGGATGCTCTGCGAAGACGGAAAGTTTTATGTGGTGATGGATGCGGTCCGAGGGGAGATGGAGCCGCTTAATTTGGCGCAGGCCGTCTACGGGCCGTGCCTGATCCGGGAGAAAGATCCGGTGCTTTATGATTTTCTGAAACGGGAGGAGGACGCACTGTCGCGGATCCTGGACGGGCTAGAAGGCCGGGCCGGGAAGAAAGCGGCGGCGGGAAGAGACCAGATCAGGGAACGTCTCGCCTGCGCCCGGTACACGATGCACCTGTACGGGGACGAGTACGCGGCGGCGGGAAGAACCGGCTGCGAAGGAGGCTGATTTTAATGAAATGCGGCGAATGGATCGAGAAGCTGAATGAACTGGCTCCGGAGAGTTATGCCTGCAGCTGGGATAATCCGGGGCTTATTACGGGACGGTCGGACAAGGAGATCGGAAGGGTGCTTGTGGCGCTGGACGCTACCGATGAGATCGTGGAGCTGGCGGTCCGTGAGAAGGCGGACCTTCTGCTGACCCATCATCCGCTGATCTTCTCACCGGTAAAACATGTGAATGACGGGGATTTCATCGGAAGACGGCTTCTGCGCCTGATCCGGAACGATATCTGCTGCTACGCGATGCACACGAATTTTGATGCGGCGCCCGGATGTATGGCGGATCTGGCGGCGGCCAGGCTCCATCTTCTGGAAGGGCAGCCTCTGGAGCCGATGGGTGAGGCGGACGGCGTGCGCTACGGCATCGGCAAGGCGGGGATCCTTCTGGAAGCGGTATCCCTTCGGGATCTGGCGGCGCAGGTGAAGGAGGCGTTCGGACTGCCGTTTGTGACCGTTTACGGTGCGGAATCTGCGGCGGAGACGATCCGGCGGGCCGCCATCTGCCCCGGCTCCGGCCGAGGCATGGCGCCGGAGGCGAAGAAGGCGGGGGCCCGGGTGCTGATCACCGGAGATATCGGCCATCATGACGGCATTGACGCCGCGGCCGACGGCGTAGCCGTCATTGACGCGGGCCATTACGGGCTGGAACATATTTTTATTGATTTTATGGCGGACTACTGCAGGGAGAAGATCGACGGAAGGGCGGTTGTGATGACGGCTCCGGTGTCGTTCCCGGCTGTGGCGTGGTAGAAAGGGAAGGTTTTGACAGGTGGTAAAGGCGTTTATAGAAGGGCAGGAACGGGAGTACGAGAACGGAACGAGGCTCTATGAGATCACGGAAGAGTTCCAGCCGGGATATTCGAACGATATCATCCTGGCGTCCGTGGACGGCAAGCTGACGGAACTGCACAAGAAGATCCGGGGCGGAAGCCGCGTCCGGTTCATCACCACGGCGGAGAAGCCGGGGCTGCAGACGTATCAGAGGAGCGCCACGCTGATCATGCTGAAGGCGTTCTATGAGGTGGTGGGAGCGGACAGGATACGGAAGGTATCCGTGGATTTCTCGGTGGGAAAGGGCTTTTTCGTGGATGCCCGCGGTGATTTTGCGCTTACCGGGGAACTGCTGGCGCAGGTCAGGGATAAGATGCGGGAATACGTGGAGCGGAAGATCCCGATCATGAAGCGGAGCGTCGGGACGCAGGACGCCGTCGAACTGTTTGAGAAATACGGGATGTACGATAAGGCGCGTCTGTTTTCCTACCGGCGGGTTTCGCGGGTGAATCTGTATAATCTGGACGGGTTTGAGGATTATTTTTACGGGTACATGGCCCAGAACACCGGATACATCCGGTATTTCGACCTGGTGCCCTACGAATACGGATTCGTACTGATGCTGCCGACGCTCTCGGATCCGACGGCTGTGCCGGAGTTCGTGCCCAGCAGGAAGCTGTTCGAGGTGCTGCGGGAATCGTCGGAATGGGGCGAGAAGATGGAGATCGCCGACGTAGGGGCCCTGAACGAGAAGATCTGCATGGGCGGCGGCAACGATCTGATCCTGATCCAGGAGGCGCTTCAGGAGAAGCGGATCGGCCAGATCGCGGAGATGATCGCCGGACAGCCGGGGAAGAAATTCGTGATGATTGCCGGGCCGTCCTCATCGGGCAAGACTACGTTTTCCCACAGGCTTTCGATCCAGCTTCGGGCTCTGGGACTGAAGCCGCACCCGATCGCGGTGGATAATTATTTTGTGAACCGGGTGAATACGCCCAGGGACGAGGACGGCAATTATAATTTCGAGTGTCTGGAAAGTCTGGACACCGAGCAGTTTAATAAGGATATGCTGCGGCTTCTGGCCGGTGAGACCGTGGAGATGCCCAGATATAACTTTGTCGCCGGGGAGAGGGAGTACAAGGGCGATTTCCTGACGCTGGGGGCCGACGATATTCTGGTCATTGAGGGAATCCATTGTCTGAACGACCGTCTGTCCTACAGCCTGCCGAGGGAGAGCAAGTTTAAGATCTATATAAGCGCCCTGACGCAGCTGAATATCGACGAGCACAACCGGATCCCTACGACGGACGGCAGGCTGCTGCGCCGCATGGTGCGGGACGCCAGAACCAGGGGGATCACGGCCAGGGAGACGATCCGGCGGTGGCCTTCGGTCCGAAGGGGCGAGGAGGAGAATATTTTCCCGTACCAGGAGGAAGCGGACGTGATGTTCAATTCGGCTCTGGTCTATGAACTGGCGGTGCTGAAGCAGTATGCCGAGCCGCTGCTCTTCCAGATCCCGACGGACTGCGAAGAATACGCGGAAGCTAAACGGCTTCTCAAATTCCTGGACTACTTCCTGGGAGTGGACAGCGAGAGGATCCCGCACAATTCCATTACCAGGGAATTCATCGGCGGAAGCTGTTTCCCGGTCTGACGGAGATTCGGGGAAGCCGGTATCCGCGTGAAACGGCTCCGGTGCAGGTTAAAAAGGGATAGAAGTTTCGATAATTATGTGCTAAGATAGCAGATGAGCAAGACAGGTGATCGCTGCCGCGGAACCGAAAGGCCGCGGGAGAGGAAAGTCCGGGCTTCACAGGGCAGGATACCAGATAACGTCTGGC
>CANQBX010000117.1 GCA_947589095.1 uncultured Lachnospiraceae bacterium
GACACCACGGACGGAGCCGACGCAAGTATGGTATTATACTCTCTTTTAGAGACGGCGCGATCCAATGGCCTAAATCCGCAAAAATATCTGAAATACCTTTTAGATGTCAGGCCCAACGCGGATATGTCAGACAAAGAGCTTGAAAATTTCGCGCCATGGGATGAAAAGGTGCGGGAACAATGCGTTAATAAGTCATAGAGGGAGTAATAGCCACACCTTATTATTTAGCGCTTACTTTACAACACCCACATAAGATTGGATGATTTTCACAACCTTATCGCTTACATTGATATCCGCATAATCCGGCACGGGAACCGCGCCGCCATTCGGTTCGTCCCTCACCATCTCGGTTGCCCTATCAACGGCCTGGAGCAATCCCTTTGTGGTGGCCGGCATAACGATCATGGATCTATGCAGGCAGGCCTTCAGGAAACTCCCCAAGTCCAAGGCAGCTGCTATAAGGGCTCTCCTGATTTTTGAGGGAATTCTTTGGATTTTGAGGGATTTCCCCTCCATTTACCATATTCCTTCTCCATTTGGAGGGGACACCCTTTTGCTTTTCGTTTCTGCGGGAATTCCCATGCCCCCCTCGATTCTTTAAAACCCTTCTGCTTCTGGAGGGTCGAAACATTATATTTACTCCAACGGCTCACCCGGATCTGCATAAAAAATAGTACCAGCAACTTGAAGTCCCCAATAATTACCATACTCATTATGAAAATCTAATTCCTGATTTGTAACAAGCGGCTTCCCCAGATTCCAGTTTGGATCCGTAAACAGTCTATTATTACTATATTGTTGCATACAATATAAATATGCTTCTTTTCCTATTTCATCATATTCGCATTTTATTTGATAACATATTTCAAAAGCAGAGTTGATTGGATTAGAAAGAAAGTATATCGTTCCTTCATTGCCTACGCCCATAATGTCTATCCAAGCGTCTTGCTTCAGCACATCTTCGAAACGAAACACCTCAATTTTAAGATAGACATTGTCTTCTGTAGAAGTATGTTCCAAACCATATGGATCACAACCACTAATAACTGCATTCCTTTCTATAAACTCACCAGTTTCAGTTGTTAACTTCAGAGCATCTGGTGAGATAATCTTCCACTCCCCATTGACTCTATCCAGCAAAATCCATTCGTGGCTTATTCTACTTGCAAATCTTGAAGTTGTTTTCAACGAATATTCTAATTTTCCATCATTGTCTAAATCATACCATTCAAATCCTTCATATTCTAATACACCATACCCTGCGTTACATACATGACAGGATTTCAATTTATATGAAGGTAAAATTCCAAAAAAATCATCAAGTATTCCGCTCTCTCTTCGTTCAAAAACAGATATACATACTTTTAATTCACCTCCACGATCACTGATCTGCGAAGATTCCCTACTATATACAAATATCGCTTTGTTATCAGACAGGACATCATATGTCCCATTATATAAAACTCGACTTTCAATTGTTTCTATTTCAGCCGCATTTTCTATGCATTTATCTAGGTATAAGGCTAACCTCTCTCCATCATAATTTCCTGGTGATAATCTTCTTATAATGAATAACACAACAGTAGTGAGTATGCTGATGATAATAACTTTTGCGATTTCAGATAACCAATTAATGTTTTGTAAATTATTGACACCTTTCTTAACTTTTCTGAATGAAAATAATAGACTGCTTTTTCTCCTCATCACTTTATCTCTTAAATAATTTGTCTTTATATGATGAATTGCCCTGTTATCTTCCAAACTAGGCTCACATCACTAAAAATCGTTAAGGAAAGAATCAAAGATGGTGCAAACGAAAAAGCAATCCTGACATTCCCAGCAACTGCCCTTCCGTTTGCATCAATTTCGATTTTTCCTGGTTGAACAAAGTGCGTCCGGATTAGCATCTCATATGGGATTTCAATCTGTCCACTCTTTTGTACTTTTACCTATAGTTTATCATAATCCTTTTAGAAACGATACCAGTTTCTCAACAAAAGTATATTTTTTGTATGGCAAACAGATCTCCCCGGGAAGCCTCAAAAAAATATTCAGTTGCAAGTGCTCAGCATAATAAATGCAGTCGGAGGACCGGCAATGCTACGCGCGGGAAAATATCAACATCTTCCCTCCGCAGGAAGTACATTTGCAGACATCTTTTCCGTAAAGCAAACGGATCATGGCCGGGGCACCTGGCCCTTTCCTCCGGGAGAGATATTTTCTGCAACCCAGGAGATTCCGGCATAAAGTGAGCTTTCCGGCTTTGTCTCTGGAGGGCAACAGCCCGTAGTGGCGAATCCGTACAAAACATTTCCGCGGGACATGCATCAGGAACCGATGGGCGAATTCTTCCCCTGAGATTGCAAGGTCCTTCTAGTGTCCATGATTTTTGTAGTCTTTGACCGCAAGTTTCCGTCATACCTTTGATACGGCTGTTGCTGACTGCTATGCGGTGTGTATATTTCCCGAGATAACAGATTACGGATTCCGCACCATCAAAAGCTTCTTGCAGTAAGTGACCCATTCCATGCCATAACAAGCATCCAGAAGTTCCTAAAACGTGTAGTGATTCCAGTACTGTACTGTGGTGCCGTGGAATTCAAACCTACCATTCGCCCACAGCTGCTTCAGTTCCGCCAGGTATTTCCCACGAAAAAGCCGTGAAAGAGCCCTTACTGGAAGGAAAAACTCACTGCCGTTATCTTTCCAGTGATTTCCGGTATCCAGTCCGCCATCAAGAACGATGGCATGGGCATGCGGATGGTAGTTCATGGCACTACCCCATGTGTGAAGGATACAGATATATCCAATCTGTGCGCCCAGATGTTTTCCATCGGCAGCCAGTTCACTTAATACTGCGGAAGAAGCATGATAGATGGCATCATACAACCGCTCCTGATTGCTGTAAATGACCGGGTTCAGTTCCTCCGGGATCATAAATACGGCATGGAAATAGGGCGCATCCACCCATTTTTTTCTTTGGGAACTTCTGGATAATGACACAGGAGCCGATCTTCAAATTTGAACCCCAGGGTAAGAAATATTCATATATCCACGAAGCTCCAACTTAAGGGTAAACCTCTTCCTGTTGATCATGGAGAAAGTGAGGTCATCCAGCGGCATTTTCCGATTGCAGACAAAGACATTCGGCTTGCCGCTCCTACAGAGATCAGCAAAAACATGCGAATGAATTCTGTCAATATCCGATTTGATGCGGGTGCCGGATTTTCTCACTACAGTACCTCCGCGTCAATCATCGTCATAAACAAGACGAGGCTTTTTGGCAGCATAGGCAGCTTTGAGGTAAGGAATCTGTTCCGCCGTAACTGGACCCAGATTTGCCTTTACTGTTTGTACCACCTTGCCGTTAATCCGTTTGTTTTCAACAAGACTGGCATAGTACCGTTTCTCACCTTTATATGTTTTTACAAGTATTTTGATAAACATGCCAACCTCTTTTCTCACTACACAACATAGCATGTTTACCAAGAAATTGCAATAGTTTATAAATAATTTCTCACTACATATGACTTAGACTTAAGTTAATGACATTGCTATTTTCCTGACTTTTTCTGGTATCACTCACTCCGTTTTTCATTGAGTGAGAAATCTCGTAAGAAGTTCAGGATTTCACTTCGCAAAAAGGAATTCTGCTGCAACCAAATCCTCATAGTTATCGATTTCAAGCCATCTTCCATTTAATGGACTGGCGTGAAATTCAACATCTATAAAAGCATCATTCAACGCAACTTCTGACCACATCTTCAGTTCCTTTTTCTTTTCTATATATTCTATGCATCTGTTAAAAAAAGCTCTTCCACCATCTGATCCAAACTTATACACATCAATGGAACACCCCAACGCATCCTCTGGTTTTACATGCTTTGAAATTGTTGACAGCCGTCCATCTTTTTCAATCACCTTCATTGACTCTTCAATATATCTGCCAATATCAACAGCAATTAGATTATATCTTTTATCACTTTCTAAGCTTGTTATGATCGATGCGTCATAAAACACATCAGCATTCATCATATAAAAAGGTCTAATATTTCCATCTGAAAACATTGATTTTATACCAAGGTATGCAGAGTACATGTTATTTGTTGTAGCATAATTTGGAGACTCTATAATTTTGACCTTTGGATGTTCCCTATGAACAGTAGCTTCTAGGATGTCCGCTTTATACCCAGATACAATCGTAATATCAAAAATATCATTTTGCTTCAGATTTTCAATCTGCTTAAGTAATATTGGCTTTCCATTGACTGGAACCAAACACTTTGGTCTGTCATTAGTTTTCGGTGCTAAACGAGATCCAAGTCCTGCTGCAAGAATAAGTGCTTTATTGTTACTTTCATTGAAATACATTTCCATTTCCTCCAATAATGTTCTTCAACTAATTCTTTATAAACATGTCGAAGTAAAGAATCAATCAGGTAACCTCATAAAGATGCGTATGTTGATTACTGTTCTCTAAATCTTAGCGGAAAATTCTTTGGATTTTGAGGGAACTCCCCTACCTTTTCTATTACCTTTTCATCCGTACCTTCTGTCCATTTCTGTTCTTCTCTCCTGCGTTTTTCTCAAATTCCTCGGTTCCATTGTAGTGTTGACCTGAAAACATAGCCGGATTCGTCCTTCCCCGTCACCCCTGAGCCCTTTGATAACCCCAAAATAGAAAATACAAGGAATTCAGAAATTGGGTTCTTCTAGCCTGCGGACCGGTTTGCGTTGAACATTCCCCCTACTCCCTCACCAACAAAAATGATAAAGGCAAGGAGGCCTGACCACGAATAATATAATCAAACTCACACATCCAGCACAAACAACTGAAAAACAAAAAATATATACAGCTGCAGAAGGAATACAATGAGGCCTTCGGATGTCTGAATTTCTATTCGCAGGCAGGAAAAGCAGGTGTCTGCGACCGCCAATATTGGACTATGGGAAAGCCTGGCATCCCGTTTTTGCCTTATCTCCTGCGGTAAGCCTTATGCTGCTAACGCTAACTTAATGACATTGGACCGTGAATAGTAACACTTTTCCGACGCCAAACGCGGTGCTGTCCTTGACATTCTTCCCACCATTGACCATGGCTCCCTCAGGGACTATTTCTTCCTGTTCCCTCTCGAAAAGCGCTCTAAAGTCCGCTTCATCTGCTGTGACATGCACGCCGGCTTTACCAGCCAAGAATCTTACTGGAATGGACATGCACAGCTGAAGCTCCAACGGAGCGGCAGAATTTTCGAACTTCCCCCTGATATCCGCTGCATGTATGATGCCCTCCAGGACTTCCATACAATCTTCCGCGAGCTGTAGCTTTCCATCCAGCGCCTCCTGCGAAAGACTTAACCACAGTTAAGGAGATCAAGCGCAACGCCTGTGGGATACATGATTTTGAAAACTTCCATATGCGCATCCTCTTGGCCTTCGGGCCGGCCCGCGTAGAGCATTCCACCTACTCACTCATTAACGAAAAAAGACGAGGAGGCCTGGACATGAATAAGAGGAACAAACTCGTAAAGCAATACAAACAGCTGAAACAGAAATATGCACAGCTGCAGGAGGAATACGATGAAGCCCGGGGATACCTGGGTTCCTATTTGCAGCATGCCCGCAGGCAGGAGGAACTAATCCGCTGCCAGCATAACTACATACACTGGAAGGCCTTGGATAATGAGTTCGCTCTTTTCCAGGAATATGCACATGAGGAAGATTTCGATATAGACTTTCCTTACCTTATGATGTGATTGGATCGTTATGTACGATCTGCATAAGGGAAAGGAACTGAGCCCGTCTAAATCTTTGCAATAAAAAAGATATTTTCAACACTTTCCTTTCCTGATCCCACCTGAACTGTCTGTTGGAATCCTGTCATACCGTTCTATGTTTCAACCTACAGTTTTGTATTTTTACTGGAGGCTTGTAAACAATACCCTTTTTACGGTTTTCTATATAAAATCTGTACTTCTTCCCGAATTTACGCGGCTTATCAGTCATTATTTCGCTAAAATTTAGAGAGCCAATTTTCTCTCTATGATAATTTATCAATCGCTTAATCCGATACATATAGGATTTTATCTTTTACATTTTCAGACATCAAAAAAGGCTCTAGTTTTCTATTGCTCCTATTCAATTCCAATTTTGTTCGAGTGTCTCAGTAAAGCCTCCCATAGTACATATATCCCATTTATTTACAATATAAAATTCCTTTATAATTAAGATACGAATTCTCCGTATCGATTTTGATAATATGTTCTAATTTCACACCCTGTTGTTCTTTTGGCGGAAGCTGCATATAATTTCCATAATAATTTGTCAAAATTTCATCATATCCAATCGGCACAGTAAACATATCATTCTCAAATTGCATCAGAATCGTTTTTTCAAAAAATTCTGCTCGATATAAATGTTCACAAATTGTTATGTTTCCGAACAACTTGGCTTTATATTTCGTTTTTATATTTTCGTATTTTGCCATATTTGCATAACATTTATTTTTTATAGATTCCCGTATTTTCCCTTTGCATAAAAACAATAAAATACTGCTACCTACAGAAAAAAGAATTCCATGATTCTTAGGGGCTTCCCCAGCTTCAAACAACATATAAATCATGGCATTCAGCAATTGTATCTTTCTCAGAAATTTATTGTCCGGAACATTATAAACAGGTTGAATATCAATATCTATTCCGTGATGAATATCCTTATCAACTACATCATCAATAATAAATGTAGTGTTATCCATCCTTAATTTACAAAACGATTTGTTATATTCTTTATCTGTTTTGGGAGTTTGCAGAAAAAATCCTTCTTTTAACTTTTCTTTAGCTATTTTTTGAAATCTGATATAATCCCCATATTTCATAGCAATATCAATATCATCATCCCAAGGAATAAAACCCTTGTGTCGCACTGCCCCAATCAAAGTGCCATATGACAAAAAGTATGTAATATTATTTTCATCGCATATTCGTTTTAGTTCTTTTAAAATTATCAACTGAGTTTGTTGTAATGGTCTAATTTCTTCATACATAACAAACAATCCTCCATATAATTCGCTCCGTTATAACAGAACTCTTTCTTAACAAGCAAATTCTCCCCTATATGATAAGAGAAATAAAATCCCATTATCGAACGAGGCTAAAATCTGCAGAAGCACAATAATTTACATTTCTCATTTAAACTTTTAGTGAAGTGAAAGGTTAACTTCCACTTCTAAGGGGGCCAAGTAGAAATTAGTCTTTCTCCAACCTCCACTTGAAATCATGTGGCACTTTGTCTTACTCTTTTCTTATCGGCAGATGCCTTCCCTGATTGGAGGTAACACCATAAATAATACGAATTCTTATTTTCACCTGACTCTGGAAGAACGCCGCATCATCCTCAAAGGCATCACCAATGGCTCTACCAAAACTGCCATCGCCCAGACCATCGGCAAAGACAAATCCACCATCGGTAAAGAGATCAAGGCCCACCGGATTCTGGTTAAGAAATGCTGTTCTTCTCCAAAACTTGGTGATTCTTCTCCATTTCCTGGTGTTTCACCAACTTTCCTGAAAGCTCTTCTCTGTTCTGAGGAGATGCACAAAAGCTTCTCTCTTTTATGGTGTTTCGTTGACATTCCCCTCATTTCTTAGAAGATCTTTTCTGTTTTATGGTGTTTTCCTTCTGTTAGTGATCTTTTTAGCCATAACGGTTCTTCTCCAAAACTTGGTGATTCTTCTCCATTTCCTGGTGTTTCACCAACTTTCATAGAAGAGCTTCTCTGTTC
>CANQBX010000118.1 GCA_947589095.1 uncultured Lachnospiraceae bacterium
TGGAACCATCGCCACGATCAATGTGGCTGTGGGCGATGCCGTGGAATCAGGTGCGACGCTGGCTACATTAAACTAGGGACCGCGTAGATAACGCAGGTTTCGGATGGAGGGATTAACATGGAATATATTACAACGACATTGTCGAATCTTCTTCAGCAGACGGCGTTCCTCAATCTGTCCTTTGGCAATCTGGTCATGATCGCTGTGGCCTGTTTCTTCCTGTATCTGGCCATCAGAAAGGGATTTGAACCGTTACTGCTGGTGCCCATCGCGTTCGGTATGCTCCTTGTGAACATTTATCCGGACATCATGGTGCACCCGGAGGATTCGTCCACCGGTACAGGCGGACTTCTGTACTACTTCTTCCAATTGGATGAGTGGGCGATCCTGCCGTCTCTGATCTTCATGGGCGTAGGCGCCCAGACCGACTTCGGTCCGCTGATCGCGAATCCCAAGAGCTTCCTTTTGGGCGCTGCGGCCCAGTTCGGTATCTACACCGCGTATTTTATGGCCATCTTCATGGGCTTCAATGACCGCGCGGCGGCCGCTATCTCCATCATCGGCGGCGCCGACGGCCCGACATCCATTTACCTGACCAGCAGGCTGGGACAGACCGGCCTGATGGGCCCCATTGCCGTGGCGGCTTACTCCTACATGGCGCTGGTTCCGATTATCCAGCCGCCGATCATGAAGCTGTTCACCACCGAGGAAGAGCGCAAGATCAAGATGGAGCAGCTTCGTCCGGTCTCCAAGCTGGAGAAGATCCTGTTCCCGATCATCGTTACGATCGTGGTCTGCCTGATCCTGCCGTCTACGGCGCCCCTCGTCGGCATGCTGATGCTGGGCAACCTGTTCCGTGAGAGCGGCGTGGTCAAGCAGCTGACCGAGACCGCCAGCAACGCGATGATGTACATCGTGGTCATCCTGCTGGGCACCTCCGTAGGCGCGACCACCAGCGCCGAGGCGTTCCTGAATCTGGACACCATCAAGATCGTGGCCCTGGGCCTGATCGCTTTCGCGGTCGGTACGGCGGCAGGCGTCCTGTTCGGAAAGCTGATGTGCAAGATAACCGGAGGCAAGATCAATCCGTTAATCGGTTCCGCGGGTGTGTCCGCCGTTCCGATGGCGGCCCGTGTGTCCCAGAAGGTGGGCGCCCAGGCCGATCCGACCAACTTCCTGCTGATGCACGCCATGGGTCCGAACGTGGCCGGCGTTATCGGTACGGCAGTGGCGGCCGGTACCTTTATGGCGATCTTCGGTGTGAAGTAGAATGAGCGGGCGGGCCGGCTGCGCGCATTGTTCAGATGAACTTTGAAGGTGCGGGCCGGTAAGTGAGAAGCGTGAATATGCGGACTGCGCGGGCAGTCTGTCAGGCGCAAAAGCGCGGGTCTGCGGGTGAGATTAGGGATCGTATGTAAGACACAGATGCGCTGCCGGCGGAAATGACAGGCAGTGAACGACGGTCAGAAACTGCAGACTATGATAATGAAAAATGACAGGAGGTAATACAATGGCTGAGATACAGAAAAAACCGGTAAAGATTGTGGAAACCGTCCTCCGTGACGCCCATCAGTCTCTGCTGGCGACCAGAATGAGTACCGAGCAGATGCTGCCGATCATCGACAAGATGGATAAGGTCGGCTACTATGCCGTGGAGTGCTGGGGCGGCGCCACCTTCGACGCGTCCCTGCGTTTCCTGAAGGAAGATCCGTGGGAGAGGCTGCGCAAGTTAAGGGCCGGCTTCAAGAACACCAAGCTGCAGATGCTGTTCCGCGGCCAGAACATCTTGGGATACAATCATTACGCGGACGACGTGGTCGAGTACTTCGTACAGAAGTCGGTGGCCAACGGCATCGATATTATCCGTATTTTCGACTGCTTAAACGATATCCGTAACCTGCAGACAGCCGTGAAGGCAGCCAACAAGGAGAAGGCCCATGTACAGATCGCCCTTTCCTACACGCTGGGCGACGCCTACACGCTGGACTACTGGAAGAATATCGCTAAAGAGATCGAGGAAATGGGCGCTGATTCCCTGTGCATCAAGGATATGGCAGGTCTTTTGACGCCTTACGCGGCGGCAGAGCTGGTGACGGCCCTGAAGGAGTCCACCACACTGCCGGTCGATCTGCATACCCACTATACATCCGGCGTCGCTTCCATGACCTACCTTAAGGCAGTGGAAGCGGGCTGCGATATCATTGACACCGCCATGTCGCCTCTGGCCCTTGGTACCAGCCAGCCGGCCACCGAGGTCATGGTGGAGACCTTCCGCGGCACGCCGTATGACACCGGCCTGAATCAGGAGCAGCTGGCGGAGATCGCCGATTACTTCGCGCCGATCCGCGAGCAGGCCCTTAAGAGCGGCCTTCTGAATCCGAAGGTTCTGGGCGTCAACATCCAGACCCTGCGCTATCAGGTGCCGGGCGGCATGCTGTCCAACCTGGTGAGCCAGCTGAAGGAAGCGGGCAAGGAAGACAAGTACCGCGAGGTTCTGGAGGAGATCCCGAGAGTCCGTAAGGATTTCGGCGAGCCGCCTTTAGTAACTCCGTCCTCCCAGATCGTAGGCACGCAGGCCGTTATGAATGTGATCGCCGGCGAGCGCTACAAGCTGGTTCCGAAGGAGTCCAAGAAGATCATGATGGGCGAGTTCGGCCAGACGGTCAAGCCGTTCAATCCGGAAGTCCAGAAGAAGATCATCGGCGACGCGACGCCGATCACCTGCCGTCCGGCCGACCTGATCCCGCCGCAGCTGCCGCAGTTCGAGAAGGAATGCGCGCAGTGGAAGCAGCAGGATGAGGACGTTCTGTCCTACGCCCTGTTCCCGGCCGTAGCCAAGGAGTTCTTCCAGTACCGCGAGGCCCAGCAGACCAAGGTGGACCAGACGGTGGCCGACAAGGAGAGCAAGGCTTATCCGGTATAGTTCGGGGCGGTGCGAATCATGGAGGTTCGCGCGGCGTGATCCGGCAAGCCGGAATTCAGTGATATCCGTGTATGAAATGGTTCGTGCGGGAAGCAGGAGTATCCCGCACGAACCATTATTTTTTAATTTTTATTTACATATTTTTTCAAATATTTGAAGTTTTCGATATACTGTTGACATAAGGTATGGTTTGTCCTTATAATGGATAATGTAGTATTATGTGGGAATTTGTCAATATATAGTGGTACCGTCCCTTAAACGGCGGGGGATGAAAGCAGGGCAAATCTGGAACACGGGAGATCGACTGATGAAGAAAAGCATGATCCGGCGGGGCGCGGCGGTTGCGCTGTCCCTGCTCGTGGCGATATACAGCATATCGGGACATGGAATCCTTCCGGGGATTACAAGTTATGCGGATGTAGAGAGAACGGCTGTCGTCAATGCGACGACACTGAATGTGAGGAGCGGCGCGGGAACCGGATTCTCCGTGGTTGATAAGCTGACGAACGGGGCGGCGGTGACCGTACTCGGAGAGACGAACGGAAGCGACGGGAAGGTCTGGTACCAGATCCGTTTCAGCGGCAGCACCGGCGCGGAGAAGACCGGGTATGCCAGGTCTGATTTTATCCGTTTCCCGGTAGCTTATTCGAATGATTCGGATTTTGAGGCGTATCTGACGGCGCAGAGATTCCCGGAGAGTTATAAGACGGGACTCAGGCAGCTTCATGCCATGTATCCCAACTGGGTGTTTACGGCGCAGCATACGAATCTGGACTGGAACACAGTGATAGAGAATGAAAGCCTGGTGGGCCGGAATCTGGTCTATAACGGCAGTATCTCCTCGTGGAAATCTACGGCGGAGGGCGCATATAACTGGGAGACCAGCACATGGCCGTCGTTTGACAGCGGCTCATATGTGGCGGCGTCTTCGGCCCTGATCGCTTATTATATGGATCCAAGGAACTTCCTGGACGACAAGTATGTATTTCAGTTCCTGCTGCACAGCTATGACGCGTCTGCCCATACGGCGGAGGGGCTCCGCTCCATGGTAGAGGGAACCTTCCTGAGCGGAACGGCGGCAGTCAGCGGAGAGTATGGAAATTCCGGCGGAACGCAGGGAGGGCCGCTGGGACCGCTCGGCACCGGCGGGGGGATCGATCTTCAGGGACCGTCGGGCAGCGGTACGGGTGTCAGCACGCAGGGACCGTCGGGTAGCGGGGGTTCAGGGAGCAGTACCCAGTCTTCCGGCACGCAGAACGGCAGCGGTGCGGCAGCAGGAAGCCAGGGACCGTTAAGCGGCAGCGGGAACGCGGGAGTGAGCACCCAGGCACCGGGCAGCCAGAGCGGCAGCACCGGCAGCGGGAACGCGGGCGTGAGCACCCAGGCGCCGGGCAGCCAGAGCGGGAGCGGGAACGCGGGCGTGAGCACCCAGGCACCGGGCAGTCAGAGCGTCAGTGCCGGGAGCGGGAACACGGGAGTGAGCACCCAGGCGCCGGGCAGCCAGAGCGGCAGCGCCGGCAGCGGGAACGCGGGCGTGAGCACGCAGGCGCCGTCTGGCAGCGGCAATTCGAATGTCAGCTTCGGGGCCCCGGGATCGGTCGCTTCGGCGGGCGGGACCGGCAGTTCAAGGATCCTCGGAGGGATCCGGCCGGTTATCGGCAACAGTCATCTTCTTATGACGATCACGCCCGGCATGACAAGCGGCCCGGGGAGCACATCATCCGGCAGCTCTTCCGGCGGGAGCGGCCCGCTGGGACTCGTTGGCGGCCCGTTGGCCGGTTCCGCATCCGGAACGGTGTCCGGTACCGATGGTTCCGGATCGGCAGCGCCGACGGCGGATTATGTGAGCATTATCATGAACGCGGGAGTTCAGTCGGGAGTGAATCCTTACGTCCTGGCGGCGATGATCATTCAGGAGCAGGGAACGAAGGGAACCAGCAATTCCATTTCCGGTACTGTTTCCGGTTATACAGGATATTATAATTTCTTTAATATCGAAGCTTACCGCTCCGGAGATATGGAGGCCACTACCCGCGGTCTGTGGTACGCGTCCCAGACCGGAAGCTATGGCAGGCCGTGGAACAGTATTGATAAGTCCATTACGGGAGGCGCCCTTTATTACGGGACAAATTATGTAAAGGTAGGGCAGGATACATTTTATCTGAAGAAGTTTAACGTGCAGGGCAGCAATCTGTATAAGCACCAGTATATGACCAACATCCAGGGAGCGGCGTCCGAGGGAGCCAAGCTTTCCGAGGCGTACAGCACGCAGCTGAAGCAGACGTCGAAGCTGGAATTCAAGATCCCGGTCTATCTGAATATGCCGGAAACCGCCTGCGCGAAACCGACGGTCGACGGAAGCCCGAATAACAAGCTTTCCGGACTGGCGGTAGACGGATTTGCGATAACGCCTACCTTTAACAGGGATACGTCCGTTTACGATCTGATCGTGGATTCCTCGGTAACGGAGGTGAAGGTCGTCGCGTCGGCCTATTCGGACAGCGCAGTCGTAAGCGGAACAGGCATTATTTCCCTGCAAAGCGGCAATAATGAGATCAGGATCACGGTGAAGGCCCAGAACGGCGATGTGAGGGAGTATGTGATCCGGGTCGTGAAGCAGCAGAACGGTCCGTCCTACAACAGCGCCATCGGATCCGGCGGCCTGAGCGGCGGCAGCGGTCCGCTCGGACCGGGAGCCGGCTCCGTTCAGAGCGGCGGCTCTTCATCGGGCAATGGACCGTCAGGTCCGCTTTCATCCGGAAGCGGCGGCCCGCTCGGATCGGGCAGTACATCCGGTCCCGGGGGAAGCACCGCTGAACCAGCCGGCAGCAGCGGACCCGGCAGTGTAAGTTCAGGAACTTCTTCCGGGGGCTACGGCCCCGGAGGAAGCAATGTGACGATAGTTCCATAAACTAAGAAAGGGGATAACTCAGAATGAACAGAAGCATGAAGAGAATTCTGACAGGAGCTGTGCTGATCACCGTTTTGACGCTTGGAGCATCGTTTCAGACGCTGGCGGGCAGGATCGCGTTCTCAGACCCGTCCGCAACCACCGGTGAAACGGTAAGCGTAAACATGAAAGTTACGTCTACCGGCGAGGAGACCATCGGCAAGGCGGACGTGACGCTGTCCTATGATGCTTCCATGCTGGAATTTGTAAGCGGCGAGGGAGCCAGCGGCGGTGCCGGAACCCTGAAGGTGACCGGAAGCAGCAACAGTACGAGCGCGAAGGAGCTGGCTTTTGTCCTGACATTCCGCGCGCTGCGTCCCGGCAGCACGAGCATTACGATCGCAGACCAGGAGGTCTACGACAGCGACAGTCAGGTTGTGAATATCGAGAGGGAGGGAAGCTCCGCGATCACCATCGCGGCGGCGGAAGGGGATTCCGCCAACGCCAATCTGGCGGGCCTGCAGATTTCTCCCGGAACTCTGACCCCGGCGTTTGCGAAGGATGTGCTGGAGTATACGGTCACTGTCGGCGGGGATGTGGATTCCCTCATAGTGGATGCGCCCGCGGTCGATTCCGGAGCCAGCGTGTCCGTAAGCGGCAATGAAGGACTTCAGATCGGCGATAATACGGTGGTTTGTACCGTAACCGCCCAGGACGGGCAGACGGTGAAGACCTATACGATCACGGTAACAAAGGTCGAAGGTTCGGCAGACGGCGTTATGGCCAATGCGCCTGCCGAGGAGGGTGTTGTTCTCCGCACGCCGGAGAGGAGCGTTACCGTATATCCGGTTACAGAGGATGTTCCGATTCCGGACGGCTTCGTCCCCGCGCAGGTCAGTATTGACGGAAATGATGTGCAGGGCTGGATCTGGAACGGAGATGCGGATGCGCCGAGATACTGCATCTTCTACGCGACGAACGAGAACGGAGAGACGGATTTCTACCGTTATGATCTGACGGAGAAGACGATCCAGAGATATTTCCGTGATCCGCTTGTGGATGCGGCAGGCGACGAGGAATACGCGGCTCTGGTTGAAAATTATAATTCTCTGCTGAGCGATTATAATATGAGATTCTACATCATTATCGGACTGATCGCGCTGGCGGTGGTTCTGCTGATCGTGATCATCGCGCTGGTGGCTACCAGGGGCGGTAAGGATGATTTCTATGAGAAGCAGCGGCAGGACGGCGGCAATTATCCGGAGCGCCACAAATCCAGCCGTCAGGGCCAGAGCGGTTCTGCCCAGGCGGAACGCCGCAGGATGTCCCGGGAAGAACGGTATATGCGCGGCATGGAGGAAGAGGAAGAGGCGGCCGGAAGGGAAGAAGCGTTTAGGGCCGAGCAGCAGATCCGCGAACGACAGGCGCAGAGGAATCAGATAAGGACGCAGGGACAGGCGCAGAGACAGCCCGGTCTTCCGCAGGGACAGCGGCCCATGGGACCGCAGCAGGGCGCGCAGCGTCCGGCAGGACAGAGGCCTGCAGGAGCCGGACAGAATCAGCTGCCTGCGCAGCGCCCGGCGGGACAGAACGGCGGACAGAGACCTGCCGGAGCGTACCAGGGACAACGGCCTGCGCTGCAGCAGGGAAGAAGCGCGGCTTCCGAGGATCAGAATTATGTGGTCCGCGGTCCGGTTGCGGGCGATGAGGAGCAGCCGTCTGCATCGAACAGCCGGGTTAACCGGCCGGCAGAGCAGCCCCAGGCACAAAGCGGCGGCGATGACGATTTCCAGATCATCGATATTGAATGAGACCTGTGTGAATAGAAGACCGTATACAAAAAGAGCGCCAGTGACGCTCTTTTTGTATGTGCGCCTGGCGGCGCACGTTTCTAACGGGTGAAAGTCCCGAATC
>CANQBX010000119.1 GCA_947589095.1 uncultured Lachnospiraceae bacterium
TTTGCGGTCCTCGGATAGAGATACTTGGTGACAAGCGTTGCGGCAGAAGGGTCCTGCTCTACTAATTCAATCATGTAAATTGCGTAGTGAAACCCTGTCAGATTGCCGGTTGCTCCAAGGCGTCTTAATAGCTGCTCTGTCTCCATTTCTTACCTCTTTCTAAAGCCAGTCGGCCAGAATATCCGATAGGCCGGTGGGTGTGACAGTATTTCGGGAGAGCTTGTCCATCAGGGTATCAATCTGCGCTGCATCGGTGGTTAGATCAGTAGCCTCGGTATGACTGCCGCTATTTTGCTCTACGATTCTTACGCCGTAGCGTTCCGGCCCACCGTGGCCTTCGTCTATCAAGACGGAATATGCTAAAGAAAGCATTTTTCCATCCTCTGCCTGGACTTGTTTTACGGCATAGGAGATTTCTCTCATATCATTACCTCCTCAATAACCGTGAGAAAATAGGGCCAAAAGTTGCGCTCCTATCGCAAATTTTTGAGATATTTTTCCAGCGCAGCCAAGGCATGATTGATGGAGCGCGTTACTTGACTTTTATGGACCCCTTCCGCTCTAGCGATCTCTGCCTTGCTCATACCGAGGAAGTAGTGGGCGGTAAGCCTTTTGGCCTGCTTGTCCGGCAGGGAGGCTATGGCGGCGTGCAGCTGCTCCATTGTCACCTTGCGTTCGTAGACCTCCTCCGGCGATACAGAGAGGAAAACGGCCTCATACTCGATGCTGTCGCCACGGTCAAGGGAGTATTGGGCGCGGTGGTAATATGTACGCCGCCGGTAGGTGGCCTCTTTGCGGTCACACTCCCGCATAAGCTCGGCCACCTCGTCGGGCACGGTGATGATGCAGTCGGTTTTATATATTTCGGGATATTGCTCCCGCAGATTTATCTCAGTCATATTGACCTCCGTTTCAGTAGGTTGGGTTGATTGGCTGAAACGGAGGCCGGGGGGGTGAGCGGCAACGGGGATAGCCGGTCTTGGGGTGTTCTGTCTTGAAAAATGAGAACACGTCAATATAGCAAGCAGCTACATTGACGTGTTCATAATGATATCCTATATGGTGATTTGTAGAGGTAACTTCTTCGATGCACTTATCCTCAACAGGATTTAGGCTTTTTTTGATTCAAATAGCGATGATAGTGGAGCTTTCCTAAAGGGCAGCATACGGCATCCCCTCGGCCGTCATCTGCTCTGTCCAAAAAGCGGCGGATTTGACTATGCAAATCCGCCGCTTCAAAAGTATGACAAAAGGACCGCAGAACGACGGCTTTTTTTCTTTGCCGTCGTGCGGCTTTCCTCCTTTTTATTTCACAAAATATGTCGTTCTAATCGTATTCCCATGCGGCTTAGTATCTCATTAGAGATAGTACCTGTCTGTTTTGCTAAATCGTAAACTGTGATTTTTTGCCTATCCGATTTTCCGATCAATACTGCCTCCTCGCCAGGAGAAACGTCAGGAACGTCAGTCACATCAATCAAGGTCTGGTCCATACAGATACGACCTACAATGGGAACCTTGAAACCGCGAACCAATACTTTTCCCACACCGCATGACAAACCGCGAGGTAATCCGTCTGCATATCCGATGGCCAAAACAGCAATCCGGCTTTGCCTGCTGGCAGTAAATTGTAGGTCATATCCCGCGCTTTCGCCTTTGTGTAAATTCCTTACTTGTGCTACCCGCGCTTTAAGGGACAGTATAGGCCATAGATCAACAGGGCAATTCTTGATATCGTCCTCATTACTCAACACCCCATAGAGGGCGATCCCGACTCTGGCATAGCTGCCGCCTAACTCTGGATAGTTCAGAAGTCCATAGCTGGAAAGGATATGACTTGCAGGAAGCTGATAACCACGCTTTTTCAGTCCATCTAAAGCAATATGAAACTGCTTCCCTTGCGTTCTCGTAAAATCTCTGTCTCTCGGCAAAGTTGTTGCGGCAGCGCAGAGGTGAGTAAAGACCCCTGTGATTTGCAGATTTGGCAGGGATATCGCGTTTGCAAGCTGGTCGAGGTCATCCCATGGAAAGCCCAAGCGGTGCATCCCTGTGTCAATGGCAATTTGGGCCAAAATTTTTTCACCAAAAGAGTTCAATGCCTCGGCATAAGAGCGATCAAAAACGGTTTGCGTCAGGCGGTAACGCTGTAAAAGAGGGAATTGTTGAGGGGGTGTATAGCCCAGCACTAGAATTTCTCCGTTAATGCTGTTTTCTCGAAGTTCCGCCCCTTCTGAAGCGGTTGCTACGCAGAAAGCATTGACACCTGCTCGATTCAGTTCTTGTGCGATTATGACAGCTCCATGACCGTAAGCGTTGGCCTTGACCGCAGGCATAAGCTGGCAGCCGGAAGGGAGCAGGCCACTTAAAACACCAATATTATGATGCAGGGCTGCCTTATCTAATTCAATCCAGGCCCGTCCCGCAGAAAAAGGCATTTTCATAAAATTACTTCGCTTTCCCGGATAATGATACGGGCCGGTTGGGCTACAACAGTACAAAAATCAGGAATATCCATATTGACGACCGCCCCGGCACCAATTTTTACATTGTCGCCTATTTTGATATCACCCACAAGAATTGCACCAGCTCCTATCAGACAATGCTTACCTATTCGCGGTGCCTTTCGTCCAATCTCGCCAATGGTAACATTCTGATAAATACAACAGTCCTCCCCGATAAAAGAGTATCGTGAAATGAAAATCCCGTGGAGGCCATGAGGCAGGAACGGTTTTCCCTGAATTACTGCGTCTCGCCCGATATAGCCGCCATGCCGGTGCGCCATGCGGTAGAGGAAGAAAGAAAGTACATCTTTCATCAGCCGACAACGGGTCCTGCTCCGCTGCATAAAAAGCCGCCAAAATAGGTTTAGATTGTCTCCCTTGGAGTAATCAATAATCCGCTCTCTCATTTTCATAGCAGGTATTCCTCTAAGGTAAGGCCCGACTTGGCAATTATTTCTGCGTGGGGAACTCCAACATAGCGAAAATGCCACGGTTCGTAAGCAATGCCAGTAATCTTTTCCTTATCCTTTGGGTAGCGTTCAATAAAACCATACGCAGGGGCCAATTCCCGGAATTTTTGGCAGATTCCTTCATGGGGGAAAGCCGGGCAAATAAAATCTATTTTAGCTTGAAGCAATCCAAGGTCTATTGCTAACCCAGTTTGATGTTCACTGTGGCCGGGTAAAGCCACAAACTGCTGCGTAAATTTCTGGCCATTGTCCCGAATGGATTCATCCCAAATCCGTTGCTGTTCTTCCTGGGAGCGCCAACCGCTTACAGGAACTATAAATCGCCAGCCATCCAGTTGATCCATGAGACGGGTGAGAGCTAAAGATGCCTCTCGCTCCAGCAGAACATTCGGATAGTTTTTATGGACAGGAATCAAATTCAGCTCTGCACTTGGCAAGTATGGATGACATCCATTGACTAAAATTAGATTATTCATTCGTTCATCGCCAATTCAATCACATTTGTGATAACTTGTTCAAAGGATATCCCCGCCGCCTTCATCATACTGGGGTAACGGCTGTGTGCTGTGAAACCAGGAATGGTATTAGCTTCGTTAAATACGATTTTTCCGTCAGACGTTAAAAACATATCTACACGGGCAAAGCCACGGCAATCCAGCGCCCGATAGATAACCCTAGCTGTATCCTTGATCCTTGCCGACATATCTGCGGAGATTCTGGCAGGGACATGAATCGTGGAAGTTTTCAGCGTATATTTCTCCGTAAAATTGAAGAATCCGTCTGTAAGCTCTATCTCGTCTGCCTCTCCTACGGTCAACGTGTCATTTCCCATCACTGCGCAGCCCACCTCAAAACCTGTGATGGCTTCTTCCATGATAACTTTGTTGTCGTAAGAGAAAGCCAGCTTAAAAGCGGCAGCAAGCTGGTCTCGGTCTATGACTTTTGTGATGCCGTAGGATGAGCCGGCCTTGATAGGCTTGACAAACAACGGAAAGCCTAAGTCCTCCGCCCAGGCCAGAGCCTTGTCTGCATCCGTATTTTTTGTCAAGACATAGGATCTTGGAACAGCGATTCCGGCAACACGGGCCAGCTTGTGCGCTCTGTCCTTATCCATGCAGAGAGCCGAAGAAAGCACTCCACACCCCACCAAAGGTATTCCTGCCAGTTCAAAAATACCTTGTACTGTACCATCTTCCCCGTTTTTGCCGTGGAGGACAGGAAAGGCAGCATCAACATGGATTCTCTCTATCCTGCTGTCCCGCAGTATAAGCAATTCATGCTTCCCTCTGTTCGGCGATACCGCTAGGGGAATACAATCTTCAGAATCCATCCATGTTCCATCCTGGATTTTCTGGAGTTCTCCAGCGTAGTAAAACCAGTACCCTTCTTGGGTGATACCGACCGGGAGAGGGGTGAATTTTTCCCTGTCCATGTGGCTGATTACGGCATAAGCAGATTCCAAAGAAACGCTATATTCGGGAGAGCAGCCGCCAAAAAGGACGGCCACATTTTTCTTGACCACGATTTTCAAACCCCTTTTTGTTTTTGAGCAGGAGCAAAAAGGCCCCTGCCAGCATTTATCATACTGAACAGGGGCTTTCTATGCTTTAATATTCAGTTGTGAATTTCCTAAGAACTTCCTAATTTTGTATAAATGTTTTACTGATTTAGAGCTGGCAGTTTAACGGTAAATGTAGTCACACCGTCCTCGCTTTGAGCGGTAATTGACCCTCCATGCGCTTCAACAATTTCTTTCGCAATTGCCAATCCCAACCCTGCACCTCCTGTCTCGGAGGAGCGGCTTTCATCCAGTCGGTAAAACTTCTCAAAAATAAGAGAAAGCCTGTCTGCCGGAATTGTCGGGCCTTGATTCTGAAAATGGATTATTACTTGATTGTTTTCCCTTTCGGCAGAAATAATGATTTCTGAATTTGAAAAACTGTATGCTGCTGCGTTTTTCAAAATATTATTGAATACGCGGGCCAACTTGTCTGGATCACCGTCAACTGTCAAATCTTCACAAGCTCGCAGGACAGCAGTATTTCCACGGGCAGAAAGGAGAGGATAAAGCTCATCTGTTACTTGTACCAGCATATAGTAGAGGTCAATACTTTCTTTCTTTATATCAATTTGCTGCAAGTTATATCGGGCGATTTCAAAAAACTCGTTGACTAGATTTTCTAAGCGATATGCCTTTTCTAAGGCAATATGGGTGTACTTCGCTTTTTGCTCCGGCGGCATATCTGGAGCTTCCTCCAGTAAGTTTAGGTAGCCGATGATAGAAGTCAACGGTGTCCGCAAATCATGTGCTAAATATGCGACCAAATCATTTTTCCGTGTTGCCTCATTTTGGAGAGCCTGCGTATTCCGCAGCATAGCCGATTTGATTTCTGCTATTTGTGCGGATATTTCAGGGTACTCCTGGGCGAAGGTTTCATTAGATTCTCCCCCAACTATATGTGTGTGGAGCAATTGACTGATATCCGCAACAGTTTTCCGCTTTTCTATCTTTCCATATAAAAATGCCACGCCGAAAACAATAACTGTCCCTGCAACAGCGCATCCAATCAATACCAATAAGAGAAGAAGTTTAACTTTCTCCCAATCAGGTCTATGTATCACAAAGGTTTTTTCGACGTCCGGCAAAAAAACATCTTCTGTTGTTATCATATAATTCGCATCAAACCAATCAACAAAAGAACCATTCCAAACATAATCGACGAGATAGAAAATTACAAAGCAAAGGATAACCTCGGACAGAATGATTAGAGAGGCAGACAAAGCCTTTAACATTTTACGCTTCAATTTTATATCCAACTCCCCACATTGTTTTGATATATTTTGGCTTCTCCACTGTATCACCTAATTTCTTTCGCAGATGCCGAATATGGACAGTGATGGTATTATTGCTTTTACTGTAATATTCATCTTTCCAGATTTCGTGAAACAGTTCTTCTGAACTGACCACCATCCCTTTTCGCTCCAATAAAATCCGCAAGATGGAAAACTCCGTTGGGGTGAGGACCAGTGGTTTCCCGTTTAATGTACATTCATGGGTGGTAATATTCATTTCTAATGCGGAATGTATTATGATTGATTCAGTTTCGTCCTCGGCTTTGCTCAAATTATATCGCTTGTAGCGCCGTAATTGGGCCTTCACCCTGGCTACCAATTCCAGAGGGCGAAACGGTTTCGTCACATAGTCGTCGGCCCCAAGGGTCAGGCCGGTAATCTTATCAATTTCTTCGTCCTTTGCTGTGAGCATGATAACGGGATAAGTGTATTTCTCTCGGATTTTCTGGCAGAGTGCGAAACCATTTATATCAGGCAGCATAATGTCAAGGATTGCCAAGTCCATTTCCGTATCCTCTATGCAGACTAAAGCATCTTTTGAAGAATAGAACTTGAATACAGTATAGTTTTCATTGCTCAAATAAAGTTCGATTAAGTCGGTGATTTCTGGCTCATCATCAACAATTAGTATCTTTTCTGCCATTATTTGGCCCCCTTTTCAAGCCGGTCGATTTGACCTTTTAATTTTATCATAACGTACATGGATAAAAATTACTTTTCTCATTAGAAAATATTAAGAAAATCCTAATATCGAAAATTTATAAGCCTCATTATATTACCGTTACCCCGTTTAGGCAAGTTTTGCTGAAGTATGTAAATTCGGGGCAGGATATATAATCTTACATTATGTGATATGTATGCTCGTTTATTGCACCCGACTGGAAATGTAAAATGATATAGGGTGATATGTAATGGTAAGGTCGGATAAACCTTATGATTTCTCAGAATTTGGAAAAGAGATAAAAAAAGCTCGTGAGAATCGGCATTGGACAAGGGAGTATGTTGCTGGAATCTTAGATCTTGCCCCGCGCTATCTCTTATCAATTGAAAATAATGGACAGCACCCAAGTTTGCAGGTGTTCTATGAACTTGTTACCCTTTTTAATGTTTCAGTGGATCAGTTCTTTTTTCCAGAGGAAAAAACAAAGAAAAGCACACAACGTCGACAGGTTGAAAAACTTTTGGATGATGTAGATGAAGATGACCTCATCATTGTTTGCGAAACGATTAAAGGGATTTGTAAGGCCAGATCGGCGAAAGATGACCGCTCGTTAGACTAAAACCGTCCAGTGGAAGATTATTCTGTAATATTAAAAATTTAAGACCCCACGCTAAAACTTAATCAGCGCAGGGCCTTAAATCTATTCCATTGAGAATTTCTTCTATATGGATGACTATGTGAAGCAACTCTTTTTAAGGGCTTCGCACTTAGCATCCACCTGTGCCCGCTCCTCTTTGGTCATATCTCGCTCACTCCCGGTTATCTGATCTTCCAGGTATTCTGCATAAGCACGAAGCAGAGCCGCTGCGAGCATCTCCGGCGTATCCATGACTTCAGCATTGTACCATTGTTTCCTGGCTGGTTCCCAGGCCATCAGCGTGTAGCCATGACTGGTGGAAACCACCTCATAGAATGGGTCACATTGAAGATAGTCCTTGAATACATCTAACACTTTGGAAAAATCCAGCATTGAATAATCACCTCCGAAAACAGACTACTATTATCC
>CANQBX010000120.1 GCA_947589095.1 uncultured Lachnospiraceae bacterium
ATGACAGCACTTGCTCAGCCCGGCTGGAACATCGACGCAGCCAGCGGCACGGCAACCTATCATGACCGGTATGACGATCCGATGACCAATGTGTGGGAAACCTGGACCGACGGTAAGTATTATTACTTCGACGACAACGGCTACATGGTAAGAAGTACGCTGGTCGACTATAACAGCAATACTTACTATGTAGACAGCACCGGAGCAAAGGTCACCAACCAGTGGGTTCGCTTTGACAATGTCGAGGGCGACTCCGTAGGAGGCAAAGAGGTATCTTATATTTACTACTATTTTAACGAAAAAGGTATAGCTCTGACAGGTGGTCCGAAGGAAATCCCGAAGTATAATGGAGCGACCGAAAAGGCTAAATTCATCTTTGACGAGAATGGCCGCATGCTGAGTGGCTGGCAGACTATTGTGGATTCTAATAACAACAGTGCCCGGTACTATCTTGGCGAAGAGACCGACGGTGTCATGAGAACGGGCTGGGTTGAGATGGAGCAGGATCCGGACACAATTGCAGACTATACGGATCATCCCTACGAGGATGGAGAGGTATGGTATTACTTTGATAATGGCAAACGTGTTGAAGGTAAGCGCAAATATCTGGCTGTTTCCACAGGGGCGAAGTTCTGGTTTGCATTTAATGACAATGGTGTTCTGGTAGAGGATGATTTTAGTCCTATCGGCTTGGCCAGTTATGCAGAGTCCTTTAAAAAAGGTGATGTGGAAGTGCAGGCTTATTATAAGCCCGATGGATACCAGACTTCCGGATGGGTACTGAAGGATGATATCTGGTATTATCTTGATGCGAAGGGCGTTCCGTTCAACTATGCCGGAACTCAGGCAACCGGTGCGAATGCTGACGAACCAGGAAAGGCTGAAAAATGGAACGAGGCTACTGGCGAGTTTGAACTGGTTCAGAATACAAATAAAACCGCAAATAAGGTAGCGGCAAAAGTTATCAAGGGTAAGACCTATCTGTTCAATGAAGGCGGAGAAATGTTGACAGGGCTTTACAGACTTAGCGGTGTTAACTGTGTAGGAAACGCCAATAAACTCGGCGATGGTACGGGAAGCGATATATATTTCTTCGATACAGCCGGCGGTTCTGCGGAAGGCGCTAAGATTACAAATAAGAAGATTCCTGTAACAACCGACGATGAGACCTACAACTATTGCTTCGATAGTAATGGTGTAGCTGCAGAGTACGAGATCGTCAAGGGTGGCACCCTGTATGGTAAGAACGGCAAGCGTGTGGATGCTCTTGATACTACTTGGATGGTAGTTGAGATTGGGAAGAATGATCACGCTATCAAGAGTGATAAGGCCAAGAACTCCATTACTTATGCAACCGCAGGAAGTTACAAAAACGCTATGCCTGAGTATAAGGATGAAGAGGTAACAAAAATCATTGTTAACGCTAATGGCCGGGTGAAAGAGTATGGTACAGTTACCATTGACGGATGGAAGTACTGGATTAAAGATATCTCAGCAAAAGAAAGAAAAGCAGTCGAAGATCCGGATGGAACAAAGAAGTTAGATCCACAGGCAATTGCCGGCGAGGCGTATGTTGTCGTATACGAAGCCCCGGTTGAATAATGATATTTCTTCCGAATAAGATATAAGATGTAAGCAACAAAAAGGTTCAGGCGGCGGGATTTCCCGCCGCCTGGATTGGCTTAAATCTACAAAATTGCAATATACTGTTGATTAGCCTATTGGGGTCTCCATAACAACTACGTAAGCTTTGTCATCTTTTTTCCACTTCTCATCTACGGTAGTAGCACCTTCATGCTCAACCTTAGCTACATCGCTTGCGCTTGCGCTCTTGACCCAGTACTTTGTACCATCAATGATAACTGTGCCACTTTCCTTCACACGACCATTGGTATTGACGATGATCTTGGTCGGCTTGCCCTCTTTGTTGGTTTCCTTGATAGTATCAACCTTACCATAATCCTTGTCGTCTTTGTCCTTTACACCCGCTGTTGTCGTGTTCTTATCGGATGTAATTTCTACACCCTTGGGAATCGTGTATACCATCCAGGTGCCAGTCTCAGAATCTATTCTTACACCATTTGCCCCGTACAGAGTGCCATTGACAATCGTATCCGTAGCGGCCGCACCATCACTGCCAAAGCTGTAGTTGTAGGTTACATCATCATTCGTGGTCTCAATCTTCTTATTAACAGCCATCGCACCTTCAGTGGCTGCTGCTGTATCAAAGTAATAAATCTCTCCATCTGCGTCTCCGCCCAAGCAGTTTGCACTGCCCTCACGGTAAACATTGGTCAGTTTGTAGACACCGCTTAACATCTGACCATTTTCATCAAACAGATAGGTCTTATTCTTAATAACCTTAGCAGCTACATTATAGATGGGGCTATCAAATGTATTCTCTGCAGCCTTCCAAGCCTGTGCCGTAGCTGTTATCCGCTCACCAGCCTTATCCTTAGTGTCAGCCTGAGTTTCAGCTGGGCTTGATATGGCTTTTGTCTTGTTGTAGTTGAACGGAACACCTTTCGCATCCAGATAGAACCACTTGGTATCACTGCTGGATGTCAATTTTGCCTGTACCCATCCTGTACCCTTCTGATATCCATCAGTTGCATAATATGCGCTGACACTAACACCGCCATAATTAGCTGTTGCAATGTCAACACTGCTCCAGTTAGCATCTACCATGGAACCATCAGCATTAAATGCAAACCAGTACTTCGCTCCAGTGGAAACAGCCAAATACTTGCGTGCACTCTTAACCTGGGTACCATCTGCGTTAAAATAGTACCATACCAGATCCTGCGCATACGGATCTTCGAACTCTGCGTTCGGCTCCATCTGCTGCCAGCCGGTCACCGCGCGTCCGTCGGTCTCTTCGCCAAGGTAGTAGGTGCTGCCGCTGATGGTCTGCCATCCGCTCAGCATACGTCCCTGATCATCGAAGAAGAACTTCGCCGTATCCGTGGTATTGTTGTTGATACGCACTGTGGCAGAGCCGTTCACTTTCGCCTTGCCGGTGCCATCAGAGAAGAAGTAGTAGATGTTGGAAACTTCGTTATCACCTACGGTATCCCCGTTCTCGTTGTCCAGACGTACCCACTGGTTGGTTACCTTCGCGCCGGTGCTGTCCACATAGTACAGGGCCTCATTGTACTCGACCAGCTGGCTTCTTACCATGTAACCGTCATCGCCGAAATAGTAATACTTACCATCGGTCCAGGTGTGCCACACATCGGTTTCCACGTCGTCATACCGGTCATGATAGGTTGCCGTGCCGCTGGCTGCGTCGATGTTCCAGCCGGGCTGAGCAAGTGCTGTCATGGAAGCGCCGATAGCCAACAGTGCTGCTGCAGATACCAGTGCAGCAATTTTTGTTTGCTTTCTCATAATAATGCACTCTCCTTTTTCCTTTTTTGATCCTTATGTAAGGACCTTTTTGGTTACATTACGAGGTTAATTATACTTCCTATAATGGAAATTAGAGGGGTGGGGGAAGAA
The DNA here is from genome assembly GCA_947589095.1 of uncultured Lachnospiraceae bacterium. GTDB lineage: Bacteria > Bacillota > Clostridia > Lachnospirales > Lachnospiraceae > UBA3402. The sequence continues at coordinate 3,502 of CANQBX010000120.1, forward strand.
GCGGACTTGTGGCATGATAATGGCATAAAAATATACCATTATGCAGGATGTTCAAGGGCGGCGAAAAGCGCGGATAAAGACGTCAGCTTTTCTTGAAAAAGAAAAAGTTTAAACTTGTCGAAAAAAGTCGTTTGAAAAAATTACATATACTTCACGAATCTCACTTGAAAAAGTTTTATAGACAAGATATAATAAGTCCATATTTACAAGCAGGAGGTATCCCGTTATGCTGAAAAGAAAAATTGAACAGCGCCTCACCGAATGGAAAAACACGCCGGATCATAAACCGCTGATTATAAAGGGATGCCGCCAGTGCGGTAAGACTTTTTCCGTTCTGGATTTTGCCCGGAAAAATTATGAACATGTCGTTTATCTTAATTTCTTTGAGAATCCGGACTATGCCGCTGTCTTTTCCGGTTCTTTGGAAATTGACCATATCATTATGCTTCTGTCTGCCCTGCTGGGAAGTGAAGCCATATTTGAGGAGGGGAAGACCGTCCTTGTGCTGGATGAGATACAGGACTGTCCGGAAGCGAGGACGGCGCTTAAATTCTTTCGGATCGACGGAAGGTTCGACGTCATAGGAACAGGTTCCCTGCTCGGGGTGAAGGGATACGGCAAGGAGCCGAAATCCATCCCGGTAGGTTCGGAAACAGTGATCGATATGTACCCGCTGGACTTTGAAGAATTTCTGTGGGCCTGCGGAATCGAGGCACCGGTCATTGAAGTTCTGAAAAAGAGTATGGAAACGGAAACGCCGGTTCCGGAGGCACTGCACAACCGCATGAGACAGCTGCTTCTGCAGTATGTGGTTGTGGGCGGTATGCCGGATGCAGTGCAGACCTTTGTGAATACAAAGCGGATGGATGAGGTTTTGCGCATCCAGAGGGATATTGTCCGCTCCTATGAGGATGATATGATAAAGTACGCGGAGAAAAAGGATAAGTCCCGTATCAGAGAATGTTTCCAATCCATCCCGAAGCAGCTCAGCAAAGAGAACAAGAAATTTCAATATTCGGTCGTCAAAAAAGGCGCTGCCGCATCCAAATATGCAGGCAGCCTGCAGTGGATTGAGGATGCCGGGATCATTTCCCGGTGTTACAATCTCTCCATTCCGGAACTCCCATTGGATGGGAACGCTTTGGAGGACATCTTTAAGGTTTACATGCGGGACTGCGGCTTGTTTGTCAGCATGCTGGAGGACGGCACGCAGTATGATATTCTGCAGGGCAATCTTTATGGATATAAGGGGGCTATTTTTGAAAACCTGATCGCGGATATTTTCGCGAAGATGGGGCGTAGGTTATATTATTACCATAAGGACAGCGGGCTGGAGGTGGATTTCGTGATCCGCTATCAGGGGGAATGCACGCTGGTGGAGGTGAAAGCCACAACCGGAAACACCAAAAGTACGAAAACGATCCTGCAGCACCCGGAGAAATACCATGTAAACAGGGCGATCAAGCTGGGCGATTACAATGTGGGCCGGTCGGACCGGATCCTGACGCTCCCGCTTTATATGGCGTTTTTGATTCGCTCCCTTTGAAGCGTATCTCCGTGTTCGGCTGTCAGGATATCGCAGATATATTTTGATGTGTAATATACCCGCATCGCATCCGCAATCGCCACAGTATCGTTTGGGCTTTTCACGGATAATCGAAAAGAATTCCTTGCGGGAAAAGATGCTTTTGATTATACTATAGACAGGAGATGTAAAGAAAGCAGGAATAAGACGCCGGACGTCCCTGCTGTCAGGTACAGGGACAGCGAGATCGTGGAAACGGTTGTCTGAGACGGCTTGAAAGAGATGTGGGTAGAGAAGGGATGAGGCTTATGGGCAGACCGCTGCCGATCGGCATTGATGATTTTGAAAAGGTGCGTAGTGAAGGCTATTACTATGTGGATAAGAGCCTGATGATACAGGACTTCATAGAAATGAAGGACGAAGCCGCCCTGATCGCCAGACCGCGGCGGTTTGGCAAAACCATGAATATGCGGATGCTGCAGGCCTTTTTCGATATCTCCAGGGACAGCAGACCGCTGTTTGCGGGCCTGCAGATCATGGCAACCCCATATGCCGGACAAATCAATTCCAGACCGGTAATATTCCTGACCCTAAAGGACTGCAAAGCCGCATCAGAGGAAGATCTGTGCCAGCTTTTGAAGATGGAGCTGTACCGGGAGTACCTCCGCTATGAAAAGCAGATACGCGGCCACTGGGCGGAGGATTCCTATGAGTATCGTGACTTTTATGGTATGATCGAAACGCTGAGGGATCCTAAGGCGCCCCTCGTCCGGCTGACGCCGGCGATACGGATGCTGACCGAGGCCGCTAAGAACTTTTATCAGATTCCGCCGGTGCTGCTGATCGACGAATACGACCAGCCGATCATGAGCAGTTATGAATATGGTTATCATGATCCGGTTGAGCCGTTCTTTTCCGGATTCTTCGGCCAGGCCATGAAAGGCAATTCAAGCCTTGGACAGGCGCTGCTCACAGGCGTACAGCGCGTGGCGAAGGAAAGCATTTTTTCCCAATTCAATAACACACAGGTTTATACTGTTACCGACCCCCAGTACGCGCGATATTTCGGCCTGGATGAGAAGGAGACGGAGCTGCTTCTACAGGATTATGGCCTTGCCCTCAATGATGATGTCAGGCGGATGTACGACGGCTACCGAATCGGAGGAAACAGCATGTACAACCCCTGGTCCATCCTCAATTATGCCAAGCGCGGACAATTGGAGAATTATTGGGTGAAGACATCCGCCAATTTCCTGGTAAGGGACGCTATGTCCAGGGCTAACCAGAATTTCTGGAACCGTTTTGACCGGCTTGCAGCCGGAGAAGAAACCGAGGTTTGGCTTACGCTCGATACCTCCTACGCGGAAAGGGACAGCAATCACACGCTTTGGGGGCTTCTGGTAAATGCGGGCTACCTGACCGTTGTGCGCCGGGAAACGCCGGAAACGGCCGTGGTGAAGATCCCGAACGGCGAGGTGATGGCGGAATTCAATAATCTGGTGTCCGAAATAGCCGGCATCGAAGTCCTTGACTTAAAGCAGATGTTCGATGCGCTGATGAGGCGGGATTTCGACCGGTTCTTTTCTCTTTACCAGATGGTGGTTATTTCCTGCACCAGCTATATGGATGCCAGGGAAAATGCTTACCATATGCTCTTTCTGGGAATGTGCATTTCCCTGCGGGGAGCTTACCGTGTAAGCAGCAATCTTGAATCCGGTTATGGGAGGAGCGATATCACGCTGGAAGCGCTTCTTCCGGGATATCCCAATGTCATTGTTGAGTTTAAGCAGGGACCGGACATTGATACATTAAAGGATGTCGCACTGCGTCAGATCCTCGACAACCGATACTATGTCGGGCTGACCGGCGAGACGATCTGCGTGGGGCTGGCCCATGACAAAAAACGTTGTGCAATGTCGCAAATGGTAGTAATGCCGCCTGAAACCTAAAGAAGCATCCTAGTATAATCGAAAAATCCTGATCATGAGGATATTTTCAATCATTTATGTATAACGGTCATACGGTAAGAATCTGTATGGCCGTTTCTTTTTGACCGGAATAATACCTGAAATTTGTCAGCATTTTGATATATTCTGTCGCATAATCCCATAGTCGGTTCATCCTCTTCCCCCACCCCTCTAATTTCCATTATAGGAAGTATAATTAACCTCGTAATGTAACCAAAAAGGTCCTTACAT
>CANQBX010000121.1 GCA_947589095.1 uncultured Lachnospiraceae bacterium
TAGCTTAAGAAGAACAGCTTCTCATCCATAAGATACGGAAATGAGAAATTGATCCAGACGCTGCCCTGGATGACCAGAATCAAAAGCACCGGAAGTCCCGCCGACTGGAACGTGAACATCAGCACCACGATCACAAAGACGATGGTCAGGATGCTGATCATCAAGTTATCATTGGCAAAGGAGGACGACAGATCCATGCAGCTGGTGGAATTTCCCACCAGAAGATAATCGTCGTAATAGCGTGCAGCCGTCTTATGGAGGGTATCCAGGAACGCGAAGGTCTCATCGCTCTCCTCCGGCAATGACAGTTCAAGAACCAGACGGCTGTAATTCGTACCCTTCAGCTGAAGCTGGGCATCCATGAGCTGGCTGTACAGATCATTGATCTCATCCGTCATCTCATCATCCAGCGTGACGTACCCTTCATCCATCTGGTCATGAACGAAAAGAAACATATCCAGCAGCGGAACGCTGTAGCTGTCCACGCCTGACACCAGCTGGCCGTAGGTTTCCTGATCCACCGCATATGCGGAATACAAAAGCCTTGCCACCTCGATATCCAGATCCGTAAGCTCCGCAAACTGCCTCGGAGTCAGGCGGTCGGTAAGGACGTAGCCGTCTTTTGCTTCCACATTCGCCAGTCCCAGGACTGACTCCACCTCGGGCATAGCGGCCAGATCCTTAAGAAGACGGCCTTCCTTCTCATAATCCCCGGCCTTCACAAGAATTGCCAGGGTGTTCTGGGCGCCAAAGGTTTCATCCACCTTCTCCTGGGCGATCTGGCTCTCATTCTTCGTAAAGGTAGGCAGACCGTTCTGGGTATAGGCATAGGGGCACCGGTTCGACAGAACCGCCCCGCCGGCGAGCGCGAGCACGAAAACCGGCGGAAGTATAAACCGGAGTTTTACAACAAGCTTTCCCCAGAGAGTGATCCGGGGGACAAAACTGCGGTGATGGGTCCGGTCGATCAGGCGGCTGAAGCTCATCAGCAGCCCCGGCATAAACGTGAATACGGACAGAAGGCTCAGGACAATGGCCTTCATCAGCACGAAGCCCAGGTCTTTGCCGATTCCGAACTTCATGAAACACATGGCTCCCAGACCGGACAGGGTCGTAAGAGAACTGCCTGAGATCTCCGGAATGGCCTTGCTTAGGGCAATGACGACCGCTTCCCTGGCCTCCAGATGGGTTCTCTCCTCCGTATACCGGTGGCACAGAATGATGGCGTAGTCAATGGCCAGCGCCAGCTGAAGAACCACCGCTACGGAATCAGAGACAAACGAGATCTCGCCAAGCAGGAAATTCGTTCCCATATTCAGCAGGGCCGCCAGACCGAAGGTCATCAAAAGCACCGGAATCTCCGCGTAGGTTTGGGACGTGAACAGAAGCACCAGAAGAATGATGACCACCGCCACCAGCATGACTACCTGCATCTCCGCGTCCAGACTGGCCGAAGCGGAATCGCCGGTGTCGCCGGTGATATAAACGTCATAGCCTTCCAGAACCTTTTTTACTTCTTCCAGGGCGCTTAAACTGACCGGATCCTCGGCCGTACCGTCATAGGTAATGGAAAATAAGGCCGCGCCGGTCTTATAATGATCCTCTGTGTTATCAAATTCCACAGATTTGACGCCGTCCGCCTGCTCAAGCCGACCGGCCAGCTCCTCCGCCTTCGCGTAGGAAATATTGTCGACCATGATCCGGTTGGTGCCGAAGGTGACAAATTCTTCCTCCATCGCCGTTAAGCCCCGGCGGGTCTCCGTCTCCGCCGGAAGATAGCTGGTCAGGTCGTCATTGACCGTAACCCAGCCGTTCGCGAACGCGCAGAAAATGGCAAGGCCTATGTACAGCAGATAAAATGCCTTGCGTTTATCCACAATAAAGGCGGCAAGCTGCTCCATCGGAGACGGTTTCGCGCCGCCCTTTTGCTTACTTTCCATAAGACTCGCTCTCCTTTTTATGTTTCCCGCTATCTTCCGCTGACTGCCAGATAGGAGAAAATGTTTTCTTCCATCTTCTCGATATAGGCATGGAGCCGCGCCCGCTCCTCTTCATCCAGCCCTGCGGTAATAATTCCCAGGAAAACATCCCTCGCGTCTTTGCCGGCCCTCACGACACGTGCAGCCTTCTCCGACAGTCTCAGATGGATCAGCCGGCGGTCTGCCCGCCCTGCCAGCCGGGTAAGATATCCGTTCCTCTCCAGTGACTGAATCGACGTAGACACGTGGGATTTGGCCAGGCACCGCTGATCCGCAATCTCCGCGGCGGTATCATGATCCGGGTTGCCGTCCAGAAACAGCAGGATATCCAGTTCCGTCCTGGTCACGCCATAATCACGGCATACCGGTTCTACGCAAAGGGTATAAAGGGAGCGGAGCGGCTGCTGCAGATCCCACAGACGCATTGGAATATTCATACGGTTACCTCCTTCTAATCGTTCTAAACAGAACGTTCTGTTTAGAACAAATTATAAACTTGGATACCAGCTGCGTCAATGAGTCTGGGTAAAGTTTTATAAACATTTCATTAAGTTTAAAGTTCTTTTCTGATTTCGGACAATACGAGCAAGGCGTCACTGGCGCCCTGCTCGCATGGAAATACAAAAAGCGCGTCACCGGCGCGTTTCTTGCATACTGACATAAAACAAGCGCCGGAAGCTTTGATTTTACCGGCTTCCAGCGCTTTCGCAAATTATGATAAGTTATGTCAGTTACCCTGGTTTTGCGGCTTATTCCTTCCCCATTTTCCTCCATAACGGCACAAACAGGAGAAGGCCGACCAACATAGCGCCGCAGTCCGCGATAGGCGTCGCCCATGCGATGGCGTCGGCGCCGCCCAGAAAGTCCAGAAGGAACATAAACGGCACGTCCAGCCCGCCTTTTCTCAGCATGGACAGCACCAGCGGCTTTCCTTTTTGTCCCACCGATTGAAATATGGAAATAATGACCGTTGTAATTGCCGTAAACGGACCTGTGATGCAGATGATCCTCTGGAACATACTGCCGTACCGCACAGTCTCTGCGTCATTGATAAATGCCCGTACCAGGGGACCCGCGCAGGTAAATAAAAGGACCGCCCCGACCGTCGTAACGGCAAGGCTCAGAATCAGCGTCACCTTGATGGCATCCCGCATACGCCGGGTATTTTTTGCGGAGAAATTATAGCCGATCAGCGGAATCACTCCCTGGCTCAGACCATTGGCGATGGCAAAGGCCAGCATATCGATCTTCTTGGCGATGCCGATTCCTGCTACCGCCGCGTTGGAGTAGCTGACAAGGAGTTTATTGAGGGTGATGTTGGAGAAAATCCCCATTACGTTCATGATGGAACTGGGAAGTCCCACCAGCAGCACTTCTTTGGGGATGCCGTCTGAGATGGAATAATATCCCGGATTCAGGGTAAGATGGAACCTCCCGCGCTTTCCCAGGATCAGGACCATAAAGTACAACATTGCGATCAGATTGGAAAGCATGGTGGCCACAGCAGCGCCCGTGATCTCCAGATGAGCGCCGAAGATGAATACCGGGTCCAGAACGATGTTAAGAAAGCCGCCCAGAGCCACACCGAAACTGGCCTGACCGGAATATCCTTCCGCCCGAACGAGATGGGCAAGGGCCGCGTTCAGCACGGTCGGCACCGCGCCCACGGTCAACGTCCAGAAAAGGTAGCTGCTGCAGAATCCATAGGTGTATTCATCTGTCCCGACCAGAGGGAGAATTGTGCGGCGGAAACCAAATATTACGAGTCCATACAGGAATGCGGCCGCGGCCGCTGTCCAGATGCAGAAGGCGGAGGTCTTCCGCGCCTTGTCCGTGTCACCCACTCCCAAGCTTCGGGAGATGAGACTGGCGCCTCCGATGCCAAAGAGATTGGCAAGCCCCGTGGTCACTAAAAACAACGGCAGGCTAAGAGACGCGGCGGCAACCTGGTTGGGGTCGCCGACCTGTCCGACGAAAAATGTGTCTGCCATATTGTAGATGACAGTAATCACCTGGCTGATCACCGTGGGAACCACCAGCGCCAGAACTGCCTGCGTAACCGGTATTTTTTCAAAAAGTTCTGTCTTATCTGCTTTCATCCTCGTGCCTCTTTCTCTGAGTTTTCCAGTAGCAAAATAAATCCCCGAACCGCCATCTGGTAGCTGTCCCCAACGTCAACCGGGAATTGCCGAAAGCACCCTGCTTCCTCCTGAGAGATAAAACCGTGCATAATGCTGCGAAAGACCCTCTGCAGATGCATCATCTGCTCCCTGGTCAGGTGGTAACCGGCCATCGCGCTCATGATGGGTTCCACGATGTCAAAACCGGCCCTGTGGATCGCGTCATTCTTCACCATGGGCAACGACAGGATCACTTTATAAAGCTCCGGCCGTTCTTTGCCGAAACGGTAATAGGCGTCTGCCAGAGCTTTCACTGCTTCCGCCCTCTGTTTTCCGGTAATGGCGTCGAGCTGCACCTTTTTTAACTCCGAGATAACGTAGTAGCCGATCTCCGTATAAAGTTCGTCCATATTTCGGATATGGTTATAGAGAGAGGCTGCCTTTATATGGAGCCTGCCAGCCAGTTCCCGCAGGGAAAAGTTGTGCAGTCCTTCCGATTCGATCATTTCTATCGCGGCCCCAATGACGTCCGCGCGGGTCAAACCTTGCCGTGCCATAGTTTCCTCCTTGACAAACTAACAGCGTTAGTATATTGTACACTAACGCTGTTAGTTTGTCAAGAGACGGACTGTTTTAATATTTGCTGCCCTACATGACATTTCATAAATGCTTTCAGTTGGTATTGACATTTCAGCAGGTTTAACCTATAATGAAACCAGAAAGAAGCACTGCGACAAGCGGTTGACTTTCGATTGGGTAATTAAAATAGGTTTCTAACTACCGTCACTTGGCCGAGTGGCGGTAGTTGCTTCTTACGATAATCGTAACGGTAAATTTACCGATATGTAACGTAATCCGCATAAGCTTCACCCCCTTCCGAGGGATATTAGCCAACCGCCTGCCGCTTTGCAGTGCCTCTTGTCCTGTTAGGACATCTTTATTCTATCAACGGATAGCTTGCCTGTCAATCTGCTTTGATTCTCTCTTGTCATGCCTCCGACAAGGGGGCACGGGAATAGCAGAGATATAGAATCTTGCCGTATCATTCAGGATATCCAGATGCGGCACCAATTCCCTGACCTTTTTCTGCATGGCTTTTACGCTTTCGTCGTCCCCGATATCAACCTGAACGATCGCCAGAGAATCTATGTTCCTTTCCCGCAGACCGTCGATCTGCTTTTTCTTAGGATCATGTCTGGCCGCCACGACAAAATACCCTCTGCCTAAAAGCTCCTCCGCCAAAGCGAGTCCCAATCCATAGTCCGTCCCGGTTACAAGCGCATATCTTCGCTGCATAATAAAACCTCTCTTCAAGTCAGAACCAATCCGCTATTCAGCGTTTTGGGCCGTTTTGCGGTTCAGGATTATAAAGTAAGTCAGGTTGAGCACGATGCCGAAAACCGTCGCGCACGGCGCGGCCAGACCGATCATCGTAAGGCTGGCGCCAGGTCGGATGCTCATGATATACGACATGGGCAGGCGCACGATAAATGTCTGCGCAAGCCCCTGCAGCATTACGAAAAGCGTCTTCTGATGGCCGTTGAAATACCCTATGAAGCTGAACAGAATCGCCGTTACCACCGCCTCAGGCGCAAAGCCGCGCAGGTATTCCGCAGCGCGTGCAATGACAGCCGCGTCGCTGGAGAATACCATTGCCAGCAGGTCGCCGCGGAAAAATGCCAGCAGCGCGATCACAATACCTATGCTGCCGCCGATAAACATGCCGGTAAAGGCGGCCCGCCTGGCCCGCGCCTCCTGCCCCGCGCCCACATTCTGGGCTACGAACGAGGCCATTGACTGCATCAGGGCACCCGGTACCAGCATGACAAAATTCACGATCTTGTTGGCCACGCCGTAGCCCGACGACGCGTCCAGACCCAGTCTGTTAATGAAGGCGCACAGGGCCAGAAAAGAAAGCTGGGTCAGGATCTCCTGGAAAGCAATGGGCGCGCCCACCCGTACAAAATTGCCGATCTCCGGACTGAAGCGGATATATTCCCATTTCATGACAAAGGGCTGCTTGCGCCGGTAGATAATGATGACCGAAAGGATGACGCTGACCGCCTGCGCCATAACCGTCGCCAGCGCAGCACCCGCCACATTCCAGTGCAGCACAGCCACAAACAGCAGATCGCCCACGATATTGACCACACAGGCAATGCCCACAAACACCAGCGGCATATTGGAATCCCCCAACCCGCGGGAAATACTGCTGATCAGGTTATACGCGATGATAAACAGAATACCGCCGCCGCAGATGCGTACATACAGCACCGTCAGGTCCAATGCCTCTTCCGGTGCCTGCAAAAGGATGGCGAGGGGCCGGGCAAACGTCAGCATAACCACCGCCAGAACCACAGCGATGATACAGAACAGGAAAATAGCGCTGCCCACCAGCCTGCCTACGCGTTCTTCCTGCTTCTCGCCAAAGTACTGGGCCATCAGCACCGTGATGCCCATGGAAAGCCCTGTGATGGTAAACGTAACCAGGTTGACAATGCTGCTGCCGGTGGATACGCCGGAGATGCCCGCCGTGGTGCCGAACCACCCTACGATCAGGATATCGACCGCTCCGTACATCGCCTGCAGGATCAGCGCGCCAAGAATAGGCAGCATGAATTTGAGAAGCTTGGGCACGATGGCGCCCTGCGTGAAATCATTGTGCTGTGCCATTGTTTCTAACCTCCTCTGACCGTTCGTACTAATAAAAGTATTATATCATCGGATTGAGGGAAAATAAAGCATCCATTTTCTCAAATTTGTCGCTCAAATTTGTCGCTGCCGCTCTGTTCAGCCGGCGAGAATATCGGACTTCTCCTGTCAAGTCCTCACTCCCAGCCGCACACTGCCCGGCCGGACACCGCGTCCTGCCACAGCCGCAGCCCCGGGGTCTCCGCAACCCGGATCATCCCGGCGAGCGCCGG
>CANQBX010000122.1 GCA_947589095.1 uncultured Lachnospiraceae bacterium
GAAACCGCCGTGTACCGAACGGTACGCACGGTGGTGTGAGAGGACGGCGGCTAATCACCGCCTCCTACTCGATTTCTATGCAGGCAGGACGCCGGTGAGGCCCTGCCCGTAATATATTTCCATCTTGACGGACCAATAAAATTGTTATATAATTGCTATAACAGTTATAACGAAAGATGGTGGGAACATGATTTTGAGGGTAGATTTTAACAGCGACGAGGCTCTCTACATGCAGCTTCGGAACCAGATCATCTTCGGTATCGCCACGGGACGGATCCGGGAAGGGGATTCCCTTCCGTCTGTCCGCCAGCTGGCGGAATATGTCAGCATCAATATGCATACGGTGAACAAAGCCTATACCGTTCTCCGGGAGGAGGGCTTTGTGAAGCTTGACCGCAGGAAGGGGGCCGTCGTGGCCCTGGAGGCGGACCGTAAGCGCGTGGTGGAGGAGATGAAGGAGGAGATCGCGGTGGCTATGGCCAAGGCGGTTTGCCGGGGCATCGGGAGAGAGGAAGTACACCGGCTGGTGGATGAGGTTTACGATGCCATTGCCAACCGGGAGGAATCTGAGGAATAAAGTGGAGGATCTGACATGTTGTGTGAGGTTTGCAAGATCCGTGAGGCGAATGTACAGTACACGGAGGTAGTGGGAGGCGTGAAGACGGAGCATCATTTCTGCTCCCAGTGCGCCAGGGATCTGGATTTCGGACCGTATTCGGCTATATTTGACGGCGAGTTTCCCTTTGCCGAGTTCCTTTCGGCGCTGCTGGGCGCGGAGACGCCGTCCCAGAAGCAGGACAAATACCAGCAGATCGTCTGTCCGACCTGCGGCATGACCTACGGAGAATTCGTTAAGAACAGCTGCTTTGGCTGCGCCGACTGCTACAGTGTGTTCGATGTGCTGATCCATGACAATATCAAGCAGCTGCAGGGCAGCGAGAGCCATAAAGGCAAGCGGCCCGTTTATCAGAATACCGGAGGCAGTGAGGATGCCGCGGCTCCGGACGGGGCGGGGGATCTTACGTCCGGCGGAACCGGGAATGTACCGGGCGGGCTCGGGAATTTGCCGGGTACGGCAGAGGACAACCCGGCGGCGTCCGCCGAAGCGCAGATCGCCGATCTGGACCGGAGGCTTAAGGACGCCCTTCGAAGAGAAGAATACGAGACGGCGGCCCTTTTGAGGGACCGGATCCGGGCTTTGAAGGGAGGCGCGCAGAAGAATGGATAGCAGCAGGAATATCATTTGCAGCAAGGTCCGGCTGGCGCGGAACTGGAGCGAGTATGTATTTCCGTCCCGGCTGACGGATGAGCAGGCGAAGGAAATGGTCGGGCGGCTGTGCGAGGGATTAAAGGATATTGACGGACAGCTGAATATGCGGTATGATCTTGTGGATCTGTCCGAGATCGGCGAGCTTGGCCGGCGGCTTCTGAAGGAGCGCCGGGTCATTAACCGTGTAATCCTTAAGAAGCAGGCACCCATGTCCATGTATCTGTCGGACGACGAGGATGTGAGCCTGGTCTTCAACGGAGCGGATCATATACGGATCCAGGTGATGAAGCCGGGATTTCAGCTGGGCGAGGCGTGGAAGGACGCCAGCCAGCTGGATGATTTCGTCAACGCCAGGTTTCCTTACGCCTTTGACCGGAAGTACGGATATCTGACATCCTATCCGACGAACGTGGGGACAGGCATGAAGGCGGCTGCGACCGTCCATCTGCCGAGCCTTGCCACAGGCAAGAAATTTGCTTCCCTGATTACCGACATGGGCCGCTTCGGCGTGTCGATCCGCGGCCTTTATGGGGAAGGAAGGGAGAATTACGGCGCGTTCTACGAGGTTTCCAACCAGAAGACCATGGGTCTTACCGAGCAGGAGATCGTGGATCTGGTGGGGCGCGTGGCGGTCCAGCTGGATGAGCAGGAGAACCAGGTCCGGGATATGGCCAATACGAATCACCGGCTGATCCGCGAAGACGAGGTCTATAAGTCCTACGGCGTGCTCCGATACGCCAGAAGGATCAGCATGAAGGAGGCCATGACTTATCTGTCTCAGATGATGGCCGGGTGTACGGACGGGCTGATCCGGTTTAAGGAACCCTGCGATATCTACCAGCTGATCCTGGGCATTCAGGCGGCCGGGCTGAAGAGCCGCTCCAGGAAGCCGCTTGACAAGGATGAGCTGGATGTTGCCAGGGCGGAGTATCTGCGGGAGCAGCTGCCGGAACTGGTATGATCCCCGGCGGGATACGTCCGGAGAGGCATGATACGATAACTTTGAGGAGGAATACATTTATATGATAGACCGTTTTACAGAGAAGGCCCGCAACGCTATTGAACTGGCGGTGGAGGCGGCAGAGGAGCTGGGTCACAATTATGTCGGCACCGAGCATCTGCTTCTGGGACTTCTGCAGGAAGGAACCGGCGTGGCGGCCCGCGTTCTGGAAGAGTGCGGCGTGCGGGAGGACCGTGTGATCGAACTGATCAGCCATCTGATCAACGGGAACCAGCCGGTGGGACTGGCGGGGCAGAATACCTATACGCCGAGTGCCAGGCGGGTGATCGAAGGAAGCTACCGGGAGGCGGTACGTTTTAAGGCGCCGCTTATCGGGACGGAACATATCCTGATCGCCATGATCCGGGAGAATGACTGTGTGGCTACACGGCTTTTGAATACCATGGGGATCAGCATCCAGCGGCTCTACGTGGATCTGATGGGCGCCATGGGGGAGGATGCGGCTGCCGGGCGTGAGGACACCCAGGGGACGCGTTCGGCCGCGGGATCCCGTCCGAAGACCAATACGCCGACGCTTGACAGCTTCAGCCGGGATCTGACGGCGCTGGCCAGGGAAGGAAAGCTGGATCCGGTCATCGGACGGAAGCGGGAGATCCAGCGGGTGGTTCAGATCCTGAGCCGGCGTACGAAGAACAATCCGTGCCTGATCGGCGAACCCGGCGTCGGCAAGACCGCCGTGGTGGAGGGGCTTGCGCAGATGATCGCCGAGGGCGACGTGCCGGAGACGATCCTTAAGAAACGTGTTCTGACGCTGGATCTGTCCGGAATGGTGGCCGGCTCCAAGTACCGGGGCGAATTCGAGGAGCGGATCAAGAGAGTGCTTGCCGAAGTCATGGAGGACGGGGAAGTGCTGCTCTTCATTGATGAGATTCATACGATCATCGGCGCGGGCGGCGCGGAGGGAGCGATCGACGCTTCGAATATCCTAAAGCCGTCTCTGGCCCGCGGAGAGATCCAGCTGATCGGTGCGACCACGATCGAGGAATATCGCAAGTACATCGAGAAGGACGCGGCGCTGGAGAGACGTTTCCAGCCGGTGACGGTGGAGGAGCCCACAGAGGACGAAGCCTTTGAGATCTTAAAGGGGCTGCGGGGCCGCTATGAGGAACACCACAAGGTGACCATTACCGACGAGGCGCTGCGCGCCGCTGTCCGGCTGTCGGCCCGCTATATCAATGACCGGTTCCTGCCGGACAAGGCGATCGATCTGATCGACGAGGCGTCTTCGAAGCTGCGTCTGACCGTGTTCGTGGAGCCGGAGGAGATCAAGACCCTGGAGAAGGACATCGAGGCGCTGGAGAAGCAGAAGGAGCAGGCTATTTCCTCGGAGAATTACGAGAGGGCAGGCGAGATCAAGAAAAAGCAGCAGAAGAAGCGGGAGCGCATCGAGAAGGTTCGCGACCGCTGGCAGAAGGAAAAGACTACCCGCAAGCTGGTCGTGGGCGAAGGCGAGATCGCCGATGTGGTGTCCGGCTGGACCAAGATCCCGGTGCGTAAGCTGGAGGAGGAGGAATCGGAGCGTCTTAAGAAGCTGGAATCCATTCTCCACGAGCGTGTGGTAGGACAGGAGGAGGCGGTGTCCGCTGTCTCCAAAGCCATCCGCAGGGGCCGCGTGGGCCTGAAGGATCCCAGGCGCCCGATCGGTTCCTTCCTGTTTTTGGGTCCCACAGGCGTGGGCAAGACGGAACTCTGCAAGGCTCTGGCGGAGGCTATGTTCGGAACGGAGAACGCCCTGATCCGTGTGGATATGTCGGAGTATATGGAGAAGCACAGCGTCTCCAAGATGATCGGTTCGCCGCCCGGCTATGTGGGTTACGACGAGGGCGGCCAGCTGAGCGAGAAGGTGCGCCGCAATCCCTACAGTGTGATCCTTTTTGACGAGATCGAGAAGGCCCATCCGGACGTGTTCAACATCCTTCTGCAGGTGCTGGACGACGGTCATATCACCGACGCCCAGGGGCGCAAGATCGATTTCAAGAACACGATCCTGATCATGACCAGCAACGCCGGCGCGGAGAATATCATTTCACCGAAGCGTCTGGGCTTCACATCGGTGGACGACGATGCGGAGAAATACAGATTCATGAAGGACCGGGTCATGGAGGAAGTCAGGCGGATCTTCAAGCCGGAATTCATCAACCGTGTGGACGAGATCCTTGTCTTCCATCCGCTGAGCCGGGAGGATATGAAGAAGATCGTTGATATCATGCTCAGGTCCATCAATAAGCGGACGAAGCAGCAGATGGGTATCGAGCTTTCCGTGACCGACGGAGGCAAGGCCTATCTGATCGATAAGGGCTATGATGAGAAGTTTGGCGCAAGGCCTCTCAGAAGGGCGCTGCAGAGCCAGGTGGAGGATCAGCTGGCGGAGAAGATCCTTGACGGAATCGTGAAGGAAGGCGACTCGGTGGAGATAGACGGCGGCCCGGACGGACTGGAATTCGCGGCGAAGCAGCTGCAGGCATAGCCGGTATGTTTATGGAAAATTCACTGGTCATTTCCGTGAATACTCGGTATAATACGTGCAGGACGTCACCGGTGTCCCGCGCGCATGGAAATACGTGCAGGACGTCACCGGCGTTCCGCGCGTATGGAAATACGTGCAGGACGTCACCGGCGTTCCGCGCGCATGGAAATAAAACAAGCCGCCGCAGGGCAGATTGTCCGGAATTATGAAGCGCAGCGGCGAAAGGGGAGAATATGGCAGCACAGGAACTGATCCGCACAGAGGCGGACGGAAGTATCAGCTTTGGCGAGTATAAGCTGGATACGAAGGCAAAAGTGGAGGATTTCGAGAGCAGCGGCGATCTCTATAAGGTGAAGACTTACTATGAGATCACGAAGCTGGAGCGGAACGGAATGTTCGTCTACGAGTCTGTACCCGGGACGCGGGTAGAGCATCTGCGTGTGGACGATGTCAGCATGGAATTTACGGTAAACGGCGATAAGGACGCCCAGATCACGGTGCAGTTGGAGGAGGATATGGAGTATGAGGTCTTCGTGGATGATTTCGCCGTAGGCGGCATGAGGACCAATATGAGCGGTAAGCTGAGTTTCTCCGTAGAGCTGAGCGAGGGTATCCCTTCGCAGGTTCGGATCATGAAAAGGTGATTTGTTTCTGTGAGAGCAGAGCGTTACGGTCAGGCAAAAGATGCCGCACGGCGGCGGACGGCGTGAAAAGGGAGGCATCATGGCGAAAGCGAAGACCACCGCGTTCTTCTGCGGTGAATGCGGTTTTGAATCGGCTAAATGGATGGGCCAGTGTCCGGCCTGCAAGGCCTGGAATACATTTATAGAAGAACCGACGGTGAAAAAGGAAGGGCCGGCGGCCGCTGCGGCAAAGATCCGTCCTCCTGTGAAGGCGGTTCCCGCGAAGCTGGAGGAGATCACGGCGGAAGAGAAGGACCGGACTTCTACCGGCTATGCGGAGCTGGACCGGGTTCTGGGAGGAGGCGTGGTAGCCGGATCGCTGGTTTTAGTGGGCGGAGATCCCGGAATCGGTAAGTCCACATTGCTTTTGCAGGTCTGCCGGAATCTGGCGGCTTCTGGAAGCAAAGTCCTATATATTTCCGGTGAGGAATCGCTAAAGCAGATCAAGCTTCGCGCAGGCCGGATCGGCGCGATTACCGGCGAGCTCTTATTCCTGTGTGAGACCAGCCTGGACAGTATTCAGGAGACGATCCTGGAGACGAAGCCGGACGTGGTCATTATCGATTCGATCCAGACCATGTACCGGGAGGAGGTGGCCTCCGCTCCCGGCAGCGTCAGCCAGGTGCGGGAATCCACGAATCTCCTGATGCAGATTGCCAAGGGCGTGGGCGTCACTGTTTTCATCGTGGGCCATGTGACAAAGGAAGGCGTGGTGGCCGGTCCCAGGGTGCTGGAGCATATGGTGGATACGGTATTGTATTTCGAGGGCGACCGGCACGCCTCCTACCGGATCCTCCGGGGCGTCAAGAACCGTTTCGGTTCCACCAATGAGATCGGCGTCTTCGAGATGCGGGAGCAGGGCCTCGTGGAGGTGGAGAATCCGTCCGAGTTCATGCTGGACGGCCGTCCGGAAGGCGCTTCCGGCGCCGTGGTGGCCTGTGCCATGGAGGGAACCAGGCCGATCCTTCTGGAGGTGCAGGCGCTGGTAACCCAGTCGAATCTGGGCATCCCCCGGCGTACGGCGGCGGGAACCGATGCCAACCGCGTAAACCTTCTGATGGCTGTGCTGGAAAAGCGCTGCCGCTATGAGATGGGGCGCTACGACGCTTATGTGAATATCGCCGGCGGCATGAGGATGAACGAGCCGGCTCTGGATCTGGCCATCGTCATGGCCCTGGTATCCAGTCTGAAGGACAGGCCGGTGGACGAGAAGACCATTGTCTTCGGAGAGGTGGGCCTCTCCGGAGAGGTGCGGGCCGTGTCCATGGCCGACCAGCGGGTCCGCGAGGCGGTGAAGCTGGGCTTTGAGTGTTGTATCCTGCCGCAGATCTGCCTGGAGAAGATGAACCAGGCAGCGTTTGCCGGGAAGATCCGGCTGATCGGAGTACGGAACGTGCGGGAAGCGATCGTAGCGCTGCAGCAGGGGCCGGAAAACTGTAGTGAAGTGAAAAGTTAACTTCCACTTCTAAAGACCCCGGCAAAAAAGTTGCCGTTAGTGTTGCAGGAAAGGATAT
>CANQBX010000123.1 GCA_947589095.1 uncultured Lachnospiraceae bacterium
TCTCCGGGAGCATACCGCCGTTTGTTGTCAGCAGCCCGTTTCACGGTCTGCGTGTAGTTCCTTGTAAACTGACCTAACTTTGTTTTTAAATAATCATGAAATAGCTGCATTGTTTGAACTGATTGAAATGGCGGAAGACGATTTTGATAAGTATGTTGAGGAGATTGGAGACCTTTATAAATCATACAAGTATGTACTTGTGGGTTCCGTTGCTGTGGGAAAAAGCACCGCATTGTCACACTTCAGGAATATTTCTACCCAGGACGAATGGCTTGAATTCATGCCGGAAGATATGGCAAAAGATCCGAGTAAGGTGGATGACAGTATAATAAATGATATTGATGAATGGATTGCCCAACAGTGGGGGAGGAAGAATTATAAATTATTGCGGATAACCAGTGGGATTCATTTAATCGACAGGGGACCGTTGGATTCGTTTGCTTTCACCCCTAAGGGGGAATGGGTGAAGAAAGCCCAGTTAACTAAAAAGCATATAAGTCCAGGAAAGGCAAACAGAAAACTTTGTCCTGCAGAAGTTATTCTCCTGTTGGGAGATCCATGTGTAATGGCTTCCCGCGCCATACTCAGCCAAAAGGACACGGATGCAGAGAAGCTGGAAAAACAGCAGAAAGTTCTCCAATATATTTATTCATTTGCGCAGCTTGGAGAACGAATAATTGACACAAGAAATAAAGGTAAGGCGCAGGTTGCCAAAGAAATAGCGCGAATCATATTTATGGAGGAATACAAAGAAGCGCCGCTTAATGGAATGCTGGAGAGTATTTTGGAAGGAGAGATTCCTGAGCCTGACTATTTATAATGACGGATTTACTACATATTAGTCTTATTGCCATATAGAATCATATTGATTTGAAACGTGGATATCATTGTTCTCGGTGCTGTTTTGGATGAATCTTCTTTGCTGGCGGGCCTTTTTATTTATGGAATTTGCGACAGGAAGTCCAAAGCTGATGAAACGGGATGAACAGATTCTGGGCCGGTATCCGATTCTTCTGAAAAGTTGACAAAACACCAAATTGATTGATGACAGGTTAATGGCAGGATGATATCAGTTCCCATATTGCTGATTACATGGTGGGATAAAGGATGATTGACAGTTACCTATGAAAAAAAATACCCCCGAATATCGTGAATGGAAAAAACGCCAGAATGAAAAAAATCTCCGGCGCCGGACAAGAAGAAAAAAGAAGCGGAAGTCGATGCATGCGCAGCGGGTCATATTCGAGAGAGAGTTGAAAACGAGGCCTGAATATAATGCGGAAACACATATATTTGAATTCAAAGCCCCACCTGTATTCAGTATCGTAGAGAATCCGATTGAGACAATACATTTTTTTAACCGGATTATTTCGCTGATGACAAAGAAAAATACAGCCTCAAAGGAGTTGTTTATTAATATAGAGGATGTGACGACGTTGCGGACGGACGCTCTGATGTATCTTCTTGCCATAATGAATAATCACGACCGGAAGTATGATAAATCCGTTCGCTTTTCCGGCAATGAACCAACGGACAGGGAAGTAAGGAAGAAGTTTAAGGAATCCGGATTTTATAATTATGTACAGCCCAGAGGAAACGCGCGGCTTAACAAAAACACGGATAAGATTCAGATCGTTTCCGGAGGAAAGTGCGATACGAAAACTGCAAAAAGGGTGTCGGATTTTGTCTGCAGGATTGCGGATGTTCCGACCAGAAAGTGCAGTTTCCTGTACAATACCATGATCGAGCTGATGTCCAATACCCACAAGCATGCGTATAAGGAAGGCGGTGTATTAATGCCTATATGGTATTGCTTTGTGGAGCATGACGGAAAGGGAAAGGTCTCCTTTATCTTCATGGATACCGGGAGCGGGATACCCTCAACGGTAAGAAAGAATTTTGCTGAAAGGGTAGATTTTCTGGGATTAAAAGAAGAAAACAAGTATGTGATTTCCGCGTTAGATGGGGAATTCCGCACCGCTACAAAGCAGGACTACCGGGGGAAAGGATTACCGAAAATTCGTGAATACCGTGCGAATGAAAGTATTAAAGATCTTCATATAGTTAGTAATAGGGCGGATGTTGAGGTCGGCATGGAGGATTACCGCGGAGGAGACTTAAAAGAAGCCATGCAGGGAACACTGTACTATTGGAGCATTGATCTGGATACATTGAAAGGATGTTGATTATGAAAATTAATATTTGCAACGATTTTAGTGAAACACCCGGCGCAAGATATCGATATGAAGGGGATTTTTCCGGTGAGGAGTTTCGGGAGACGCAGCTTGCTCCGAAATATAATGAGGCGCATAGAAAAGGAGAAAAACTGATTATCGAACTGGACGGAGGGTATGGATATCCAACGTCTTTTCTGGAGGAAGCATTTGGGGGACTTGTCAGGGAATATGATTATGATCCACAAGAAGTGAACGAGACCTTGGAGTTCGTTTCAAATGACGAGCCGTCCCTGGAGGCTGAAATTCGCGGGTATATTTTGAGAGCGAAAGACAAGAAAAATGGATAAGAGGCTGTCAGGATGAAGTGGAAGTGGATTACGTTTGTTATAATATGTAAGAGGATTGCGTTTGTTATAATAGAGGCTGTGCTGGTGGCTATGATCATTGCCGCCAGCATATATTCATTTGTGGCGAACAGGGAGAATTTCTTAAACTTTTCCCTGGCGCAGGCGCTTACATTATTGGTAGCTATCGGTATTGCGTTTAACGCTGTGCAGTACAAGGGTGATGAACGCAAAAGAAAAGAACAGATAGAAAAGATCGTTGAAAAAATCCAAACGATGGTTTCAGATCCGGCATTTTACTCTTTTGATGAACATGGTGACACGAAGAAAGTATCGCTTCAGATAATTATGATGTGCAGGAAGCTGAGCAACTGTATCGAAGTTCTTGAAAACTATGCAAAATTCTATGGCATGAAAGAAGATGCGGCGTACATACGAGAGGAATACAAGACTTACAAAATACTGGTATCTGGTATGAAATGTGATCTGAAGTATTTGTCAAGCATAGAAGAAGCTTTGAAGAAACATGCGATGAATATTGACAGCAAGTGTGATACAATCATAGTTAAGATTTATAAGTAGTGTTTTGGGCAGAATTCAAAGATCCAGATACTTTTTAGAAGTTCACGATAAAGAAGCTTTATTCAGTACGCGAACCACAAATTGGAGATATTATAAGTAAACAGAAGTCAGGAGAATCATGATGATGGAAAATCAAGCATATGAAAATGAAGGCAGTGGAATCAGGGAGATCAATGCCGGTCTCCTTGAACTGTTTGAAAAGGACCTGGCTGCCCAGGGACTATCGGAGAGAACCATCCGCAGACACATGTCCAATGCGGATATTTATATCAATGATTTCCTGCTCCACTACGACATTCATCCGATGGAGGACGGCGTACATATGCTTGGCGGATATCTGGGTGACTTTTTTATCCGAAAGGATCTTTCGTCAACTCCCGGCACGATCAGAACTGCCGCAACCAGTATCAAAAAGTTTTATCAATGCATGCTTGAGCATGGAAAGATAAAAAAGGAAGATTATGACTGTCTATGCTGGGAAATCCACGATGAAATGGAATTGTGGCAGGAAGAATGTGCTGCGTTCAATGCCTGTGAGGGAGAATAGGGATCTCGTTTAGGGCGGCTGTAACGGGGGACAGGAAAGCTATGGATATAAGGTTCAGATGGAATATGTTCATCACATCGTTTCTTCCCCTGTGGGTAGCGATCGTTATTTCCGATCTATATGACATATCCGGATATATCATATGCAGATGGGGACGTCTGAGAGCCCCTTCTTTCGATATGCGTGGAGCGGCCAGCCGTTTTATGTGTATCAACGGGCTGATGGTAGGAACCGTCATGGTGGTTACGATTGTAGTTATTGCAAGTATATGGGATCTGAACAGGTTTCTTAAGACAAAGGAGTCGGAAGTGGCTCCGCCGATCGGAATACTGAGACGCGTGCGGAAAGCGAATAAGCTCTCCGCTGAATACCTTAATACGTCGTTTTCCAGCCGTTCCCGTGAGGAGGTCAGATTGATCACCGTGAACGTCAGCAGCATTCGTTCATTTCGGGACTGGAGGTCGGCCAGCAGGGTGGCGTCGTCCTTGGAGAAGGAGATCAGGTCGGGCGGCTGGATGTCCGGGTCATACCCTGTCCACATCGCCTTTTTTGTTCCTTCACCTCATGTGGACAATGTCGCTCACCTTGCCTTTGATGGTCTTGATGGCGCGGGTCTGATCCACGATCTAAATGTTCATGGTGACAGTCAGCTCCGCGTCCAGCTCCAGGATCCCAGCTGGGGCGGGCGGCGGTTAGATCGTCAGCGGGGACGCCAAAGGTGATGTACTTGGCCCGGTTGATGCCGTTGTTGCTCTTAGCGACCTAGCCTTTCAGCGTCCCAGTGGACTCGCCCGGATGCTGTCAAAGTTGTCGTGGACCGGGGGGGATGTTGATCTTGTACCGCCCGCCGAAGTGATTGCGGCGGTTGATAAAGGTGAGTTTGGAACGGGAAGGAGGCATCAAAGTAGTTCAGAAACGCGCTCCAGCTGTTGAAGATGGCGGACTGATCCTCGGTGGACGCTACGGAGTAGTTGATGTCCTCACAGGCCATCGTCCGGGTGAACATCTTGCCGGGGATCTGACACATCCCGTTTGGGAGCATCCACACATAGGGGATGGTCTACTGGGCGGACAGGACCGCCCGGCGCTTATTTCCGTTTCGTTTTGCCGGTTTTCTTTGCTGTTGCAACAGGAACCTCCTTCTTCACAAATGAGGCGTAGATGTTTTTCGTCTTGTAGGGCCGGTGTCCGGGGCGCAGGAGCTTGGCACGGATGATGTTCTGCGCCACCTTCTCCAGAGGCAGCTCGTCCCGCTCATACATCGCAAGCAGGAACGCCGGAGCATAACGGCCAGCATCAGGAACAGAGCGGCGGTGTTGCCCATGGCTCCTCTGGTGAGCGGTATAGCGGGATTCCCCACCAGCCCGCCGTCGCCAAAACTGATGAGCTGCCGGTTGGTCAGGTTAAAGGCGATTTTCGCCTTGATCTTGGACAGGCGTTGGGCACGTTCACATAGGCCCAAAGAAAGTCTGCTAATATTATTTCTTTCTATATTGACATTTTTTAAAATTAGTGTATATTGCTTAGATGTAAAGATTTTATTCTTAAACATATTTGGAGGTGAAGTATGGAATTAAAGTTAGTTAATCGTCTAGCGATGATCGGAGTTGAGTTTGTCGGAATTGGAAGTATGTTACTCAATCCTGCAACCAATCCCGTAGAGGTTCAAAAACAGGTAGTCATGGATTTAGATGATATTATGAATGTTGAACGAGAAGTCGAGAGACGCAAACGCAATCACGAATTGGAGTTTTATTACGGAAATTATAAAATAGTTATTAAAAAGTAATTTATTTTTGCTGACCTCTCAGAAAGGCCATAAATAGATCATCTGGTTTGTCCCTGAACTGCTAACTTCGTTGTCTTTATTGTCCATGTTGTTTGGAGGTGGCGCTGCCACTGCCACTTCCAATGTATCTTTACTTGTTGCTAAATGGGGAGTCTTCCATTTTCCCTGCCTAGTCCGAAGACGTTGTTTTGCAACGGCGTAAGACCCTGTCATAGACAGCCAGTCTGTTATGGAGAGCCTCTAATTCCTCCGCAATGGCGTCCCCGATCTCGCTTTGAAGGCATTCATAGGAGAGAAGGACATCTTCCAAGTCATCGCGGACATCCGTGTATTCATTGAAGACATCTCAGCTGGTTAATCCATTTGCTTTTTTCATCAGTTGGCACCTCCAAGCAATTCATGTTCCGCTACATAGGTGACCGTTTGCAATTAAAGAACTGATCTGGGACAGTGTGGAAGAAACGCTGAACGAGCTGCTGGAGGCCGAGGCGGAGAGGCTGACCCAGGCGGCCCGCTATGAGCGCAGTGAGCAGCGCCAGGGCTACCGCAGCGTCCACTACAGCCGGAACCTTACCACCACCTCCGGGGACGTAACACTGAAGGTACCTCGCCTTGATGGGCGTAGTGCGAAAGAAAGTAGAGGACAGCCGTAAAGAGGCATGCTGAAACAAGCTATTGAAAATAGCTTTTAAAGACAAGGTTGATTTTAGAAACAGTAAGCTAAGAGGCAAGTGGGGGGCTGTTCCATAATCCCCTCTGCAATAAAAGTTTCATGGCTTGCTTGATTGCCTTTTCCTTCTGTTTGTTTTTCCGGGGTTCAGGCATGTCAATCTTGTAAAGATCGGTCGGATTCCATACTTCCCCAGTATACAGTATCTGGAAGATGGAAGTGAGGATCATCCGGGCGATCGCAATGATGGCACGTTTCTTGCCGCAGCGTTTCATGATGCGTTCATATTTGGCCTTGTAGTAAGGAGACTTGTTGGATTTCACGGCTGCATGGGCAACTTGTACCAATGCAGGTTTGAGGTAGATGCCGGCACGTGTGATTCGGACAGATTCCTTCTTACAAGCTGACTCATTATTTCCGGGAGTCAGTCCAGACCAGCAGTATAAACGCTTTGAATTAGAGAACTGCGTCATGTCAGTAGCAATCTCGGAAATGACAGTGATTGCACTGTTGCGGTCAATGCCTGGGATGGTACAGAGTAACTGGACAGCATTTCCATAAGGTTCCACCAGAGAATGCAGTTTTTGGTTTTGCAGTTTTTTCTTTTATCCCCCTTGCAGTTTCACGGCATTTCCGATATACTGAATACAGAGAATCGAAAGGATTGGTGAAAGGCTTATTTAGAATGAGGAATGTGGGAAGATGATGTAAATACGAAGATATGGTCGAAAGCCAGGATAAGAGTCACTGAAAATGCCAGTAGCAAACATGATTACTATGATTTTCGGGTGCAGAGGAATATTAGTATGCCGAACAAACTTCAGCGATTACTTTATACAG
>CANQBX010000124.1 GCA_947589095.1 uncultured Lachnospiraceae bacterium
ATGCATTCCCATGCCGCAGAAGCCGGGAATCACCACATCCATCCACACCTGATTCATCCCGCTTCACCTCCGATCAAAGCCAGGAACCGCAGCACCGGCCCCGCGTGGATCCCCACCGCCACGATCACGACGGCGAAGAGCACGAGAGGAAGGAGCATCAGCCAACTCGGGTCCTGATTAGCTTCGTCTTTCGCCCCAGTCGCAGCGTCCGCCCGCAGGCCGGCCTGAGCCAATTTTGCCTGAACCGCCTTGCCGTCATGTACAGTCACATCTCCGCTCTTTCCCTGCAAATCTGCTGAAGCAGTCTTCCCTGCGCTGCCGCCCCCCACGGCTTCCTTCACCTGCTGCACGAACCCCGGGAAATACGCCCGCACCACCACGCTCAGCATATAGATCCCGGTCATCAGCGCCGAGTACAGGATCACCGCCACGCCGATATACGGCAGCACCCGGCCCACAGCGCCTCCCGCGCCGCCGCCCATCTCATTTCCCAGACTCAACGCCGCCTCGCAGAGGCTCCATTTGCTGATAAATCCGGCAAACAGCGGGATTCCCATTAACGACAAGGACGAGATCGTAAAGCAGGCGAACGTCACCGGCATCCGATAGCCCATGCCGTCCAGCTCGTAAATATAATTCTTGCCGGTATGGTGCATCACAGCCCCGGCGCAGAAGAACGCGCTGATCTTCATGAACGCGTGGGCCAGCAGATGGATCAGCGCCGCCGCCAGCCCCAGAGGGCTCATCATGGACGCGCCGAACAGGATATAGGACAGATTGCTGATCGTGGAATACGCCAGTCTCCGCTTAAAATGGACCTCCTTCACCGCCATGGTAGACGCGTAGGTGATCGTCACCAGGGCGGCCGCCATCACGATCCACTGGGCCCAGGTCCCGCGAAGAATCTCCGTTCCGAAGCTGAAATACGTAAACCGCAGCACCGCGAAAGCGCCGGATTTGACCACGGCCACCGCGTGCAGCAGAGCCGTCACCGGGGTCGGGGCCACCGCCGCCTTCGGCAGCCAGTCGTGCAGCGGAAAGACCGCCGCTTTGACGCCGAAGCCGAAGAACGCCAGCACATAGACGAACAGGAGGAGATTTCGGTGCTCCGCCGCGACCGCCGGATCCAGCATTCCGCCCGGCACAAAGCCGGTCGTTCCGGTAGCCGAATAGGCCAGAACCGTTACCAGGCCGATGAACGCGAACGCCGCGCCGCCGATGGAATAGTACAGATACTGCCTCGTGGCCCTGGCCGCCTCCGTGGTCATCGGATGCATGACCAGAGGGAATGTGGCGAAGGTCAGCATTTCATAGAACACATACATGGTCACCAGATTGCCCGCCAGCGCCACGCCCAGGGTCACTCCGTAGGAGATCGTATAAAAGGCGAAAAAAACCGGCCGCCGCTCGTCATGCTCCATGTATTCGAACGCGTACAGCGTCGCCAGCGGCCACAGAAAGGCCACCAGTCCCGCGAAGAAGCTTCCCATCCGGTCCATCCGAAACATGACCGTCAGCTGTCCGTAGAGCCGGAACAGCACCAGGCTGCCGCTCCTGCCGCCGCAGCCCGCGATCAGCCACGCCACCAGCAGGCTGTTGATAAGCACAAGCGCCTCCACCAGCCACTGCATGGTCCTCTCCCGCTTCTTTCTGCGGATCCATCCGTTCATCGCAAGCAGCGCCACCCCCGCCACGATGGGCAGAAATACCGGCACCGCCAACAGCCGATCATACATAGAATCGTTCCTCCGTTCTCACGGTATCTGTCCTGACACGCGTCATTTTCTCACGCGTCCTTTCCCCTTATCTAACCCAAAATGATCACATCACCGCCGCCGCGATCTTCTCCACAAACGCCACCAGCGGCCCCGGGAAACATCCCAGCAAAAGCGTCGCCGCCGCCAGGATCGCAATGGGAACCAGCATCAGAAGCGACGGTTCCTTCTTCGCAAGCCCTCTCTCCTCGATCTCTTTCCCTTCGAAATCCTGTCCCGGGAAATATCCCCGGATCATGATCGGCAGCAGATATCCCGCGGTCAGAAGGGCGCTGATCAGAAGTACCACCGGTCCGATAAAGCCCAGGGCGCCGGTGCCGGAAGCAAGGGAACCTGTGGCCAGATACCATTTGCTGACAAAACCGCTGAAAGGCGGAATGCCGATCAGCGCCAGGGACGCCATCGTATAGGCGGCAAGAGCCAGCGGCATCACGCGGCCCAGGCCCCGCAGCTGATCCACTTTCTTCCAGCCGGTCACCACGATCACCGCTCCCGCGAAAAAAAACAGGCAGGTCTTGATGGCCGAATGGAATACCACATGGGTCAGCGCCCCCGTAAATCCGATCGGATTCATCAGGCTTAATCCGAACAGTACATAGGACACCTGGCTGACCGTCGAGTAGGCCAGCCGCTTCTTGAACACATTTTCACGATACGCCAGCATGGAGCCCATGAATACGGTCAGAAGCGTCAGGACCATCCATGCGGCCTGCACCCAGGTGCCGCGAAGCACATCCGGTCCCACCAGGAAATAGATGATGCGCACCAGGGCCATCACGCCGGCCTTGGTGATCACGCCGGACAGCACCGCGCTGGCCGGGGCCGGAGCCACCGGATGGGCGATGGGCAGCCACCCGTGAAGGGGGAACATACCGGCCTTGGTGCCGAAACCGACGATCATGCAGAAGACCGCCGTCAGAAGAAGCGGCGCTCCCGCTGCCATTTCCGCCGTGAAACGGCCGCCGGCCGTAAAGCTCAGATCGCCGCACACATTAGCCAGATAGAAGATCCCGAACAGCGCCAGGAACGCGCCGCCCACCGAATAGAACAGATATTTCATGCCCGCCTGGACCGCTTCCTTCGTCAGTTCATGAAGCACCAGAGGCAGGGACGTCAGCGTCATCATTTCATAAAAGACATACAATGTCACCAGATCCGCCGCGTAGTCAAGACCGACCAGCACGCCGACGACAATCAGATAGAAGCCGTAGAACCGCTCGGCCCACTCCTCATGCTTCATGTAGGCGACCGAATGGATACCGGTCAGAAGCCACATGATCGATGTCAGCACCGCAAACAGACTTCCCGTGCCGTCCACGCGAAGCCCCAGCGTCAGGGTGTCAGTCAGGGAGAACAGCCGCACGCTCCCGCCGCCTGCCGCGGCCAGGATCACAAGAACCGTCTCCAGAGCCAGCGCGGCCATGTAAATGAGATCCAGCGTTGTAATTTGACTATGACTGGCGGCGCTGTGGGACGCGCCGGGCTCAGCGCCAGTTTCGGACGCATTTCCTGTGCCTGACAAACCGCCTGAAACCGTCCCGGTGTCTGCCGCATACGCATTTCCGCCACCAGATACGCCTTTAGCCGCCGCAGTTTCTCCGGAAGCAGCGCTGCCCGCAGAGGCTTTCCTCTTAGAATTACATATTCCTGTATACGCCAGAACCGCGACTCCCGCCGCGATCGGCCAGAGAACCGGAAGCAATACACTCATTGTCCCTACCTCCTTTTATCCAAACATCGCGAGTCCGTCCGTGATCACGCGGACAATGGGCTGCGAGAATAATCCCAGGATCAGATTCAGAATGATGAAGCACACGATGGCGATCCGCATGGTCCACGGATTGGCCGCAAGCGCAGCGGAACCGCTGACCTGCCCGGCACCTTTCTCTGCCGGCTTTACGCCGCCATTGCTTTTCCGGCCCGCCAGCTTCGCCGACCTGCCAGCTTCCGCCTCGCCGCCTCTGCCGCTTTGCTCCGCCGGCGCCGCCTCCACAAAGCTCCCGCTCTTCGTCGGCCGGTACAGTCCGATCAGCAGACGCAGGAAATAGATCGCGTTCAGCACCGTACTGACCGCCAGGGCGATCAGCGTGATCAGCATCTTGTGCGGGCTTGCAAATGCCGACGTGGCGAACAGAAGCTTGGAGATAAAGCCCGCCAGCATGGGAAATCCCACCATGGACAGAGCCCCGATCAGAAAGCCCGCGCCTGCCAGCCGGTTCCGGTAACCGCTGCCCCGGAGCGCCAGGAAATCGGTTCGGTCGCCGGACGCCTTGTAAAGTCCCACGCAGCTGATGAAGAGCAAAGCCTTCGTGGCGCCGTGGGAGAAGATATGGAAAATGGCCGCGATCATCCCCGCCTGGGTTCCCAGGCCGATACCCATATAGATGTAGCCGATCTGGGCCACCGACGAATAAGCGATCATTTTCCGGGTGTCCGTCTGCATGATGGCCCGCAGGGAGCCGAACATCATGCCCGCCACGCCGAACACGAACAGGGTGTTGATGATATGGCTGTGGACCGCGTTCTCCGTCCCGATCACGCGGTAAAAGAACTTGATCAGCAGGAAAATATATCCCTTCGACACCAGTCCGGACAGCACCGCGCTGGCCGTAGGCGTCGCGTAGCCGTAGGTATCCGGGATCCAGTAATGGAACGGGAACAGGCCGCTCTTGATCGCGAGGCCGACGCTCACCACCGCCACGATCACCAAAAGCGGGATCTGGTAGCTGCCGTCCGCCACGATCCGGGCTACCGCCTCCTTCGCCGGGCTCATCAGAAGCTGGCCGGTCACATCATAGAGAAGACTTAAGCCGATCAGGAACAGACCGGAGCCCAGGGAGCTCATAACCATATAGCGGATGGCCGCCGTCAGGCTCCGCCCGGTCTGGCTCATCATGATCAGTCCGCAGCCCGCAATGGTATTGATTTCCACAAACACGTAAGCCGTGAACAGGTCGTTGGTATAGATCAGCGCCAGAAGGGAGCTGAGCATTAAGTCGATCATGATGTAGAACAGGTTCTGCTTGGAAGGTTCCACATCCTCCTCCGTATAACGGAGACCGCCGACGACCGACAAAAACATAACCACGCCGAACAGCACAGCCGTCAGGCCTTCCAGGACGCCCGCGCGGATCTCATTGCCCCAGGGCGCCGGGAAATGTCCCATCATGTAGGTATAGCTCTGTCCGGTCCTTAAGCAGAACGCGAGCACACAGGCCGAGAGAACCGTTGTGACCGTAATCGCCGTAATACTGACCGCCCTCGCCTTCTTCCCCGAAAGCACCGACGATACGATGCCGGAGAACATGGCGATAATAATGGAAAAGAACGGAAAATTCTGCACGAAACTCATAGCTGCTCCTCCTCTTCCATTTTCATGGAAATCAGGATCTGATCCAGATCCAGGGAATGGTACCGCTCATAGAGCCGGATCGTCAGAGCAAGCATCAGCGCCGTCGTGCTGACGCTGACCACGATGCCCGTCAGCACCAGGCCGCTGGGCACCGGATTGATATAGGCCGAGGCGTCCTGCACGCCGTCCGTCAGGATCGGCACGCCTCTCCCCTCGATATAGCCTTTGGCCGCCAGGAACAGATAAATG
The DNA here is from genome assembly GCA_947589095.1 of uncultured Lachnospiraceae bacterium. Taxonomy (GTDB): domain Bacteria; phylum Bacillota; class Clostridia; order Lachnospirales; family Lachnospiraceae; genus UBA3402. Next base: position 5,377 of record CANQBX010000124.1, read on the forward strand.
GCGGTATCCATGATATTCATCCCCATGATCTTCTTGATCAGGTTCCGGTGAAGCAGAAGCATGGTAAATCCCACGCCGAAGAGGACCATGGACACCTCCTCTTCCAGATTCAGCATCAGTGTCGGAGCCATGGCTTACATCCCTCCCTTCCGGAACAGCGTGTAGAACGCGTACATCGTACACATAACGACAAGACCCACGCAGATATTAAGCGGCAGGATCAGGCCGCTGCTCAGGATCGCGCCGGGCGTCCCCAGAGGGATGCCGCTCTCCAGATGGTTCGCCCCGGTGAAAAAGGAATAGCTTTTCGCCAGACAGTAAAAGGTCAGCGCGCACAGGGTCACCCTGCGGTACACCTTCTCGGTGAAGAACCGCTCCGTCTTCGCAAACCCGAAGGCGTTCAGATAAAGGATCAGGCCGCTCCCCAGCACTGCGCCGCCGGAGAATCCGCCTCCCGGTGACAGATGTCCGTTCAGCACGATATAAACGCCGAATACCAGGATCAGCGGCACCAGAATGAACGCGGCCCGCTGCAGGATCACATCGTTCTTCGGCTCAAACAGCCGGTCGTCCTCCTGCGGCCCCCTGGACCTGGCGCGGCTCTTTCCGTTCGACGCGTCGATGCGCAGAAGCACCAGCACGCAACAGGACGCGATGAACAGCACGCAGGACTCGCCGAAGGTATCGAAGGCACGGTAATCCAGGATCATTCCGGTGACGAAATTGATGGCGCCGGTCTCCGCCACGCCGCTCTCAATATAGCGGGTGGGGACCTCGTTATTGGCCGGGTTATCCGCGTTTCCGAAGGGCGGCAGATGAACCGTCGTCCACAGAAAGACGCCGATGATCAGCGCGCACAGGAGCACCGACATGACCATATAGAACCACTGAAAGATCTTCATTCCCCGGACAAGCGGTTCCGGAGAAGACGCGCTGCCTGCCGCCGCACCGGACGCCGCTCTTTTACGGCCGGCGCCGTCTGCGCCGTCTGCGCTGTCGAATGCAATGCCGTCACTCTTCGAACCTTCTAACGAGGCACGCGCCGCGCCGGTTCCGGCCGGATGGATGCGGGCGTCCAGCAGTTCCTGGGCATGCCTGCGCCACCGGACGTAATCAACCGTCTCCCGCTGGGGCCAGACCTCCGGCCCATAGGTCTCCTCGGATGCCTTGCGGCGCGCCTCCAGGGCAGAAATATCCCCCGCGCTGTCTGTCCCGGCCGCTTTGCAACCCCCCGCTCCGGGCAGACCATCCGAAGCATCCGCCGTTTGGACGTCCGCCCCGGTCTCATCGTCCTCCGGAAGCGTCACTTCCGTGACGCCCTCCAGCAGATTGATATCTCCGTCGAACCACCGCTTGAACTTGTAATAGCGGCTGTTCTCATAATTGTCCTTACGCCTGCTCATCCCGGTCATCCTCCTTTCGGATCGCCCGGATCTTCTTAAGCGTCACAAAGAACAGAATGCTGGTAACGCCGGCGCCCACGGCCGCTTCCGTGATGGCCAGATCCGGCGACTGCAGAAGCACCCAGATCACGCACATGATCAGACTGTAGGACATGAAAATGAT
>CANQBX010000125.1 GCA_947589095.1 uncultured Lachnospiraceae bacterium
AGCAAGAAGCCTTATATCGTGCCGATTCCCGGCTCCCGCAAAGTGGCGAGAATCCGTGAAAACTTTGAGGCAGGCAACATTATACTGTCTGCGGAGGAAGTAGCGAACATCGACGCACAGCTTGATAAGGTCAGCACTTCCGGCGTGTTCGGCGGTTCGCCGGTTAAAAAATAGAAGCAAGACCGTTTACACCGTTGCAGATCAGTTTTGTTGTCAGCGCAATGATTTCTTCCAGTGGGATCTTCTTCCCGTCAGCGATCCATTGCTTATAAATTTCAATGGTGCTTTGGGAAACGAAAGTCATGATGACATTCTGGACATACGGATCGACGTGTTTCTCCTTGCCATCGGCACCCCAGGTTTCCGACATGATCTCGTTTGTGATTCTGCGGCTGATGTAGTGATAGCTGCCGCTGCACATCAAGCGTTCGTGAAGCCGCCCCGCGCCTTCGCTTACCAGGAAGAACTCCCGTGTGATCTTGTCCATATCGCGGGGGCGTTCAAGGTCACGGGTGCGCTCGATAAAACTCTTTGCCATTTCATTTTGCAGTTCCCGTAAAAGATCGTCCAGAGAATTGTAATGCAGATAGAAAGTCTTACGGTTGATCCTCGCCCGCTCCGTCAGCTCCTTTATGGAAATCTGCTCATAATCCATCTCGCAGATCATTTCCTCAAAGGTTTTCTGAATGGCCTCCCTTGTGCGGATAACACGCAGATCTTCTTTGCCCGTGTCGTTCATAATGATACCTCCTGCTATTCAAATTGCACTTGCTTTTATTATACACCATTCGTGTGGAAAAATCAACCCGTGTGTAGTTACGCCACATTTCAGCATAGAATGTGGCGTAAACCTCTTTCGCTGTAAAAATGGTGTGGAGGTCAAATCGCGCAAGCGGTATAATACACACAAGAGAATTAGTGGTGGAGGTATCTCATGGACAAAAGAAAACTCGGAAATCTGACCGTTTCGGAAATCGGAATGGGCTGCATGGGATTTTCCCACGGATACGGAGAAATCCCCTCGGAAGAAACCAGCATTGAGGCGATTCGGGCGGCGCTGGACTATGGCTGCACCTTTCTGGATACCTCGGAGGCATACGGACCGTATCTTTCCGAGACAGGACACAATGAAAAAATCGTGGGCAAGGCCATCTGGGGACGCCGGGAGGATGTCGTTCTCGCAACAAAGCTGTTTATCGGCACAGGAGAAGCAAAGAACATCTACGACGCACTCCGCCGCCATCTGGAGGCTTCTCTGAACCGGCTGGGAACCGACTACGTTGACCTTTACTATCTGCACAGGATAAACCCCGTCGTGCCGGTGGAACGGGTGGCGGAAGGAATGGGAAAGCTCATCGAGGACGGTCTGATCCGCGGCTGGGGTCTTTCCATGGTGACGACTGATTTCATTGACCGGGCGCATCGGGTGACGCCGGTAAGCGCGGTGCAGAACATCTACTCCATGATGGAGCGGGACTACGAAAAGAAAGTGATTCCCTATTGCCGGGAGCATAACATCGGTTTCGTTTCATTTTCGCCCATCGCCAGCGGATACCTTTCCGGCAAGGTGACGGCTGAAACGAAATTCCAAGGCGACGATGTGCGCAAATGGGTGCCGCAGCTCTCAAAGAAAAACATCGCCGCCAATCAGCCGTTTATCGAGCTGGTTTCCAACATGGCGCAGCGCAAGAACGCGACAAACGCTCAAATCTCCCTTGCGTGGATGCTCCATAAATATCCCCATGTGGTGCCGATCCCCGGCTCCAAAAACAAGGAGCGTATCCTTGAAAACCTCGGAGCCTGCAGCGTAAAGCTGACCGATGGGGAATTTACGGAACTGGAAAACGCCCTTGCCGGACTGACCGTTTACGGCCATCGCAGGGATGTCAATATGGGATCGGAATACATGGATTAAGGAGGACACCATGAAAAAAATATTATCATTTTTCCTTTGCGCCTACCTTTTGTTGACCTTTACGGCTTGCAGCGGAGGCGGCGGGGCAAATTCGGAACCTACCGGGACGGTGGCTCCCGAAAGCAGCCAGCCCGATGCAAGTCAGCAGCCAGAAAGTGAACCGGACGAATCCGCTTCCCCCTCAGAGAACGAACCGGAGCAATCAGCGGATGAAGGTGAAACTGCGTCGGACAGCAATATCCTTGTGGCCTATTTCTCCCTTGCCGGCGAGCAGTACGAGGTGGGCGTCATTGAAAAAGGAAACACCGAGATCGTGGCGGAAATGATTGTCGACGCCACCGGCGCGGACACCTTCAAAATCGAATCCACCGAAGAATATCCCACTACCTATGACGGTCTTTTAGACATCTCTCGGAAAGAGGAAAACGATCCCCCGGAGATCGCAGGCACGGTGGAGAACATGGACAATTACAATACGATTTTCCTCGGCTACCCGATCTGGTGGGGCGACACGCCGACCATTATCAATGTCTTTTTACAGAGCTATGACTTCTCCGGCAAGACGATCATTCCGTTCTGCACCCACGGAGGCAGCGGGCTTGCCGGAACGGATCGGACGATTGGCGAGCTTTGCCCAGATTCCACCATTGGAGAAGGTCTTGCCATTCGCGGCAGCACCGCACAGAATGACCCGGGCAGTGCAAAGGAAAGCGTAACAGAATGGCTTTCTGATAACGGATATTAAGAGCATGAGTTGAGGAAATCAAGATGAAGGTCCTATTGGTGAACGGCAGCCCTCACGAAAAGGGCTGCACATACACGGCGCTCACAGAGCTTGCCGATACATTTGAAAAAGAGGGCATCGGAGCAGAACTGTTCTGGATCGGGAATAAGCCGCTTTATAGCTGCATCGACTGCGGCAAATGCGGCGAGTTAGGCCAATGCGTATTTGAAGATCGGGTCAATGAATTTCTCCAAGTCGCAGGCGATTATGACGGGTTTATTTTTGCCTCCCCCGTGCATTACGCCGGGGCGACCGGGGCGCTGACATCCTTCATGGGGCGGGCGTTTTTTGCCGACCTGCACTCCGGGAAAAACCGCTTCTATTTGAAACCCGCCGCGGCTGTGGTATCCGCAAGGCGGGCCGGGACAACGGCTACGCTGGATCAGATCAACAAATTCTTTCTCTGGGGACACATGCCGATTGTTTCCTCGCGCTACTGGAATATGGTGCATGGCAGCACCCCGCAAGAGGTTAGAGAGGACCGGGAGGGAATACGGAACCTGCGTATGCTGGCGAAAAACATGGCCTGGTTCCTGCGCTGCAAGGAAGCCGGAGAAAAGCTGGGCGTCCAAAAGCCCAAATACGATTGAATCAACAGGAGGAAAACAATGTCTGATTATTTTGGCAAGGAAACGCCGAAGCTGGGCTTCGGACTGATGCGGCTACCGAAAAAGGTGCTTGGCACCGACATCGAGCAGGTCAAAAAGATGGTCGATCTCTTTATGGAGGCGGGTTTTACATACTTTGACACCGCTTTCGTGTACGGCACCTCGGAACAGGACATCAAAAAGGCGCTGGTTGACCGCTACCCGCGGGATTCCTATACCCTCGCCACCAAGCTCAACGCCTTTATGATGTGCCACGACGAAAAGAGTGCCAAGGAGCAGTTTTATAAGAGTCTGGAGCGCACCGGCGCGGGCTATTTTGACTACTACCTGATGCACGCCTTTATGGAGAACAATTACACGAAGTACGACAGGTACCATATATGGGACTTTGTAAAGGAGCGCAAGGCGGAAGGACTGATCAAGCATTTTGGGTTCTCTTTCCACGCGGGCCCGGAGCTTCTGGACAAGCTGCTCACCGAACACCCAGAGGTGGATTTCGTCCAGCTTCAGATCAACTATGCCGACTGGAACAACCCGGAAGTGAACTCACGCGCCAACTATGAAATGGCGCGAAAGCATGGCAAATCCATTGTTGTGATGGAGCCGGTGAAGGGTGGCAAGCTGGCCAATCCGCCGAAAGAGGTCAAAGAGCTGTTCCAGAGTTACGCGCCGGACGCATCTCCCGCATCATGGGCGATCCGTTTTGTCGCAAGTCTGGACGGCATTATCACGGTGCTTTCGGGAATGTCCAGTGTGGCGCAGATAGAGGATAACCTCTCCTACATGAAGAACTTCCAGCCGCTGAACGCCGAAGAACAGAAGATCATCCGCGAGGCACAGAAAATCCTCGGCAATTCCGCGGAGATTCCCTGCACCGCCTGCCACTACTGCACGGACGGCTGCCCGAAACAGATTCCCATTCCCGACATCTTTGCCGCCGCCAACTTACAGCTTGGAAACGGCCAGACGGCGCAGGCGAAAGAACGCTATGCTGCTATCCCGGAGGGGCACCGCGCCTCCGACTGCATCGGCTGCAAGCAATGCGAGCGCGCCTGCCCGCAGCATTTGAAAATCACGGACTTTTTGAAGCAGTGCGCGGAGATGTTAGAATAACAAAGGAGCAACCTCTATGAGCAAAACAAGAATCCTCGGAAATACGGATATTGAAATCTCTGCCATCGGCTACGGGTGCATGGGACAGACCCACTCCTACGGCGTGGTAGAACCGGAGCAGGCCATGGTAGACCTGATGCGTTATGCGCATGAAGTGGGCTATACGCTTTTTGACACCGCGCCGTTTTACGGAGCGGACAACGAGCGGTATCTCGGACGTGCGATTGCGCCCATACGGGATCAAATCGTGCTTGCCACAAAGTTTGGCATCATCGACGAGAACTTCACGCTGGACAGCAGCCACGATTCCATTCTGCGGGAGATCGATGCCTCTCTTTCCCGGCTGGGGACGGATCATATCGACCTCTATTACCAGCATCGGATTGACCCGAACACGCAGCCGGAGGAAGTGGCGGAAACCATGGCGGAGCTTATAAAGGCGGGAAAGATCCGCACATGGGGCGTTTCCTTTGCCCCCATTGACTACATTCGCCGCGCTCATAAGGTCTGTAAGCTGTCGGCGGTGCAAAATGTCTATTCTCTGCTGAATACGGCGGACGAAGCAACCTACTTCCCGCTTTGTGAGGAATTAGGGCTGACCTATGTATCTGCCTGCCCGCTGGCAAAGGGCTTCCTTTCCGGCCGGTACAATGCAGAAACCAAGTACCGTGACGGCGACTGGCGGGACGACATGAAGCTGTTCAAGGAAGAAGGCATGACGCAGAACCGCAGCCTGTTGGAACTGATTCAAGACTTCGCAGAGAGAAAGAACGCCACACCCGCGCAGATTACCCTTGCATGGGAGATCACGAAGAAGCCCTATCTTGTGCCAATCCCCGGCACAACAAAAAAGGAGCGCGTCAAAGAGAACTTCGGTGCGGTGGATATTGAACTCTCCCCGGATGAAATGCGGGAGATTGACGAGGCTCTGTCCCACATGGAGCTGATGAACATGGGACGGGGCTGACGGAGGACAGCCTATGAGAAGAATCCCGGTGCTGCTTGCCCTTGCCCTCGCACTGGCCTGCCTTGCGGGATGCGCCGGGACGGAACCTCCGGCAGATTCCACCGAGCCGTCGCAGACGGTGTCAGAAGAAACGCCGGCAGCGGAATCGCCCGATGTAGCGCAAAAGGAGGAACCGGAAGGGATGCAGACAGAAACCTACTATTTGGGAACAGAGGACAGAATCCTCGCCTATATACCGAACTGTGTCAAAGACAGCGCGGACGGAACCGTGCCGCTTGTGCTGAATCTGCACTGGACAGGCGGAACGCCGGAGGAACAGGTGTCGGAAAACGGGTGGCTGGAAGTGTCCGAAAAAGAGGGCTTTCTGATGATCGCTCCTTTTTACGGCAGCTATGACAGCGTATATAATCATACCGACTATTTTGCCGAACTTGTAAAAGATGCGCTGGAACGCTATCCGATGATCGACAAAAGCCGTGTGTATGTGACCGGCTTTTCCAACGGCGGCGCGGCTGCTGTCGCACTGACCGACCAGTACCCGGAGCTGTTTGCCGCCATCGCCCCCGAAGGCTGGATGGTAGGGATGCAAGACTGGCGGGTAAAGGGCGCGGATTACGATATGCCGTTCCAGATCATTCAGGGAACAGACGAATATACCTACGCCACGGACAGCGGAGCTATGGCAATCATGCGTGACGAGCAGGAGGCACTTTCAGACCTCATGCTGTTCAATGAAATGGCGGCGGAATCCTTTACGCCGGACTATGGCACCACGCCGTATTGGGGCTATCCGGCGGATTCCACGGAAGTTCTGCAATTTGACGGAAAGGATTGGACGGTATCAAACTACTACAAAGACGGTTTCACCGCTCCATTCGGGCAGCTCATTCTTGTGCAGGACGGGATTCATTGGGCAAGAAAGCCCCACGCCCAGCTTGCATGGGACTTTATGAAACACTATCAACGGAATGAGCAGGGCAAAATCGTGGAGATCAGTGAGGAAACGGACATGAAGCAAGTTGATTTTTCAGATTTTCCAAACGTGGAGCTGATCGGCGCAGGCCTTGACGGTATGAGCGACGAACAGCTTGCGGTGCTGTACCAGCAGGCGAGATACTGTCAGGCCATGACCGACGCGAACACGGATACCCTCCGGGAGCTTGTGCCGGAGGATGCGACCTTTACCCACATGAGCGGACAGCAGCAGACGCGGGAGGAATACTTTGCGGATATTGAAAACGGCAATCTGCGGTATTTCACCATAGGCATTGACAGCCCGATTGTCACAGTGGATGGCGACACGGCCAGTGTTACATTTACATCAGTGCTGAACGCCAACGCCTACGGTGCGAGAGGCACCTACCGCATGAGCGGGACGCATCATTGGGAGAAGCGGGACGGCGAATGGGTCGTTGCGGGCAACTCGAACCGATAAGAATGACAGCCGACAAGGAAAGACTTACGCCACATTTTTGCAGGAAGTGTGGCGTAAACCTCTTTTACAGCGGAATTGTTGTTGTTCGCATCAAGGAA